>JBDMYC010000102.1:0-6988 GCA_039770535.1 Flavobacteriales bacterium
AGCTAAACATGCAGCAGTAGCCATTCCATTTGTAAATTGTACAATTGTATCTGGTGTTGGAGGTTGAACTGTTATGATAATTGTTGTATCACAGATTCCGTTAATAGTATCACATACGATAACACAAGTTGTATCTGTCATTGACGAAGAGAAATCTGGTGTTGTTGTAACACATCCTGTCAATGGATCTATTACTGCACTACCACCATTTGTAGTCGTAGGGCTTACAGAACCATCACAAGCAGTAATTGTCTGATATCCTGCTGGCATTTCAGTAGTATCAACACAAACAATTGGATTTGTTGTAATAACTGTATCAGGAGTTACAGCCGGCACAAATATAAAATAAGTTGTATCGCACACTCCATTTTCATCACATACAATTTCACAAGTAGTATCTACTCTTGGAAGCACAGTAATATACGTGTAGCAGTTCTCACTATTTCTAGAGAAAACACCTGAACTTGCTCCTCCACAAGAAGAATAAGTGAAATTACTACCAAGTAGTTCGGTTGTGTCAGCACATACAACAACTGACCCACCGCCTCTTGGCAATTGAGTAATGATAGTATCTGGTGTAGGTGTTGGATAATATATAATTATAGTAGTATCACATAATAAAGTTGAAACTATTGTATCACAAATAATTATACAAGCCGTATCGCCTGTGAAAGGCAATAAAGGTGGAGTATAAACAACACACGAATCATCTGTTATTAATAGAAATCCTGCATAAGTACCATCAGTTCTATCGCATGAAGTCACGTCATAAGGACCTCCAGTTCCAGGCGTAGATAGACATGAAGAGTCTGTTCCACCTGTGGCAGGTATTCCTCTGTAGATAGTATCTTTTTCAAAGGGTGGTAAATAAAAGAAATATGTTGTGTCACAAATTCCATATTCATCACAAATAACTACACAAGAACTGTCAAGTAAGTTATTTATCGGAATATATCTGTAGCAAGAATCAATATTAGAAATTGATCCGTTTCCAGGATTTCCGCAAGCAGTATATGTAAATGTTGAACCAGGAAGTTCAGATGTACTTAAGCAAGTATCTGTTGCGACTCCGTACGTAAACATTACAATAGTATCTGGTGTTGGCGGTATTATTGAAACAATGATTGTTGTATCACAAATATTCAATAGCGTATCGCAAATAATGATACAAGTAGTATCTGTTCCTAAAACGTAGTTTGGTGTAATTGTAACACAATTATTAGAGCCAGTTGTTACTGTCCCACCGCTAGTTGTTGTTCCAGTACCATCACATGTTGAGATAGTGCTAAACGTTAAGCCATCCATTTCTGTTGAATCCACACAAACAAATGGACTCGTTGTTATTATCGTATCGTTTGTTAAAGGCGGCACGAAAATCAAGATTGTAGTATCACACACTGCATACTCATCACAAATAATTACACAAGCAGTATCTAAACTATTTGACACTGGTGTATATCTGAAACAAGAATCTACATTTGTTAACACTCCATTGTTTGGAGCTTCGCAAGTACCATATGTCAAATTACTACCAATTAGCTCAGTAGTTGTTATGCAAGTATCTACTGGGTTTCCACCTGTTAAAAAGTAAGCGGTATCTGGAACCGGTAGTGAATTTAAAACTGCAGATGAGTTTGAGACACCAGCTGAAGTACTAGTTGGATCGTCACCAGAAAAGGCTGCTGAATTATTACCTAAACATGGCACAGTAATTTCGGCAGTAAATACCACTGTCACCTGCTGTCCTGGATCAATAACACCAGACGCGCCATCAAAAATATTATTATTACCCACTCCATCAAACCCTACATTAAAGACTGGATTTGTTGTAGCAGTAGAAGACGAAAAAGAAGGAGCTGCAGTGATTCCTACGATATTGGCTGCCCCACAAATTGCTGTTAAATCATCAATTAGCGAAACATTATCTATTTGCACAGTAGAAGAACCATTATTAGTAGCAACTAACTGGAAAGTGTAATCTCTTGTTGTAGGACTTAAACTTGCAGAAGGTGCACTTGCAAGAACAGTCTTTACTAAATTCAGTGAAACTGTATATGGGAATCTCATTCTTAATGAAGGACAAGAACACTGATCTTCTGAAGAAGGGACATCAGAAGTTGAAGAACCTGAATAGTATCTATCAACATGACCTCCTTTTGCATCTGTCCAACTTACATAACTGTGTGTTGAGTTTTCTGCTTGCCCATCAGCTGCTCCTACGGAGTAACTTGGATTAATTACTGCAAAGTTTCTCCAACTGCTGTTTGTTGTAGGGCCTACATTGTATGCGATAGAAAACGCAGCAGAAGTTCCACTTGCCATTGTCTGACCCGCAGCCAAGATTCCGGTATTAGCTCCTTGGCCTGTATAACCGGGATTGACAGTCATGGGCGCTCCAGAAATTTGTGTTACAACATAAGTATTAAGAGGAATAGCTGGAGCTGCTGTTGAAAGAGCTTCCATAGACATATTGAACTGAACATTATTTGCAACAGCACTTCCGTCATTAGTTATGATAATTGTATTTGTGAAATCATAAGTTCCGTCAAAATTAACTGTTGGCGTATTCACAGGAACATGCAAGTTGGCTGCAACATTAGTTTCAGTTGTATGAAAATCATTATGAGTAATACTTCCTGAAGGCGAACCATTGGATGAAGTTGTTGTAAATGCATTTACAAAAGTAACCCCTGCTCCTGATAACTCCGTCACCCCTCCTGCACATGCAGGATCTACATGAACACAATACGAAACTGTGATTACTTGACGCGGATACAAAGTATCTGTCAATAAAGATGAAGGATTAAAAACTCCTGTATCTCCTGGGTTACCAACATTGGTATGGTCAAAACCAGCATCCAAATCACCACCGTTATACATTTGCGGAAAAGTATTTCCATCTCTGTTTGCAGTTGCAATGGACTTTCCATCTATCAAAGTTACACAGCCTGTATTAAAGGCAGTTGCAGTTTCCAAAGGATCAAATAATTGAATTCCAGTGATTGAAGCTGTTGTACTAGGATTTTCTAACCTTACTGAGTATTGGATTTTGTAAACTCCGCTTGGAGTAAAACCTTGGTTACAGCTAGTTATTGAGGCTTGTAGCTGAGATTTTCCAGCAAAACTAACCCCAATTAAGGCCACTAGTAAAATTAACTTTTTGAGTAATGTTTGTTTCATGTTATTTTTTATAAAATTTTCCAGTAAATGTACTTATTCATAATGTGTTAACCAAGATTTTTTAGTCTTTTTTAACAACTTATCCGTAAGTGGGGATATTAAGTGAAATATTATAAATAAAACTTATAACAATATTATACATAATTAGTTGTAGTTTTATATTCAATCAATTTTACAAAATCAAAATGATGTTAAAAAAAATCATCTTATTATTAGTTGTTGGTTCTTATTTAAGAGGAACTAGCCAATCAAGTATTACCGACTCTTCAATAAATATGCCGATTTTAAAATTGGGATATTCAGCCAATTTTCCTAGTTCGGATTTACAAGATAGGTTCGGTTTTACCTCCTCTCTCAATGCTAGGTTTGAGATGAAATTCAAATCACAATGGATTGTGGGGGTAAAGTATGATTTCCTTTTCGGGAATAATGTCAAAGATTCCGGAATGATTCAGGATCTACTTACTTCGCAAGAGGGGATCATTGGAGTTGATGGTAAATTTTCTACCTACGAGATGTTACAAAGAGGTCATCACATTGGCGTATATGCAGGTAGGCTATTTCCAATTCTTTCTAGCAATCCTAATTCTGGATTTATCATTACCCTGGGCACTGGGCTTTTGACACACAAAATAAATTTCAACAACATCAATAATGACATTGTGCAACTTAATGGAATATACAGAGCCGGCTACGACAGATATACGTCAGGCATTTCATTTACAGAATTTATTGGCTACCGATATATGAGCAACAATAAACTAATGAATTTTTATTGCGGAATTGAGTTTACTCAAGCATTCACAAAATTGAGAAGAGATTATCAAGTAGATTATCAGATAGATGACCCCCGATTTGAAATGAGGACTGATAACTTTTTCAATATTCAGATAGGATGGATTCTGCCTTTATACCAACGAGCCCCAAAAGAATTTTATTATTAGTCGAAAAACAATAATTGAGACACATACTTCATGTAGTATTTGCTGATAATAAAACTAAATTAATCCACAAATAAAAAAGACAGTTTATACCTTAATATATATGTAAATAAATACTGAAATTTACAGAGGTTTTAATTTGCTGAAAAATAACTCATTACGCATTTTTCTCCGTCAAACTCTAAATAAGAATTGTGACTAATCCATTCACCTAAATTTATGTACTGACTTTTGTCTGATAATTGAACTGTGATTGGAAAATGCCTGTGACCAAAAATAAAAAAATCAAAATGTTTTTTTTCTAGCATTTTTAAAGAATACTGTACTAGCCATTCCTTCTCTCTTCCTAGGTATTTATCCTCATTGACCGAATGCTTTCTACTAGTTTTAGAGAAATAATTAGCAAGACCTATTCCGAAGTTAGGATGCAAACGAGCAAACATCCATTGACATACTTTATTTGCAAAAACAGCTTTTATTATTTTATAGCCCCTATCTCCAGGACCCAGACCATCTCCGTGCGCAATCAAAAAATGTTTTCCATTAATTTCGATCTCTATTTTCTCACGTATTACCTTTACACCCAGCTCTTTCTCTAGGTAATCAAACATCCACATATCGTGATTTCCTGTAAAAAAAACCACCTCAATTCCTGCATCTGTCAAAGCAGCAATTTTTCCAAAAAAACGGGTAAAACCCTTGGGTATAGCGTGCTTGTATTCAAACCAAAAGTCAAAAATATCACCTACCAAATAAATTACTTTGGCATCATTTTGTACAACCTCTAACCAAGCTACAATTCGATTCTCTCTCTCTCTACTTTCCTTGTGAGAAGGAACGCCAAGATGAAAATCCGAAGCAAAATATATTTTTTTGTCCTTACTTAAATGCATTCTATTTGAATAATTCTTCTAATTTTCGCTCTAGTGCTGGACCTCTTAATCTAGTTCCAATTATTTTCCCCTCTCTATCTATTAGGACTGTATAGGGAATTCCTCTAAAACCGTAGAGTCGTGTTGCTGCAGAACCCCACCCTTTCAGATCACTGACGTGATTTGGCCATGACAACTTATCTTTTGCAATGGCAGAAACCCATTTTGATTTACTTTTATCCAAGGAAACAGAATAAACATCAAATCCCTGGTCTTTGTATTTATTATAAAGCCTTACAACAGTCGGATTTTCTCTTCGGCAAGGACCGCACCACGAAGCCCAAAAATCAATTAATACGTATTTCCCCCTCAATGATTCCAGTGTCATTATTTTTCCCTCAGGGTTTACCATGTTAAGCTCTGGTGCAACTGCACCCATTCTTGTTTTGGAAGATTTTTTAGCTTGCTCAGACTTTGCAACTTGCTGAAGTCCAGCTTGAAGACTTTTATGATAATTTGAATTTGCATAAGATTGTCCTATTCCTTTTTCAGCAAAAGTTAGTGCTTTTTTAATATCCTTCACATCATTAAGAGCAACAAAAATTGCTAAAGATTTGGAGTTTTTTTGGATAAAATCAAGCGCAAACTTTGACAAAGAATCCTTTGACAATTCATTACTGTATTTCACCTCGTTATACTCTTGAATAAGCTTGCTATCTGGCGACCCTGTGACCTTATACTCTTTATTATTAAAATTGACAGGTGCTTTGATTTTTACTTTCTCACCACCCTTGAGCACAAGCATGTGTGGCATTTTTTTTCCTACAGCAATTTGATAAAAGTCATCTAACACGACCTCTGTTTCCATTTTGAACCTTCCGAAAAAGTTTATTTTTGCAGAATCTACATATGTTACCTTGTTTCCTTGATTGTGCTTAAGGTAAATCATTTTACCTCTGCCCTTTTTTATCTTTCCTTTTACTGTTGTCTTTTGCTGACTATGGACTACTGTAGCAATGAGCATTAAAGCTATTGTGGCTATTTTTTTAATTGTTTGCATCAAATATTTGTTTTAATTTTTCTTCTAGTTTTTTTCCTCTCAAATTGACTTCTAAAACATACCCTTCTCTATCTATCAGTACATTGAATGGTAGAGCCTGCACCTCATATAATTTTACCGAAGGGCACTCAAACATTTTCAGATTACTAGCATGCGCCTGCCAACTTAATTTATCTTTTGCTATCGCTTTCAACCATTTCTCTTTGTCTTTATCAAGAGAAATACTGTAAATCTCAAAACCTCTTTTTTGATATTCTTCATACAACTTCACCAATCTTGGATGCTCTGCTCTACATGGAGCACACCAAGAAGCCCAAAAATCTAGCAAGATGAAATTACCCTGAAAATCACTTAAAGATAGATCTATTCCATCCACTCCCGGAAGAATTAGCATTGGAGCTTTCTTTCCTTTTCCCTCCATTTTTTCTTGAAACAATTGATACTTATGAAGTTTAGCTCTCACTTTTTTGTACATAGAAGTTTCTTTTAAACTGCCTCCAAGGCCTTTTTCGAGCTCTATCATCAAGACATAATCGTTTTCATAATCGACAAAATCATTCATCAGCATCAAAGATGAGGTATTTTTATTTTCCTCTACAAATTCCATTTTGAAAGCAGCTTCTTCTTTAATTATTTCAGCCAATACACTGTCATAGAAATACATACCATCTGCTGTTTCTTCCGTGTACAACTTTTGCTCTGTTTCTGTTATTCTGTATTTAAATTGGCTCATTCTATTATAAAACTCACTTGCTACAGATGTTTCATTATTGCCTTTAACTTTTAAATTTGTATGAATATCTGGAAGTTCTGTCTTGAACTTTATCGTGGATTCTTTACCAATACTAAACACAAGTGGAATGGCACTCTCCAAAGGTCTAACAAACAACAATTCACCTTCAGAAAACACACTAGAGTATTTAAAACGCCTAAAC
>JBDMYC010000103.1:0-8320 GCA_039770535.1 Flavobacteriales bacterium
CATTATATTTTACTGGTTTCAGGACTGTTATCACTTATTCTAGGAGTAGCAAACAAGGTGAGTTTGCAAAAAATTTGGGCAGAAGTAAAAGAAAATTTATTGAGCGTATTGGTGCCAGTAATTTTGCTAATTTTGGTTGGAGCTTTAGCTGGGACCTGGTTGATTAGTGGAATAATTCCAGCAATGGTGTATTATGGATTGCAAGTATTAAGTCCAGAGATTTTTCTTCCAGCTTCAGTTATCATTGCAGCAATTATTTCGATCGCCACAGGGAGTTCATGGACTACTTCTGCTACAGTAGGAATTGCTTTGGTGGGAATCGGATCAGCTTTGGGAATTTCTTCGGGAATGATAGCAGGAGCAGTTATTTCAGGAGCCTATTTTGGAGATAAAATGTCGCCATTGAGTGACACGACAAACCTTGCGCCAGCCATGGCAGGAACGGATTTGTTTACTCATATCAAATACATGACTTACACTACGTTTCCCAGTATCGTAATTACCTTGTTGTTTTTCACTTTTTTGAGTTTGAATACTGAAGTAACGGGAAAAGCTGATGTGGATAATCTTTTATTTTCTATAAAATCCACTTTTTATATTTCTCCAAGTTTATTCATTGTACCAGGAATTGTGATTGTGTTAATTCTTCTCAAGACTAAACCAATTATCGCCCTGGCTTCAGGAGTTTTATTAGCAACAGTATTTGCGTATTTTCTACAACCAAATATTCTTGATACTTTGGGAGAGTCGAGAATTCAAACCATCTTCGCTTCAATCTATACCGATACTGAGATTGTGACAGATAACGAACAATTAAATGAATTATTTACTGCTGGTGGAATTATGGGCATGCTATGGACAATTCTGTTGATTATTTCTGCAATGATATTTGGAGGAATTATGGACGGAGTAGGATTTTTATCCAAAATTACTTCAGTTTTATTAAGTAAAGCTAAATCCATTTTTGGATTATTTGCAAGTACCGTGTTAAGTTGTTTAGGATTAAATGCGATAGCCTCTGACCAATATTTGGCAATTGTTATTCCTGGAAAAATGTTTAAAAAAGCTTACAAAGAAAAAGGACTTGCTCCTGAAAACTTAAGTAGAACATTAGAAGATTCTGGAACTGTGACTTCTGTTCTCATTCCTTGGAATACTTGCGGAGCTTATCAGTCTGGTGTTCTTGGAGTAGGGGTGGCAGAGTATTTTGTGTTTGCTATTTTCAATTGGTTGAGTCCTATTGTTACTCTATTTTTTGCCTATTTTATGATTAAAATAAGAAGGATTGCGAAATAGTGTAACTTAAATTAAGCTAATTCAGCAAATAATAATTCTTAGTTTTTTTTCCTTTTCCAGAGCGAATGGCTTTGTTATAATTGAAGAATTTACACTCTTCGTAATTTCCATTTTGGTATTCAATCCACAAGTATTCTGAAGTGGCTGTGTATTTGAAATAATTGTATTTTACTCCCGGAATCTCAATCAATTGATCGTTTTCTATTGATTTTCTTGCAGTTTTATAATCAAAGTTGGTGCTTGAGTATTTCACCCCAGTGTTGTTCGAAAAAAGTAATACAAATTCGTTTTCTCCTGTTTTTTTATCTTTTTTGTGAAACGCACCAAACACAAATGGTTCATTATTTCGATAGGTGAAGCGGAAATTATCCAAACCATTTTTCATTTCGTCAATGAGTGTATCGGTCTCATTATAAAGATAAAAAATGCCGTTTTGAATTTTGTAATCCCAATCGCCAATTGTATCTGTCAATGTTTTGTCGGAAACGCTAATCGCTTTTTGAGCAGTGAAAAAGAGCGGAGATATTGGCATTCTATTTCCATTTTGAGATTCAATAGAGGCAGAATAAAATCCACCTACTATTCCTTTTATTTTCGCAAATTCAAAATATTTGGTGTTCTCAATCTCAAACGAATCAATTCCTTCGTGCGCATAAATCGTCTCTCCTAGCGGATAATTCATATTGAGCGTATCCGTTTTGAACACATCTCCTTTTATTATTTGGCGGGAGTTATCGGTAATTGGTTTTCGATATTGAATGTAACATTTTTCGTAATCGAAGGTAATGTCGCCATAGGTTTTGTGGGTGTATGAAGAAATGAGAGGATAATTGTTTTCGAATTTATGGTGAGAAAACAAAGAAAAAAAATCACCTTCTTTCTTTGTAAATAAAGTAGCAAAGGGAGATTGGGTTTCTTGATGTATTAAACTAATTTGACTTCCATTTAACACATATTTTCCTGTGAAAAACGAAAAATTAATGGTCTGCTTATAGTCTTTTATTTTCTGTTTGTATTCTGCATTTAGTCTTTCTCGATCTTCTTCGTTTCTCACATTTTTATAGACAGAATCTAGTTGGAGCAGGCTGTCTGTAAAGTTAAAATCTGTGAGAGATTTGAGGTAGGATTGGGAATAAACTACGGAATCAAACCCATAGAAAAAGGCATAACTTCCTTTCTCAAAAATACCTTGAGGCGTATTGTTGAATTGCACCAAATTGCTATTTTTATTAATGAATTTGTAGAAACAAGTGTCTTGATAATCCTCATTGCTGATGACAAAACTAGAATCTGAAATTAATTCATATTCACAGCTGATTTTTTTTGATGAAGCCAGAGAATTAAGAAAAACTCGAATATTTTTAAGCCCTTCTTTTTCGTAAATAAAATTCACTTCGCAGGTTTTTTCATCTTCAAAAGTGATGGTTCCGCATTCTTGCGTTCTCAAATCAAACAAACTGAGCGTATTGCCAATAATGGATTGGTCGGTCTTTCTTATTTTAATTTTCCCATTGCCAATTTGTGCGGCAGAAATGACCGACATTAGAATAAGAAATATGGAAAATAAGAGTTTCATTATTGGGCAGAAATCGCGTAAATATGATTGGTAGAGTGAATTTTGAATTTAATTTTAGAAATTTTACTGTCAATTTTACCCATTGCAAACTCTGGAATAGGAGGATTCTCAATATAGATGTTTTTTCCTTTAATTGTATAATTGCAGACGAATTTTCGGTCATTGTTTTGTAGAATTTTCACCTTATTACTTCTCGATTTTTTTAAATCAAAAATAAACTGGTACGTATTGTAGTTAATTGATTTTGTGCATTTTAGTCTCAATTCAAAAATAGATTTCCTATCGCTTTGCATCAATTCTGTTGTCAAATTGGCTAATGTAGTTCTACTGAAGTTCCTTCGATTCCAATTTTCAATTGGAGTCAAAAGCATGATTGTATCTTGCAAAATTACATATCGGATATATACTTTTTTGTTAGTCGTGGTGGTTTCTGTTTCGGGAATTTTTGTTCTCTTTATTCCTTCGGCAATTTTCATGTTATTTTCATACAAGTCCAACACTGTGTAGTCATTTTTCCATTCTCTATTGAGCGAATCAAACCACTTACTGTCGTAAGTAAATTTGAAATAATGCAGTTTATTTCTTTTTCTCAATCGCTTCATCTTCTTGAAAAATTTCGAAGATTCTCTGTTGCTTATTTTTCTTTGATCTCGCGAAGAAATGGGTTTGTTGAACACGTAAAATCTTCTTCCTTTCACAAGAACATAATCACTTAGAAAACCCGTGTAGCGAGGATCTTTCACTTTAGGGTTTTTATATCTATTCATGTACCAATAAGGAGAAATTGAGTCGATAAAGTTTCTTCTTTCAGAAACTGTATCGTAACTTATTTTTCTGATTTTGATGGTGTTATTGCTCATTTGAGCCTTCAAAAAAAAAGGCGCAACACAAAATGTTATGAGTAATAATTGTTTCATCAAATACTTTCATTAATTAACGATAGAGTAGGTGAAAGTCTCTACTTTGTTAGATAATATCAGTTTGTTTTCTGCAAACTTGATGCCATATCTCGAACTAAAATATTTATCTGGAGCATCTATCCTTTGTCTGTCGAGTTTTATGAAATTTTCATCCTCCACTTGTTCAATCTCAATTTTTTCTTTTCTCAATTTTTTCAAAGGATTTCGATACAATATTTCTATCTCCCTGCATGATTTGAAAGTGATTTTATGTCGGTAGCCTTCTGCATCTTTTGTGTCGCTAATCCACTGTTGTATTGTGTCGTGTGCCTCTTTGCATATCCCAGGAAAGAAATTGTGGTTACTCGATTTTTGCTCGTTCACTAGCGAATACTTCTTATATTTCTGTTCGGAATTTAACAAAATAGCGATCGAGACCGTATCGTACACATTGCTATCAGGTGTGGATAAAAATTCGTTTAGTTCGGTTTGTATTTTCAAGGAAAAATCAAAAAAGAATTGTTCTTCTTTCCCCTCTTTCAAATAGGTGAAAGTTACTTTTCTTTCCCTATCTTCTTCCTCAAAATTCATTTTACTTTCCACAGTTGTGGTGTCTCCCTCTTTGGAAATGTAGTGGAGTTTCACGTTTTCACAATCTTCGACTTCCATGGCGTCAATTACGTATTCGCGATTGAAAGCTCTGCTTGTAAATCCTTTGAATTTCCAGTTTTTACGCATCCAGCTTATATTGCTGCAAGGAGATTCGTAAATAATATTGGCAGAAGTGGAATTGAGTGCTGGCATCACTATTTTGTCTGTAACTGATTTGTAATCAGTTTTGATCAAAATTTCAACACTTTGTTTTCGGACTTTTATTACACCTCTTTGGTAAGTTTCTTTCTTTTCTTCTACCTCAAGTTGCGAGAAGGAAAAAAGAGAAGAAAAAATAAGGATAACTATGGCAAGTGATTTCTTCATTAATTGTTTGAATTTTTTACTGAACAAGAGTTAATTCTGAATGGCTAAACTGCTTGTTGATGACTTGATTTCCAAACCGTGATAGGTAAACGTTCTTATTGTATTTTTGATAGAAGCTGTAATTTTTATTGTTGGATCTAAATTTTATCTTGTTGTTTTTTCGTCCTATTTTTCCTGCAGCTAATTCTATTACTGGACAGTTCATTATAAAAATCGAGTCCTTTTCGATATCAAAGTCACAGTAATATTTCACCTTTTTATTTTCTGCAACTGTTACTTTTTTGATTAAGTAATTTTCAAAATCAAAGTACATTTCATACTTGTTAGCAGCTACTTTGCTCGAAGTTTTAAAATATCCCATTGGATGGTGAAAATTATAATGGCCTTTCAAATTGCCCATCAAAGTTCTGAATAAGCAAGCTGTATAATCACGGCTATTCCTGCATATTGAATTAATATTAAATACTTTTCTATTCAAAAAAACAGTATCGTAGCCAGATAAATACGTGTAGTCTGATACAAATTGATTCGTTACAGTATCGGCACTATCAATCGTAATTTTCTTGTCGTAGACGATTTTTTTGGACTCTTGTTCTGCTATTCTACAGAAAGTCTTGGTCGTAGTTTTGATGCAGTAGCGAGTATCCAATTGATTGAAATTATACCAAGTAGAGTAAAAAGTGAATTTTTTCTTTCTCTTCTTTCGATTTATCTTTTTCCAAAATCTCTTTGGATTTTTCAAAGCTTGTTTTTTTAGTCTACTTGAAATTAATTGGGTAAAAACATATAAAGTGTCGTCCACAAAAAATACATTCCCGAGCCAAGTCCCTTTTTGCAAATTGCTCTCCATTAAAGGATTGAAGTTTATCTCGGAATAAGTGGTGGTTGTATCCACAAAGTCTTGCGTATAGAAAATTGTATCGTACTTTATTTTCCTAATTTTAAGCGCAGTACCGCTCTGGCAGAAGCTTGATTGCCAGAGCATAATTACACACAATATGGAAATAAGTACTTTCATGTTAACTCGCTATCAATTTTTTAATTTCACTGTTAGATTTTCCCTTTACGTCAATTAAGTCCATTTGGAAAGTGTGCGTTCTTCCTGCCTTGTCAAATTCTACTGGTTTTCCCACAGCAATATCTCCATGGGTAGTAACTCCCCACAAAGTGTTGGTTCTCTTCGGGTTGAATGGTAGTTTTTTGATCATTCCTGCTGTTAGCGGAAAGCAAGCGTTTCTCTGTTTTTCGATTAAGTTTAGGTTCACAAATTCCAATTCTTCTCCATTTTGGTCTACATATTCAGCCTTTACAATCATTCCAGTTGGATATTTCACTGGTGTATCGCAGTTCCAAGTTCCAAAACGATTAATTTTAAAAACTCTTTGCATAACTTCTCTGCTTGCCTGCGCAGTAGTCATTCTATCTCTTATCTCTTGCTGCTTTCTTTCCCATTCCTCTCTCTCTTGTCTGAATTTTTCTTTTAGTTTAGCCAATGTCTTCTCGGCTTCTTTTTCTTCTTCTATTTTTTTGTCCAATTTGGTATTGTATTCTCCAAATTTGTTATCAAAAATTGCCTTAGCTTGTTCGTAGTTTTTGCCTTCCAATACTGGAATCACAGAAATCTCTTCTGTTCGTTCTCCTTTTGATAATTGCACCAAATAAGAGCTGTTTTTCTCCTTCAGTTTCACATCATTCCATGTCACAGAATAGGTGTCTTCAGGCAAATCTTCGTTTTCTTTTACTTCAAAAATTGTCCCTGAATAAACTGCTAATTCTGGATATTCACTTTTCACCACGTCTATCGTGAAGTTCTTTTTGTCCTTGCTAGCCTTAATAGGTTTGCTAGGTTCTGTTTTTTTTATTTTTTTTATTTCTTTCTTGATAACAGCAATCTCTTCTGTTGTTTCTTTTATGTCTTCTTTGATTTCTGGATCAGTAAAATCTAGATTCTCACCCGAGCTCAAGTCGTCATATTTTTTTGCTAGTGAAACTGTGTTGTCTAGCTTAGGAATAGAAATTGAATCTTTTCCTTCATAATCCCATTTTTCATCTTTTTCGTTCAAATGATATAAGTTAAATTTTGGATCTGGATCTTTAGTTTTCATGCAAATCCTAAAGTTTTTGTTGGGAGTGATTTTCAGTCTTTTTCCATTCTGAAATCCTCTTATTTCGAGCATTCCAGCAGATTCAAAAATTCTATTCTCGCCCAAAGTGTCATAATCCATTGGGATTCCGCTCAAGAAAATATCTGCTTGATCGTGAAATTCACGGTATTGGATTTCCACTTCCCCAGTCACTACGTTTCCATTTTCGTCCATAAATGCACCTTCGGGAATGTTAATGTCTGTTCCAGTGTGGTGTTTTATTTCTCCTCCTTTGTCGGCATTAATCACATAGGAATCACTAGGTAAAACAGCCGAAGAAATTGGTGGATTAATAAAAACCGATTTAGCGCTATCTAATTCACTCACATTAGTTTGTGCTAATTGCGGAGTAGTCGTATCAGAAGTGTTTGTGGAGCCAAAGAAAATGCTTGCAGCAACTACAATGGCACTAATTCCTGTTATAATCCAGTTAGAAAAACCTTTTTTTGGACTTTTGGGCGGAACTCCGCTTACTCCTCCCACTTTACTGACCGCAGCACCAAAGTCTTTGGTAGCATTGATTTCTCCACTGGCAAGTGTTTTTCTGTCAATATTTACGTTTCTTTTCATTGTGTATGTTGTTTGTACTCTTTTTTTAAATTTTATTTTGTCATTCTGTTCTCGATACTAAATAAATTCCTATCCAGTCATTTATTTCACTCGAACTGACATTCTTTTTTTTGTGTCTTTTTTCTTTATCCTATTCTATTATTATGTCAGTTCGAGTGTTTTGAAATTGCGACAGCTATTTCAAAATGTATCGAGAACTCATCTTTTCAATTTCTTAATTACTCTGTGCGTTTTAACTTTCACATTATTCTCTGTCATGTTCAATATTTCGCCCATTTCTTTGAAACTTCTTTGTTCAAAAAATCTCATTTCCACCAGCTCTAGTTCAGTCTCGTTCAATTCTTGTAAAACAGCTATCAGCACTTCGTTCTCAATTCTTGTTTCTGTGTCTACTTTTTCGGCAAGCTGATTCAAACTATTAGTTTCAACATTCAGGGTAGGGGACTTCGATTTATCTTTTAAGAATTGGAAAGTTTCGCTTTTTGCAATACGGTAAAGCCAAGAACTAAATTTATATCCCATAAATTTATATTTCTTGATATTGGTCATAGCTTTTATAAACACTTGCTGAGTAACATCACAAGCATCATCTTTACTGTCCATTCTTTGGTGCACATACCTAAAAATTGCTTCGTAATGTTTATCGTACAATTTTTCGAAAGCGCTCAAGTCTTTCTGAGCTGCTTTTATCCAGGATTCTTCGATTGAATCTACTCTCCCTGGAGGTATGTTTTGGGTTATACTCATTGAATTCATATTATAAAGATTAGTAAGTATATAAATAATTGATTAATAAACAAAGAGGACAGCTGGGCGATACCGCAGTATCTATTTTATCACTTGCCTTTGCTCCCAGC
>JBDMYC010000104.1:0-12477 GCA_039770535.1 Flavobacteriales bacterium
GTAATAAAGAAAGTTAAGGAAGATAAAGCAGTTGTTGCTGCCAATGATTTCTTGGCTATGTATTTTGGATCTGCAAGTAAATTTGCCGAAGCCGAAGAGAAAATGGAAGAAGGTTACCGTCTATTTGTAGAAGGAATTAGATTAATGCAACCAGAAAAAAGTTTCTATCCGAATGCAAATTCCACTCAAAGATTGACTTATGGAAATGTGAAGTCATACAAAATGAGTGAGAAAGTGATAAAGACTTTGAGAAGTCAAAACGGAGTGGGTAGTTTCTACACAACCATGGAAGGATTGATGGAGAAAGAAGATAAAAACAACCCAGAGTTTGAAATTCCAGAGAGATTGAAAGAATTGTACAAAAACAAAGACTACGGGCAGTATGCAGATGCTGATGGAAAATTAAGAGTGAATTTCTTATCGGATAATGACATTACTGGAGGGAATTCCGGAAGTCCTGTTATTGATGGAAACGGGTACTTAATTGGAACTGCATTTGACGGAAACTGGGAGGCAATGAGTGGAGATATTTCATTTGAAAGTAAAGTGCAAAGAACTATCTCTGTGGATATCAAATACACGTTATTTATTATTGATAAATATGCTGGAGCAAAGCATATCGTGGATGAAATGACTTTGATGAGATAATTTGTTTTAGGATTATTTAAAAAGCTACCTGCCGTTTGGTTGGGTAGCTTTTTTTTGTGAATTAGTTTTTAAAATCCTAAATCCCAACTTCAAAACTTGGCGCTTCCGACTTCGTGCTTCCAACTTCCAACGAAGTGCTTCTATCTTCTTTCTACAAATTACCTTTGGCAATCTCTACCCAATATTGAGATAAGGATGCTGGATCTGCTCCAAAACTTCTGGCTAATTGCAGAGTAATTGCCATAATTAGTACCGAAGCATTTCGTACTTCTTCAAAAGTTTGTAAACCGCCAAAACTTTCTTGTGCTTTTTCCAGTAATAATTGTGAATGTCGACCTGTGAAAACCTCAGGATTATCTGTGTTTTCTATTTCAGGAAGAACAAGTGCCTTGAGCCAATCTTGCCCTATTTTTTGATTCAATTCATCAGGAGAAATTTCGCCTAAATTTACCCATTCTTCAAGAGTTTTTGTATCACCAGATTTCGCCAATCCAGTGTCCAAAAATAACTCAAAAGCAATGTCTGCAAGTCTTTGCATCATCTCAAGATTAACATCTTGTGCCTTTTCAAATACTCCAGCTTCTTGACCTGTAATATACTCGCTTACAGTCATAAAAGGTAAATTCAAAACTTCAGGACAACCTTCCAAACAAGGAAATTCTTTGCCTTCGTGAATGTATTCAATTTTTCCACTTTGTAATTGTCTGCCAAGTGGATACAACCTGCAAGCAAGTGGACGTCCCTCGTGAACTGAACAACCAAAATTAGGTATATATTGACTGCATGATTTCATCCCTTTCCAACCTATCTCTCCCTCAAATTTCAATTTTATACCGCCAAAATCACAGAATTGTTCTATAAATTCCTTGCGAGATATTTTTTTTTCACGTGCAATCAGAGACAATTCCCATGGATTGAGCCACACTGTTTTTCCGTGGCAGCAGGTTCCTGTTCTGGAGCAAGTTAAAGGAAGTTTGTCTTCAGGTTTTAATTTGGTTGTTATCATTATACTTATAGCTTCGAAATCAAAGGTAGTAGTTTCTTTTTTTGTAACAAAAGTTAAAAATAAGCGTCAATACATATTATAAATATAAACAAAGCAAAATGACACATAAAATAACAAGCGACTGGAAAGGACAAATGGCATACGAAGTCGAAACAGTAGGTGGAAAAATACAATTAGACGCAACTCCAGATAAAAACGGCAATGCAAAAGGAATGACACCAAAGTATTTAATGCTGGTAGCTTTGGCAGGTTGTACCAGTATGGATGTAACTTCTTTGCTTGAAAAAATGAGAGCGCAAGTTGCTGATTTTAAAGTAGAGGTAGAGGGTGAGTTAACAGAGGAACATCCAAAATATTATCACACAGTAAAATTAATTTACAAATTTGAAGGAGAAGATTTACAAAAAGATAAAATAGAAAAGGCTGTTAAGTTATCAGTTGATAGGTATTGCGGAGTTTATGAAATGTTCAGGAAATTTGCTGAAGTGACCTACGAAATCGTTTACAAGTAACCTCTTGTTATAGAGAATTAATAATAAAAATAAATAAATTATAAATATTTGCAACAATGTTGCAAATATTTATATATCTTTGAGCCATACTATTAATTCAAACAAAAAAAAATGAAAAATTTTAACAAAATTATTATCGGAGGACTATTATTAGTCGCTACTCTATCATCTTGTAAAAAAGACGAAGAGGATCCAATTATTCCAAATGAAGAAGAAGTAATCACGACTTTGAAATACACATTAACACCATCTACAGGAGGTACACCTGTTGTACTAACATTCCAAGATTTAGATGGAGATGGAGGTAATGCCCCAACAATTACGGGAGGAACAATAAATGCGAATACAAGCTACACAGGAGCAATTGAGTTACTGAACGAAACTGAAAGTCCAGCAGAAGATATCACTGCAGAAGTGGCTGAAGAAGATGATGAACACCAGTTGTTTTTCGAACCATCCGCAAGCGATATTTCTGTTGCTTATACAGATATGGATGATGACGGTAACCCAATAGGATTGGCAACTACACTCACAACAATGGCTGCAAGCACTGGAACAATAAAAATTACTTTGCGTCACGAACCAGCAAAATCTGCCGCAGGAGTTTCTGCTGGAGACATAACTAATGCTGGAGGAGAAACAGACATAGAGGTTACTTTTAGTCTTGATGTTCAATAGATTTTTAATCTATATCCTATTAATATTTTTACCTGTACTCACTTTTTCTCAGACTTGTAACTCTACAATTTCTGGGTTTATAAAAGATTTGAGTACAGGTAAACCTATTTCTTATGCCAATATTTATCTGAAAGAAGCACAAAAAGGGACTTCTTCTGATAGTGTTGGTTTTTTTGAGATAGAAGCCGTCTGTAATGGAAACCTGCACATAAACGTCAGCCATATTGGGTGCGAGTTACAGCAGTTGTTTTTTACTATTTCGGGAGATACTACAATAACAGTTTTCCTTGATCATAATAGTCATATTCTCAATGAATTTGAGATTGAAGACGAAGGTGGAAAAAGTACAACCCAAGAAACACAGTCTATAAATTCTAAAACAATTGGAGAAAATTCAGATAAGGACTTAGCTACAATGCTCGAGAATATTTCTGGAGTGAGTACCATCCGAAATGGGAGTGGAATTGCTAAACCCATAGTTCATGGTTTGTATGGAACTAGACTCACAATTTTGAATAATGGAGTTGCTCAAAGTGGTCAACAATGGGGAGTGGATCATAGCCCAGAAATTGATCCTTTGGTTGCAAACAGAATTACTGTCATTAAAGGAGTAGGAGCTTTGGAATATCAGGGTAGTTCGCTTGGAAGTGTAATTTTGATAGAGCCAAATAAAATCGATAACGAACCTCATTTGCATGGTGAAGCTCGGTATTCTTTTGAATCCAATGGATTGGGAAACGGACTTAATTTAGAACTGCAACAATATGGAAAGTATTTTGCTTGGAGAGTAGTGGGAACTCTCAAAAAAAATGGAGACAACAAAACTCCTAGTTATTTCCTCCGAAATACAGGAAGTCAGCAAGCTAACCTTGCAATACAAATAGAAAAACAGTGGAATACAAAATGGTCAAGTGATTTGTATTTCAGTTCGTTTAATGCAGATATAGGTGTACTTCGAGGAGCACATGTTGGTAATCTAACCGATTTGCAACAAGCATTTGAACGAGAAGAACCGTTTTATACGGAAGATAAGTTTAGCTACGAAATAAGCCCACCATATCAGAAAGTGAACCATCATTTACTGAAATTTCACACAAAGTATAGCTTGAGCGATAGGCAATGGATCGATTTTACTTATGCAGGCCAATACAACTTGAGGAAAGAATTTGATGTAAGAAGAGGAGGGAGATCTGAAATTCCAGCTTTGTCCTTAGAACAGTTTTCTAATTTTTTCGAAGGAAAATACACCAGTTTTTTCTCCAAAAGTTTGGAGTTGAAAACAGGTGTTCAAATGAATTTAGTAGATAATATGAATTTACCTGAAACAGGAATTCTTCCTCTTATTCCAAATTATTCAAGTATCGAAACTGGGTTTTTTGGATTGTTATCTAAAAAATATGAGAAAACAACTTGGGAGTTAGGCGGAAGATATGACTATGAAAATAGAAAGGTTGTGGCAATTTCTGCCGAAGTACCAAGATACATTGAACGTTCAGAGAATTATTATCAGAATATCAGCACTTTACTTGGGGTAACTAACGAGTTTCATAAAAACTGGAAATTGTCTTACAACATTGGTTATACTTCTCGAAACCCTGAAGTAAATGAATTGTATAGCAATGGGTTGCATCAAGGAGTGAGTGGAATTGAGGAAGGTCAGCCAAACCTTACACGAGAAACTTCAATAAAGAACACGATTTCAATTAAAGGAAGCGTGAAAGAAAAATGGTTTTTTGAAGGTTTGTTTTACAATCAAAACATAAAAGATTACATTTTTATGAAGCCTCAAGATGAGATAAGACTTACTATTCGCGGAGCATTTCCTGTTTTCAAATATGAGCAAACTAATGCAATGCTCACAGGATTTGATTTAGCATCAACCTACCAAGCTTCAGAAAGATTTACAATTACTGCAAAATATAGTTACCTCTACGGAAGAGATCAAACTAATGAATTGCCTTTGATTTATATGCCTGCCAATTCTTTATTCACAGAATTAATTTATGAAATACCAGAAGTCGGTAAATTTCAAAATGTCGGTTTCACGGTTAATGGAAAGTACGTGTTTAAGCAAACAAACTTATTAGCAAGTCAAGATTTTGTGGCAGCTCCAGAAGCTTATTTTTTACTGGGTTTAAAATTCTCAGCAGAGAAACAACTCAAAAAACTCAAGTTAAACTTTTATTTGAGAGCAGAAAACGTGCTCAACACGACTTACCGAGATTACCTAAATAGACAGAGATATTTTGCTGATGATTTGGGGATTAATTTGGTAGCTGGAGTTAATGTTAAGTTTTAGAATATTAACAAGAAGCGATTTTTATTTCCCCTCTTTTTTTAATCTTCTTCCTCTCGGTTCATTTGCTTCACGTAGCACTTCTGGCGAGTGTAGAAATTTTGCAGCTGCTGCAGAATCTTTTACTTTAGAAGCAGTTCTTTCGAGCATTTCTTTTTCAAATTCATTCAATACACTTTCTCTAATTTCATGCTGTTTCCAGTTGGAATTGGGACGGCAATTTCTTGTAATTGTTCGAGCCAAAATCAATGCATCTAGCAGAGCTTGATTTGCTCCTTGACCTTTGTATGGGCTCATTGGGTGAGCTGCATCTCCTATCAAGGTAATTCTATTTGCTTTGTTAAGTAATTCAGGTTTTAGCAGGTTTCTATCGTAAACGGGATAGCCCGATATCAATGAAGTTTCTGTGGCTTCTACAATTTCTGGAATAGGAGAGTGCCATTGAGTCCTTTTAAGAGTTTCATTTTTTAATGCCAAAGCACCTTTTGAACTCAATTCTTTTGCTTCTTTTTCAGAAAAGGGAAAACTAAACTGCCACATGATGGACTCTGAATCATAAGGCATCATGTACATTCTTTCGGTTCCGTTTGCAGTTTGAAATACAGTAGCAGAGTCGAGAAGTGGGCTTTCAATATCATGCAATTTAGTAAGTTTACAAATACCTAAAATGACAATACAATCTAAATAACGTAGAGGGGTGTTATCCTCTCCAATCAAATTTTTTCTCACACTGCTCCTTATGCCATCTGCTCCTATGACAAGATCTGCTTGGACTGTTTTTAGTTCTCCGTTTACTTCAAAATTCAAATCTACACCTTCTTCATTTTCAGAAAAACTCACCAATTGGTGATTCCATTTTACGGAATTCTTTTCACCAAGTTGCTCTAACAATGAGAGTCTCAAGGATTGCCTAGCAATGTGCACATTGGTTTTTTTTGGGTCTGATTTGATTTCGGTTTTCATCCATTTTCTCAGTCCCCATTCTCCAATAATTTTTCCCTCTGTAGAGTGAACAACATGCCTAGTTGATATAATTCCGTCATCTAATGAAAATAAACCAAAACCACTGATAGCTCTACTTGCTTGCTGCAAAGTGAGGCCGTAACCTTGTTTTCGTTCATCAAAACTAGCGTCTCGCTCAAAAAGTGTGAATGGAATTCCTCTGTGAAGGCAAGCTACTGCCAAAGCTGTCCCTCCAATTCCACCTCCAATAATTGCAAGATGAGGATAGTTTTCTTTGTCAGGTTCTGGAAAGGAATCCGATTGTCTCAATCCAGAACCTTGGCAAGTTTCGCAGAGTGTTAAATGTCCTTTGGGTTTTACTGGAATTTCTTCGTTTGGTTTTAGCTTATTTAGTTTTTCTTGGTGCTCAAGCCGTACTTTTTTTCTAAGTTTTTGCCTCTTTTTTCCCTCTCCTTTGCAATCTAGGCAGGTTTCGAAATAAGTATGATTATTTTGCTTGTTTTTCATTCTGCAACTAAGTTACTTATTTTGATTTTTTATACCCATTTGCTTGAATTAAATATTAGGAAATTCTTTGCATACTTTTATCTCTTTTTAATTCGGTTGAGGAAATTAAGTTGGTTTTGTATTTCATTAATTAATTTCCGTAGTATCTGTTTGCATGAATGTAAATAGGACATAAAAAAGGCTAATGAAAATGACAAACTGAATGATTACATTTAAAATATGGTAGCCTATTTTCTGTTTTTTAGTCAAAGCAAAACTATTCCATAAAAATGTGGAACTAAGAAAGAAAAGAAGCAAAATTGACGAGCTTTCCCAGACAATAAAGCTATTTATTATATCATTTAGAACTATGAAAATTAGGAGGAATAATGAGGTGAAATACGAGCTGGCAATAATGAGTTTAGCTAGTTTAAAATTTTGCAGGATAAAAGTAAAAAAACAACATAAAAATAAAAGTGGAAATACCAGTATCCAAAATAAATATTGGGTTCCTATGCCGTCATACATTAGTTCTATTCCAAAAAATTCTGGTCCAAAAAGTAAGGAATGAATTGCAATTCCTGTGATGCTGTACAAGATGTAGCTGCCAGGGCTTACATAAAATCTTTTGTTGCCACTGTAAAAATTTTCTACCATAAATCTTGGATCTGTTAGTAGCTTTCTCGAGGTACCAAGAAATGATTTGTCTACGGAGAAAAAATTGGAGAAAAAGTCAAGAATTAGTGAAATAAATGTGGTTTTTTTATTGCTAATTTCTTGCCCACAGGAGGGACAATACTTATCGGATATGGGCGTGTTACAAACTGTACAATTTTGCATTATTAAATATAATGAAAAATTCTAATACTCCAATTCCCCAATTCCTTGCCTCACAATAACCAATTCATCATTTGTGCAATCGACTACTGTGGATGGCTCATTGTTTCCAATGCCTCCGTCAATTACTAGATCGATTTGGTTTTTGTAATGGTCAAATATTTGCTCAGGATCCGTAATGTATTCGATAATTTCGTCCTCATTATGGATGGAAGTTGTAACCAAAGGTACTCCCAACATTTCTATTAAAGATAGTGTGATGTTGTTATCTGGAATCCTAATTCCTATTTCTTTCTTGTTGGTGTCGAATAATTTAGGAATCTTATTACTTGCATTAAGAATGAAAGTAAAAGGTCCAGGAAGATTTTTATTCAGGGCTTTGAATATACTTCTGCTAAAAGGAGCTGTGTACTCATCTATAGATTTCAAATCTTGACAAACCAAGGAGAAATTTGCTTTTTTAAGCTTTACATTCTTCAGTTTTGCTAAGTTTTCTATGGCTCTTTTGTTATTGAACGAGCAACCAAAATTATAAACTGAATCAGTGGGATAGGCAATAATTCCACCTTTTTCGAGCACCTTCACTGCCTGAGCAATTTTTCTTTGCTCAGGCGTTTCTGGGTGAATAGATAGGAAATTACTTGCCATTTATTTTATGAATTTGCCTTGGCATGATCTGCTAAGAATTTTTCTAATCCGCTAGTTGTCAATGGGTGTTTTGCTAAAGCTAAGATTGCACTCAAGGGTCCAGTCATTACATCTGCACCAATTTTTGCACAGTTGATAATGTGCATTGGGTGACGAACAGAAGCAGCAAGAATTTCAGTTTGGAATCCGTAGTTGTCAAATATTAATCTGATTTCGTCAATTAGATTCAATCCATCTGTTGAGATGTCATCCAGTCTTCCAATGAATGGAGAAACGTAAGTTGCACCTGCCTTTGCAGCAAGTAAAGCTTGCCCAGCAGAGAATATTAAAGTGCAGTTTGTTTTTATTCCTTTTTCAGAAAAGAATTTAATCGCTTTAATTCCTTCAGGAATCATAGGAACTTTTACAACAATATTTTTGTGTAAATCGGCAAGAGCTAATCCTTCTTTCACCATTCCGTCAAAATCAGTTGAAATTACTTCAGCACTCACAGGTCCATCCACAATGTTACAAATATCCACATAATGCTTCATCACATTATCCGTTCCCCCAATTCCTTCTTTTGCCATGAGCGAAGGGTTTGTGGTAACACCATCCAGAATTCCTAGATCGTTTGCGTCTTTTATGTCTGTGAGATTTGCGGTATCAATAAAAAATTTCATAGCTTTTTTGTAGTTTAAATTTGTTTGTACAAAGCTAATTGGAAGTCGTTTTATTACCTATTTCAATGGTTCAAAGTTTTAAACAAGTTTTAAAGTTTTACTCTCAGTGTTTAAGGTTTTGAGTTAAAAATTATTGGAAAATAGATTTTCTTGGAGCTGGTTTTTATTTTCATCAATAATTCCCTTTAAAAAGCGAATCAAGACAAATCAATAAAAATTCTAAATTGGAATTTTATGAAATTACTTCCTTACAATGAGCCAACTTATCCCCGTACTCAAATAGTTCATTTTGTGATTAATACCAAGTCCAAAAGAAAAATCCAATTGAATTGTTGGTTTCAGTAAATAAGTCACTCCTGCATCTAAACTAGCTTCATGAATTTTCAAATCTGTAATTTCTCCGTAAGGTTCAAGATACAAACCCACTTTATCTGTAACACTTAATCCATAAGCAAGTGTGTAAGTAATATCTCCTTTATTTCCACCTCTGTAATTATATCCAATATTGTATCCTACACTAGATGACTCATTGATTACATGAGAAATACAAAATCTACTAATTACACCATAGGAATCATTTGTGAGACTTTCTGTGCCAGTTGGAACAATCAAGTGCGATAGTAAAGCAATTTCTGTATTGATATTGGATTTTCTCAACAACTGAATTTTGGTTCCAATTTCCAAATCACTCATTCCTTCTGATTTTATGTTATTGAAAGCATTCGACTCAAATTGGCTGACAACTCGCAACTCAAACCATTTTGTGATTCCGTATCTCAATAAATTATTTGGAGCAGCAATATTTCTGCTTTTGCCCAAACTGTTATCATTAAATTGAAGCAGGAGACCACTTTCAATCTGTAAACTTTTTAAGGGAACAACAGAAGATGCCTCCGTTTGGTCTGGCCTATCGGTTATTATTTCTTGGGCGTAAAGTCCAGAAAAAGAAAAACTTGCGATTAAGATTGCAATTATTTTTTTCATAGTCATATTAGATTTGTAAAAACATCTTCGAGCACCACATCAAGTACCATCATGACAAGAAATCCACCAATAAAGCCAAGAGTTGCGTGATCTGTATATTTATCTCTCTGGGTTTCGGGAATTACCTCTTCGACTACTACAAATATCATTGCACCAGCTGCAAATGCCAAAGCATAGGGCAGGAGTGGAGTGAATGTGAGTACAGCAACTGCTCCCAGAACTCCAAAAATAGGTTCTACAATAGCAGATAGTTGTCCGTACCAAAAACTTTTTCCTCTTGTCATTCCTTGTCTTCTTAGGGGCATAGAAACTGCAAATCCCTCAGGGAAGTTTTGAATTGCCATAGCAAGTGCCAAAGCAACTGCTCCTCCAATAGTTGCGCCTTCCACACCACTTGCAACTCCTCCAAATAATACTCCTACCGCCAATCCTTCTGGAATATTGTGAAGAGTTATTGCCATCACCAACAACAAAGTTTTATTCATTTTGGTTTTTGGTCCTTCTGCTTCAGATACTTTTTCGTAGTTCAAATGAATGTGTGGAATCAATTTGTCTAAAGCAAAAATGAAAAGTGCTCCTAATAGAAAACCAATTACGGTAGGCCCTACTTTGGCAAAACCAACTCCATCTGTCATATCTAATGCAGGCATAATCAAACTCCAAACACTCGCAGCTACCATAACTCCTCCTGTGAAACCAAGAGCAATATCAAGAACTGCCCTGTTCAAACTCTTGAAAAAGAACACCAAAGATGCTCCTGCTGCAGTGGCAAACCAAGTGAATGTTGTAGCCGCAAAAGCAGCCATCACAGGATCTACAGTGCTAAACCAATTTATTATTTCTTTCATGTTACAGTATTTCGATTATTAAATTATTACACACTTCTTTGGACACTGTCACTTCTTTTTTGCCAATGGCCAAGTTTCTTGATTTGTCGAAGTCGAATTCCTTCAGGACTTTTATTTCTTTTCCAAGAACTAGGGATTTCTCCTCCAAATACTGAAGAAAATCGTTAGACGTGTTTTTCACGCCCACAATTATTCCTTTTTCTTCAAGAGCTAATTCACTGAGCATAAGTGCTTTTTTCCTTTCTGCAAACTTTCCTTTTTTGTCTGGAATAGGATCTCCGTGAGGATCAAATTTTGGGTGATCTAAAAATTCATCCATCCTGTCAATTAATTCATCCGATTTAATGTGCTCGAGTTGTTCGGCTATTTCGTGTACTTCGTCCCATTTGTAGCCTAATTTCTCTACTAAAAACACTTCCCATATTCTGTGGTTGCGAATAATGGTCACCGCAATGTTGTTGCCTTTTTTGGTTAAAGTAACTCCTTTGTATTTCTCGTATTTTACCAATTTTTTATTGGCCAATTTTTTAACCATATCCGTCACAGAGGAAGCTTTGGTTTCCAGTCTTTCTGCTATTGTGTTGGTAGACACTTCTTTATTTTCTTCACTAAAAAGAGAATAAATAGCTTTCAAATAGTTTTCTTCTGTTCTTGTATACTCCATTACACAAAGATAAAAATATTTTTAGATTAATCTAAAAATTAATTTATATTCCTGTAATAGAAGTAAGGTTTGTCAACAATTGTTGATAACGCTTTTTCGTAACTTTTTTAATTCCAAATGGGATAAAAACGAATATTTCAACTTACATTTGAAACTATTTCAGATTGAAATTGCGTTCTTGCGATCGAGAACCCTTCAAGAAGAGAAAAAAGCATAAAAACAATATAGAATAGATGGAGAACGAATTAAGCGAAAACGACCCAGTTGCAAGGATGGCAAAGAAGAAGAAACAACCTTCTTTTTATCAAGAATCTGGACGAATTCCACCTCAGGCAGTAGATTTTGAGGAAGCAGTTTTGGGAGCTTTGATGCTCGAAAAAAACGCAGTGAATGACGTAATTGATGTGCTTAATCCAGATAGTTTTTATAAAGATTCTCACCAGAAGATATATGCTGTAATCCATCATTTGTTTGGTCATTCTCAACCTATTGATATTTTAACAGTAACCCAAGAATTAAGGAACAGGGGAGAATTGGAATATGTGGGAGGTGCATACTATATCTCTCAATTGACTAATAGAATTGCTTCTGCAGCCAATGTCGAGCATCATGCGAGGATTATTGCACAAAAATTTATACAAAGAGAATTAATTAGAATCTCATCTGAAACTATAAAACTAGCCTATGATGAAACCACAGATGTATTTGACTTGCTCGATAAGGCGGAAAGTAGTCTGTTTGAGGTTGCTGAAGGAAACTTAAGTAAAAGTTACGAGAAGATTGACAAAGTGATGCAACAGGCTATTGAGGAAATTGAAAATGCCCAAGACCACGAAGATGGAGTGAGTGGTGTTCCCACTGGTTTCAATGCGCTAGATCGAGTGACTTCGGGTTGGCAAAAATCTGATATGATTGTAATTGCAGCTCGTCCTGGGATGGGAAAAACAGCCTTTGTAGTGTCTATGGCTCGAAATGCTGCAGTGCAATTTAATCAGGCTGTAGCAATTTTTTCGCTGGAAATGAGTGCCGTTCAATTGGTAAATCGTTTGATTTCTGGAGAAACTGAAATTCCTGCTGAGAAACTGCGAAAAGGAAACCTGGAAAGGCACGAATACGAGCAATTGCATGCAAGAATTGGGAAATTATCCGAAGCGCCATTTTTTATTGATGACACGCCAGCTCTTTCTGTATTTGAGTTCAGAGCAAAATGTCGAAGACTTAAAGCACAGCATGATGTAAATCTTA
>JBDMYC010000105.1:0-10441 GCA_039770535.1 Flavobacteriales bacterium
CAAAAAAACCTGCTGCAAAAAAACCTGCTGCAAAAAAACCTGCTGCAAAAAAACCTGCTGCAAAAAAACCTGCTGCAAAAAAACAACCTATTGAAACAGAAAACAAAGACATGTTCATTCAAGTTGAAGACGAAATTTCAAAATCCTTCCTAGATTATGCTATGTCCGTCATTGTTTCTAGAGCTTTACCAGACGTTAAAGACGGATTAAAACCTGTTCAAAGACGTATCCTGTATTCAATGTATGAGACAGGAATTAGACCTACAGGTCCATTTAGAAAATGTTCCAAAGTTGTTGGTGATGTAATGGGTAATTATCACCCACACGGTAACGATGCAATATATGGTACCTTAGTACGATTAGGTCAACACTTCAGTACAAGATATCCACTAATTGAACCACAAGGTAACTTTGGAACCCCAGACGACCCTCCAGCAGCAATGAGGTACACAGAGTCCAGAATGTCACAACTGTCTTCACAGCTTTTAGATGGAATAGATGAAGATACAGTGAACTTTGAACCGAATTATTCTGGTGAAAGTTCTGAGCCAAAAGTATTACCTGGAAGGTTTCCAAACTTATTAATTAACGGAGCAGAAGGAATAGCTGTTGCAATGGCTACAAATATGCCCCCTTATAACTTAAGAGAAATAACTGAGGCTGTTAAATTCACACTAAATACTAAAAACCCAAAACCATCAGATTATTTAAAGATTATTAAAGCGCCAGATTTTCCAACTGGAGGACTTGTTGTAGACACTCCAACAATTAAAGATGCAATCTTAAAAGGTAGAGGATCAATAAAACTTAGAGCAGTTGCAGATGTAGAGGAGCTTGGAAAAGGAAAGTCAGCGATTGTTGTTAAAGAGCTACCGTATCAAGCTTCTATAGATAGGATAATGGAAAAAATTGCCTCACTTGTCCAAGATAAAAAATTAACTGGTGTATCCGATTTAAGAAATGAAAGCAGTGATAGAAATGGTACAAGACTAGTTATAGAGCTAAAAAGAGACGTTGTTCCACAAGTTATTTTAAACAAATTATTTAAACAAACGCAACTCCAAGATACTTTCGCTGTAAACTCTGTTGCATTAGTTGACGGAGTTCCTAAAGTTCTTTCTGTTCCACAACTCATAAATTATTACATTGACCATCAAATTGATGTAATACAGAGAAGAACCCAGTACAGACTTAAAAAAGCTGAAGCAAGACTACACATTGTTGAAGGTTTAATTTTAGCCCTAGACAAAATAGACCAAGTAATAAAAGTAATAAGAGCTTCAAAAGATGCTGAAACAGCAAAAACTTCTTTGATGAAAAAATTTAAACTTTCAGAGATTCAAGCTGGACATATTCTTGATATGCCTTTACGAAGACTCACAGCTCTGGAAAGAGAAAAACTTGAAGAGGAAAAAAGTGAGCTTAAAAAAACAATCAAAGAACTAACCGCAATTCTGAAAAGCAGGAAGAGACAAGACGAGATTCTTGTAGAGGAATTAGAAGAGATCACTAAAAAGTTTGGAGATGAAAGAAGATCGCGAGTAGTTCCAGACGTAGGAGAGGTTTCAATCGAAGACTTAATTGAAGATGAAGAAATAATTGTTTCAGTATCTTCTAAAGGATATGTAAAATCTGTTCCTTCTACTGCTTATAAAAAACAAGGAAGAGGAGGGAAAGGTGTAAAAGCTGCATCTTCAGACGAGGATGTTATTGAACACTTGTTATCAACTTCTGTTCATGCTTATCTTTTATTTTTTACCGACCAAGGAAAAGTTTACAGAGCAAAAGCTCATGAGTTACCAAAAACCACCAGAACAGCGCAGGGTTCTTTAATTCACAACGTACTTTCTATGTCACAAGATGAAAAAGTCCAAGCTATTATTGACACTCGTGACTATGAAACAGAAAAATTCTTATTAATCATGACAGAAAAAGGGACAGTTAAAAAATCTGCATTCAAGGATTTTGATTCAAACTATAAATCTCTTCAAGCAATCAAGCTTAAAGATGACGACAGAGTTGTTTCAGTGAAAACAACCTCCGGTAAAGAAGACGTCATTTTAGTTTCAAAAAAGGGCCAAGCAATTCGATTTGATGAAAATAACTTAACACCTCAAGGAAGAACAGCTATGGGAGTTAGGGGAATTAAATTGCGTGAAGGCGACGAAGTCGTTGGTGCTGCAACTTCTAGAGATGAAACTCTCTTGTTTATTACTGCAAAAGGATATGGTAAAAGAACAAACCTTGACGAGTTTAGAAAAGCAGGAAGAGGTGGAATGGGTGTTAAAGCTCTAAAAGTTACTGATGTAAAAGGAGATTTAATCGGAGCACGATCTGTAGATGAAGATACAGAGGTTATGCTTATGAGTACAGGTGGAACGGCAATAAGATGTGCAGTGAAGCAAATAAAAAAAATGAGCAGAGCTGCTCAAGGAGTTAAGGTTATGAAACTTTCAAAAGAAGAGCAAATTTCTGCCTTTATTCCAATAAAAAGTGATTGAAAATGGTAAAAGTAAATAGAGTAAGAAGAATTATTAGAAAGATTGATCCCTGGACAGTCTTAAAAGTTACATTCGTTTTAAACTTCATAATCGCCCTGACTATTGTTTTAGGTTTTTCCATTCTTTGGGTACTACTAGTTAATGCAGGTGTGCCACAAGGACTAGAGGATATTGCTAGAAGATTAGCATTATTGGATGCCGACGCATCCCTTGTGGGTAACGTAGAACCATTATTCACTTCAGTAGTATTCTTAGCCACTGTTTATTTATTGACACAAACTGCATTAGCAACAATAGGTGCCTTTTTCTACAACCTAGTATCTGACCTAGTAGGTGGAGTTGAAGTGGTTGTGCTCGAAGAGACATACAACGACCCTCAAGTTCAAAATGCTGAAAATAAAATAGAAACGACTTCTTCAAAGAACAAAGAAACAATGTTAATGTCTTTCTCTAAAACATTAAAAAACTTACAAAACGAAGAAGACGAAAACGAATAATTTGCTACACTCTCTTTAACAAAGAAATTAAAAAGCGAAGTTAGTGTAAATCTAACACTGTCCCGCAACTGTAATTCGAAAGATAAGTCAGGTCGCCTTTTTAGTTTTATTAAAACACAATCCTCGAGAGAAGGAATGGAGTATCAATCTTTCCTCGTGGTAAGAAAGGAAATTATGAAATATAAGATACTAATTCTTGCCGCGTTGATAACTATGTGCGCAGGCTCAGAAGAGTCAAGCGTAGAACAAAGAGTTATTTCGTTATCAACTACCCACACAGAAGTCATCCAAGTTCTAGGAGGTGAAAATCTTCTCGTCGGTGTTGATTCATTCTCAGAAACAGAAATGCCCATTGAAAAAATAGATGCTTTTACTGTTACTGCTGAAGATTTACTTGAATTAAAGCCGGACCTCGTTGTATTAGCATTTGACTTCAATGGAATTATTGAGGGGTTAGAAAGTTTAGAAATAAATTACGCCCTACTTCCACCAGCAAAAAATTTTGAAGATGTTTATAGTCAAATTGAAGAAATTGGAAATTTAGTCAATAAATCTGAAGAGTCTTTAGAGCTTGTCTCTGCAATGCAAGAAGACGTTGAAGAAATTATTCAAAACTTTTCATCGGATAACATAACTGTTTTTCATGAAATTGGATTTACATACGGAATATATACAATAAATGAGAATTCATTTATCGGTGAAATATACAACCTCTTAGGAATTAACAATGTGGCTAACTTAAAAGAAGATCCGTTTGGTAGTGGTTATCCAGAGTTTTCACAACAAGAGGTATTAGACTCCAATCCAAACTTGATTGTTGTAGGTCATTCTGATTATTTAAATAAGGACCTCTCAACAAGAGTTGGCTGGGATGAAATTACTGCAGTTCAAACTGGAAATGTTTTTTTTCTAGATGAAAATCTCGCAAACAACTGGGGAGCAAGTACAGTCGACTTGTTAAATACATTGTCTGCAATTGGACAGTTTCAAGAAAATCCAGGAGTTGTGTATTCAAATCTGTATTCTGAAGAGATACAAAATTCTTCAGTCTTTCAAAATAATATACTTTATCTAGTACTGTTTATCTTGATAGGTTTAGTTACTTTTTCAAGAACTAGACAAAAAGAAACGGTTTAAGGAGAAAAATGAAAGGTTATTCACAAGATTTATACATACTAGCTTTTGATCACAGGGGAACTATAACGAAAGGCCTTCTTGGAGTTGAAGGGCGAGAGCCAACTGAAGAAGAGTCAAAAAAAGTTAATGAAATGAAAAACATTATCTTTGATGGTTTTATAAAAGCTAAAGAATCTGGAATAACCGGAGGTGTCCCTGCAATACTCGTTGATGAAACTTTTGGATTAGATGTCCAACAAAAAGCAAAAGAAATGGGGATTAAATTCGCAGCACCAGTGGAAAAATCAGGACAAAAAGTATTTGATTTTGAGTACGGTGACCAGTTTGGAGAAAAAATTAATGAAATTGGTGCAGATTTTGTAAAAATATTGGTTCGATGGAATCCAGACGACGATGAAGAAACTAGGGTAGTACAGGGAAGCAGAATTAAGCAATTGTCAGAATGGCTTACAGAAAACGATAAAAAGTTCCTTCTAGAGTTCCTTGTTCCTGCAACAGAAGAGCAACTTGCATCTGTGGGCAACGACCAAGCACGTTATGATTCCGAGATTAGACCAGTGCTTGCTGTCAAAGTAGTTGAAGAAATGAGAGAAAGAGGAGCTGATCCTGACATTTGGAAAATAGAGGGCTTAGACACAGCTGAGGACTGTGAAAAAGTAGCTGCTGCAATAAAAACTGGTGATAGAGAAAATGTTATTGCTGTTGTTCTTGGCAGAGGTGCCACAGATGAGAAAGTTAATGAATGGTTAAGAGCTGGATCATCCGTAGAAGGTTATAAAGGATTTGCAATCGGAAGATCAATTTTTTGGGATGCCCTCAAAGGATTTCATGAAGGTGAAAAATCTAGAGAAGAAGCAGTTGAAGAAATTTCGGAATCATATTTAGGATTTCTTTCTGTGTATCAAAACAGGAGTTAATTAAGTGTCGGCAGGCAAAGCTGTAATTGGACAATCAGGAGGTCCTACTGCTGTAATTAATAAATCCCTTGTTGGCTTTATCAAAGAAGCTATAAATTCAGACTTTGATGAAATATTAGGTGCCAAACACGGGTTAGCTGGAATGTTAAGTCAAGACTTTGTGGACCTCTCAAACCTTTCAGAGTCACAACTATATGGAATAGGAAAAACTCCAGCTGCAGCCTTAGGCTCAGTTAGAAAAAAGCCTACTGACCATGACATAGAAAAACTAGTTTCTATTTTTGAAAAACAAAATATAAGAAATTTTTTCTATATAGGGGGAAACGATTCTGCTGAAACTGCAAACTTGGTGGCCGAAGGAGCAAAAAGTATAGGTTATGAGATGAAAGCATTCCATATTCCAAAGACTATTGACAACGATCTATTGGAAACAGATCACTGTCCAGGATATGGATCGGCAGCCAGATTTGTAGCACACGCCTTTCAGGGGGACGATGCAGATAACAGAAGTTTAAATGGAATTAAAATCAATGTTTTAATGGGAAGACATGCAGGGTGGTTAACAGCAGCTAGCACATTAGGTAAATCATCAGAAGAGGATGGACCACACTTGGTTTATGTTCCAGAAAAAACTTTTAATATTGAAAACTTTTTGAAAGAAGTTAAAGAAGTTTACGATGCACTTGGCAGATGTGTTGTTGCCGTTTCGGAGGGTGTCCATAATGAAAAGGGTGAATACTTTCTTCAAACATACGCGGATCAATCTGGTTCAGGTTTGGCTGGGAAGACAGATAGCCACGGCAATATACAACTGTCAGGATCAGGTGCACTAGGTGACACTCTAACAAACATAGTCTCAGAATATATTGACGGAGCCAGAGTCAGAGCAGATACTTTTGGATACCTCCAAAGATCTTTTATTGCCGATGTTTCTAGTGTAGATGCCGAAGAGGCAGAGAGAGTAGGACAACACGCTGTTGTTGCATCAAGAGAAAGTCAAAGCGGTTCAGTTATTCTTAAAAGGCAATTTTCAGAAAAATATTACTGCGAAGTTGGCACCACAGAACTTCGTAAGGTAGCAAAACACACTAAAGAAATGCCATCAGAATTTATAGATTCTACAAAACCCTATGTTACAAATGAGTTTTTTGAGTATGCGATGCCACTTACTGGCGGGATAGAACCCAAAACTCAAATTTTTGTATAGATTTCAAAAAAGTTAAAATTTGCGATTCTTAAATTAAATGCATATGAATAAAAAAAATGTAGTAATTTTTTGTTTATTTTTTTGCTTGTGTTCCCCCCCTACTAAAGAGGGAATTGTTTCTTTGTCAGGTGATACAACTACAACTACAACCATAAATATAGAAGACTATCCAATTGTTTTAACTCAGTGCTTAAATGAAGAAAAAGGGTATGACATAGTAACTCCTTTTGATATACAAGATTTAAAAACAACTATTAGTCAGTTAAGCACAAGCAAAGATGAAGAATTACAGCTGGGAGAAGATGTTAATTACTGTATTAACAAATACAATCTTTGGTCAGATTCATCTTCACAAAACCCAGAAGAGCTTGCAAAATTATATGATGAAAATCTTGAATTAGCCAAATGCTTAAGAGAAAAAGGGATAAACGTGGAAGACCCAACCCAACAAGAGCCTAAGCTTGATTTAAGTGGATTAAAAAGTTCAAAAGACAGTATTACCCCATTGTTACAAGAGTGTGGTTGGGAGAAATAAGTATTTAAAAACTAACTATAAACTTAGCTCCACCAAGGTCAGACTTACCTACGGTAATCTTCCAACCATATTTTGAAACAATATTTTTTACAATACTCAAACCAAGACCTTTACCACCAACATTTCTTGTTCTTGATTCATCTTCTTGCCAAAAGGGAGTAAATATTAAGTCATAATTTTCTGGATGAATTCCAACTCCATCATCCTCAATGATTATTGAGGGAGCTTTATCAACTATCTCGGTACTAATTATTACTTTGTTCGACTTAAATTTTTCTGCATTCCCAATTAAATTGTTAAGCATCAATTTAAGAATTTCTTGGTTTGAATCAACCATTATTTCTAGGTTATTTTTGAAATCAACATCGGTATCTTTAATAGTCTTCTTAATTAACTCATTCAAGAGAATTTTCCCATCAGTACTACCACTTTTAGTAGAAGTCTCAAGGATTAATAAAGCTTCTATTATTGATTGGATTTCAATCACATCTTCTTCGATCCCAATGAGAGTTTTCTCGTCTGTATTGTTTTGTTTTTTCAACTTTTCGATTTGTAATTTTAAACTTGTTAAAGGTGTTTTTAGTTCATGGGAGGCATTTGAAATAAATTGTTTCTGACTTACTGAACTTATGTGAACTTTTTCAAGAAGAGAATTAAATGTCGAAATCAACTTCCCAATTTCATCATTGCTTTTCACATCATCAAGTTTTTCCATTTTGTTTAACGGTTCAAATTTAGATATTTTTTTGATAGATCGGCTTACAGGTCTTAATGCTATTTCTGTAGAAATTAAAATACCTAAAACGACAAATATTGAAGCAAAAAGATAACTCAGTACAAAAAATCTATCCAGGCCGTCAATTGCATTCCTCGAGGTTGACTCATTAAAGCCAACAATAATACTTACTTTTTTGTCTACACTTTCAGTTTTTATAAAATCTAAATCATTTTCATTTTTTCCAAATTGATTCTTTGCTAAATTGTAATCATCAATGAGACGTGGGGGAAAAAAGCTATATTCCCTTATGAGTTTTCCACTTTGCTTATCATAGATAAATACAAAATAATCTCCCAAACGTGGGATGTTTCTAAGGTTTAACTTTTTATAATCTTTTTCTAATTGTTCTGCTAAATTAGCTCTACCATCTTCTAATGTTCTTCTATATCTAACCTCTGCTACTTCTTCTAAAATTTCTGGTGCAACAAAAAAACCACCACCAAGGATTAGAAGAGTTAACAATATGATTTTTGACCTTATCCCAACTTTCTTCATTTAATTCCACCTATACCCAAAACCACGAACAGTTTTAATGTGGTCATCTAAGTTAAAAGGTTTAAGTTTTTTTCTCAGATATCCTATGTAAACTTCAACTTTATTAACATCTTCTTCGACTGGATATAAAATTTCCCAGATTTCCTCCAATAGTTCATTTTTTGTCACAATATTTCCATTATTCATTACTAAGAAAGCAAGTAGGTCTAGTTCTTGCTTTGTTAGCTCAATTTCAAGATCCTTACTTGTAACTTTTCTTGCATTTAAATCAATCTTTAAATCTTGAAACTCTAACAACGCTTTCTCGTGTCCACTTGTCTCTAAAAGTTTGCGAATTCTTGCCAGCAGTTCAACTGTAGAAAAAGGTTTTCTCAAATAATCATTTGCACCAGTATCCAATCCTTCTTCGACATCGTATTCACCACCCTTTGCTGTTAACATTATTATCGGAGTTTTCACTCCAATCTCTCTAACCTTTGCACAGACTTTATAACCATTCATTTTTGGCATCATGATATCTAAAATTACAAGATCGGGTTGGTCTCCAATGATTTTGTAATATCCAGATTCTCCATCAAAAGATTGATCAACAAAGTACCCCTCATTGACTAAGGACTGTTTTACTAATTCTGATATTTTCTTATCATCTTCAACTAAAAGTATTTTTTTAACCACAACTTAATAATGACAATATAAATTTATTTATCAAGTGATTGGATTTATTAACCTCAGGAACCTCACAGGTTTTTAAGGATACCATAAGGTTTCATCCGCTATAAAAGAGTATGAAAAAGAAAGGACGAATATGAAAAAATCATTATTAGGAATAGGTGTTTTTGGTCTTGCTCTCGGTGCAGGTATTGTTGGCATTTCTTATGCGTCGGAAATTCCTATGGCTAAAGAGGTATTTATTCAAGATGAGGTTTCTCCGAATGAAGGTGGCAAACACAATCTGTTAGAAGACGTTCTAGAAGGACTAGTTGAAGAAGAGGCTTTATCGGTAGAGCAAGCTGACACCATATTGAATACAATGGCAGCAAGAAAGCTTGAGATGAAAGCGGAAAGAGAAGAAATCAAAAATCTAATTAAAGAAATGTTTGAAGATGGAGAAATTACAGTAGTAGAACTAGATTCTGTAACAACTATAGATCAAGAAAAAATAGATCGATTTAAAGATCACTTTTCAGAGGAGCTTGAAGATGGTGTGATTTCAGAGGAAGAGTTTAAAGATAATATTAAAAGTCACCACAGAAAAGGACACCATAAGTCGAAAGGCAATAGGTAAGTAGTTGAGTATTTGTGTATTGGTTTTCTCCCTAGTCCAATACACATTTACTAAAATGTAACCATGAAAAAATTAATACCTGAAACAATCGTAAATAAAATTCCAAGTAATAAATTTGTCTACTATTTTTGTTTGTTATTAGTTACATTCAATTTATTTAGAAGCCTTGAACATATATTTGCTGAAGATGGTGGAGCTGAATCTATTGCAGGCATTCCATTAAGTAGCTACTCAGAGGAAGCTGCAAACAACATTGTTTCAATATTTGCTCAGTGGGGTTTTTCACAGCTAGTTTTAGCTTGCATGTTATTACTTGTTGTTTTAAAAATGAGGGAATTAATACCTCTTATGTTGCTTATTATTGCTTTAGAAAATATTTTAAGAGGAGCAGTGGGGTTATATAAGCCTTTAATTTTAGGAGATGCTCCTCCAGGGGCAGTTTCTCCAATTATTGGTTTAGTAACTTTAGTTGTTTTATTTATTTCGATAAGAGAAAACAATTAAAATTATGAAAAAAAATTTAAACACCTTCTTATTACTTCTATTTGTTCTTTTCTCGGCGTGCTCATCATCGGATGAATCGCAAGGAGTTGTTTCTACAAATAATTTATCAGGTGATACAACAGTTACAACAATTGCAGAGGAAGTCGTTGAAGATGTAGTTTCCGTTGAAGATGCACAGCTTTTACTAGCTAGGTGCTTAAGAGAAAATGGATATGATATTACAGATCCTAAAAATGGTGAGAGTTTACGAAGTGTTTTGCAGCCGGTATTTTTAGCTGTTGATCAAAAAGGTAGAGACGAACTTTTTGAGACTATAGAGACTTGTTCTGAAGATAACAACATTCCACTAGGTGGGAGAGCAGATTTTGAGAATCCAGAAGAAGTTGCAGAACAGTTAGATTCCGAGCTTGAAATTGCGCAATGTTTTAGAGAAAAAGGGATAGAGGTTGAAGACCCTAACGCAGAAAGATCACTTAGAAGTATAATTTCTGGGCTTGTTCAGTCAGGACAATACTTACAAGAACAAATCAGAGAAGTACGGGCAGCGTGTTTTGATGATCTTGGACGCGAACCTCCACAACAAGG
>JBDMYC010000106.1:0-10840 GCA_039770535.1 Flavobacteriales bacterium
CAAATGTTTGATTCCATAAGAGTTAGCTTGCAAAAAAAACCAAGTTTTTATGGGAATTACAACACTCGCAATTCATTTATTTCTAGCTATAGAGCACAAATAAAAGGAGTTTCTGCAGGAGTTTCTTATAACAAACAGTTTGTAATGGCATTGGGCTATAACTGGCTGGATACTGATTTCCAGAGTGTGATAAACGAAAATGATTCTGTCGGGTTGAAACTGAGATACGTTTCTCCTTTTGTTCAATACTCTTTTTTAGAAAAAAATAATTTCATTGTTTCTATTCCTATTTACCTTGGATTTGGACAATCATTGTACGAAACGAAAGACAAAAGACAATTCAGAAAAAGCTTTGTCATGCTTTATGAACCAGCAATGAATGTCACTTATCGCTTTCTGCGCTATTTCAGTGTGAGTGGCGGAATTGGATTCAGAATAGTATTGATAGGAAATGGAAAATTAGAAGAAAATTTGAATTCGCCTACATACACAATTGGAGTTGGTATGTTTCTTGGTGATGTGTACAGAGACGGAAAAAAACAATGGTCCAAAATGAGGGATTAAAAACAATATAATTTAACTTTAAAAAGTTAATCTAACTAAACATTATTTATGCAGACAAAACAGTTTCTCCTTTTTCTATTACTTTCATTCTCCTCTGCAGGTTTTTCGCAAGAAAGAACATTGATGAGCAATGATGAAGTAACAAAAGAAAATGATTCTCTTTCTCCTAATTTCTATAAAAACAGGTATAATGAAACCGATTTATTAAAAAAAATTACGGACAACTACGGAAATAACGAGGACAAACTGTACGGAACCAGAAACTTAAGACCAATTCTTCATGGAATTGCTTACAGAGGTGGTGGAAACAATTACTACCATGCGACAGACAAAAGAAAAAACCAGAATCCTTTGCCGGATGATGGACTTGTGAATTTATGCAAAGAAGGATTTTCTAAATCTGTGTATCTCTATCAAAAGAATTTCGAAAACACCTATTCGGAAGTGAATTGTAATTGTATTGATGGAGAAAGGAACAATGTAGAATATTTACAACTCGATTATTTTGATGATAATCACGTGCGTGAAATGGTGCAAATGGTATACGAAAGTGCAACCCAAGAATCTGTGGGGCCAGTTTACCTTCATTGCTGGAATGGATGGCACGCTTCGGGCTATATTTCTGCTATTTTGCTGAAGCAGTTTTGTGGTTACACCAATATTCAAGCTACAAGCTATTGGGATGTAGCGACTGATGGAGCTAACCAGAGTCCGAGATACAGGACTATTAGGAAACAAATTGAAGATTTTGTGCCGATAGAAGAATACAAATTGAGTGACGAGATGGGGAACTCTATTTGTCCACCCATGCCTGAGATTACAGATAAATCTAAAATTCATCTAGAAATTGAACATTTGGTAATTGTACCAGAAGCAATTCCGATAAACCACAGATTAATTTTATACGAAGTAAAATTCGCACCTGGAAAAACTACTGCAGTAAATCCCTCTTCTAACAAAGATCTAAACTATTTGTACGAAGCATTATCAAAATCTCCTGATTTAAAAATAGAAATTGGTGGCCATACCGACCGAAGTGGAAACGAAGCGAACAACAAAACACTTTCAAGAAAAAGAGCTAAGTTCGTTTACGATCAGATGATTAACAAAGGAATTTCAGCAAGCCAAATGACTTACAAAGGGTTTGGATCCTCAATGCCAGCTTTTAGTAATAAATATAAAAGCGGAAGAGACAACAACCGAAGAATTGAAATACGAATTACACAAAAAAGAGATTTTGGAAGTAATAGTTTGGTGGACGAATCGGCTTATGAAGAAAATTTATTGTATTTGAAATCGATAAAATCTTCGCCAATCGCTATTGGAAATTCTTATATTTTAGATAATTTTAGTTTCGAATCAGGAATGAGCAATATTGCCGACTCAAACAACACAGATTTGGTTTCGCTTGTTAGTTTTATGAGAAATAATCCAAACACTCATATAGAAATTGGAGGATTCACTGACAACTCGGGAATTAAAGAAAAGAATGATACTATTTCTCAATTGAGAGCTGAGTCAGTTTACAATTATTTATTGCAAAACATGATTGATTCAGAAAGGTTAATTCACGTGGGGTACGGAGATAAAAAACCTATTGCTCCCAACAGCCAAAAATGGGGAAGAGATAAAAATAGAAGAATAGAAATAAAAATTACAAGTTTATAAAAAATGGAAAAAATTAATTCGGATAAAGCACCAGAACCAGTAGGAATGTACCCTCACGCCCGTAAAGTGGGAAATTTATTATTCCTATCGGGAGTGGGGCCCAGAGAAAAAGGAACCAAAATAATTCCTGGAGTAGAACTAAACGAAGATGGCTCAATAAAATCTTATGACATTGCTGCTCAATGTCATTCGGTATTTAATAACGTAAAATTAGTATTGGAAGCCAGCGGTTCTTCTTGGGATAAATTGGTAGATGTAACGGTTTTTTTAACCAACATGAAAGACGATTTCAAGATTTACAATAAAATTTATGCTGAATATTTCAAGGACAACTTGCCTTGCAGAACTACTTGTGAAATAAACTGCCTCCCTACTCCTATTGGGATTGAACTGAAGTGTATTGCTACAATTTAAAAAAATTGAACAAACTAAAAAGGGCTCAATGATTAATTTCATTGAGCCCTTTTTTATTTAATCAAAACAGATTTTACTCCTTAGCCTTTTTCAACTGAGAAAGCAACTTCTTCATTTCTGTAAATTGGTTTTTATCTTTATCCAATTTGTCCTTTAGTTCTCCATACATCTCTATGGCTTGTTTGATGTCTTTTCTTGCAAGACTCAAATTCCCCAATTGAGAATAAGCAAACGCACGGGAGTATAATTGGTAACAATCCAATTTCTCTTCAGGAATTGCAGTTAAAATCTCAACCATTTTCTCCAAGTCTGCATCTGCTTTTATCTTATATTTATTTCGGAACTTGACAGGAATGTCTGGATCAGATTCCAAATCGATAGAGGTAATCGCTCTGTTCCTTATATATTCATGTTCGTTTGGAAATTTCTTGATACAAATATTAAAATTCTTACTAGACAATTGCTCTTTGCCGTCTTTAGAATATCCAATACCAAGTAAGTTATAAGCAGCATATAATTCACTGTTTAATTCTTGCGCTTTCTTAGCGGTACTTATCAAACTTTTAATATTACCCGAACGCCAATATGCTTTTGCCAACAAAATATAAATTTCTTCTACTTGTTCATTTTCTATCAACATGATTCCACAAAACTCAATGCAATCTTTGTGCTTTCCTGTAAGGTAGAGCAATTCGGCTTTTTTAATTTGCTCCAAAGTTTCTTTCGAGTGTTTTTTAGCTTTCACTTTGGGTTTGGCGTCTGCAACAATTTCAATCTTTTGTGAAGAACCTTCTAACCCAAATTCAAAATCAATTTCTGGTTGAGAAGTAACGGTGGAAAAATTAAACTTAGCAACTTCAGTTATTTCAGTTGTATTTGCATTTACATTGTCAAAACAATCCAAGTAATCATTAATTAATTCTTTGTCGTTACTTACAATAATGTTTTCGAAATTATAAAGTTCTGACCTAAGAGTCCAACCATAAGTCCCAGTAACAACAAGCCTCTCGTCTATCACACAAAAATTATTTCGCATGAGATTTGGCGATTGAGAAACTCTCATTTTAACACCTAAATCTATCAGTTTCTGAAAATTAACTTTAGGATTAGTAAAGTTCATCTTGTCATCACTAACGATCAATTCTATTTTTACTCCCTCCTCGCTCAATTTCAATAACGTTCTGAAGAATAGTGGATTAGTCAGGAACTCTACTGCAATTTTTACCTCATTTTTTGAATTTGCAAGATTAGTTAATACTTTTTTAGCTAGATTTTTGTGAAATAATTTTGTAATCATACCTTCTGCACCTGCAACTGTTAAGTTGCACTATTTTTTTTTGGGGTTTAAACTTTTTTCTAATTAGAGAATCTAGAACGATTCTATTTTTTGAACTTTGGCAAATCTACCTTTTCTTTTGTTTTAAATCAGTAACAAACTCCTTAATTCTTTGTTCTTCTTCTTTTTTACAAATAAGTAGCACTCCTTTTTCTTCCACTACAATGTAATCTTCCAAACCTTGAATCACTGCCAGCTTATCTTTTGGCAGACGAACAATACAATCTTTAGAATCATACAAATTTGCCTTGTTACCTATCACAGCATTGCTATTTTCGTCCTTATCTATATGCCCATATAAAGCTCCCCAAGTTCCTAGGTCACTCCATCCAAAATCCGAAAGAACCACAAATACATTCTTTGCTTTTTCCATGATTCCGTAATCGATAGATATATTTTTACATTCAGCATAAGTATGGCTGATAAACTCCTCTTCCAGTTCAGTATTATACGCGTTCATTCCTTCAGCAAATAACTCATGTACAGTGTTCATGTGTTTTTCAAAAGCATTGATAATAGAATCCGCAGTCCACACAAAAATCCCTGCATTCCAATAGAAATCTCCACTATCAATAAATTCTTTAGCTAATTCTATATTTGGTTTTTCGGTAAACATTTTCACATCTCTGACAACATCAGCCGTTCCTTTAACATTATCTAAAAATTGAATGTAACCATAACCAGTGTCTGGTCTACTTGGCTTTATTCCTAGTGTAACCAAGCAATCGTCAGAATTTGCCTTGTCAAGAGCAATATCAAGAGTTTCCTTAAAAGATGGCTCGTTCATCACAATATGGTCAGAGGGTGCAACTACCAAAGTAGCATTAGGATTCATCTTTTTAATTTTATAACTAGCATAAGCTACACATGGTGCTGTATTCTTTCTGCTAGGTTCAAGCAAAATTTGATTTTCATTTATTCCCGGCAACTGATTTTGAACTAACTCCTGATAGTCAGAATTTGTTACTATAAAAATATTTTCTTTGGGACAAACCAATAACATTCTGTCAAACGACATTTGCAACAATGTTTTTCCCATTCCTAGTACATCATGGAATTGTTTCGGGAATTCTTCTGTACTCATTGGCCAAAACCTACTCCCTATTCCCCCTGCCATTAAGATGCAATAATTGTCTTTCATTCTGCTTTTTTTTACTTTTTACGAAAATACAAAACTTAGTTCGTTTTAAATAGTTTGTTCTGCAAGTTATCAAAATAATACCTAGTTTTGGTTTGCAAAAAAAAGGAAGATGGTGCCGTTAATATTAATTTTTTAACCGTTTATTCAATTTTCTTTTGGTACTAAAATATTTTTCGTATTTTGCCGTGTCTTTACGAAAGTAGACACTATATTTGACATAAGATTCTTCCTTACACAAGCAACTGGGAAATTAGAGAGGTGGCCGAGTGGCTTAAGGCGCACGCCTGGAAAGCGTGTATATGGGTGACTGTATCGAGGGTTCGAATCCCTTCCTCTCTGCACATATTTGAACAATAACAAACAATAAAATAACAAACAAGACAAAAAAAATAACCATGAAAAAAGTAATTTCACTATTCACACTACTCATTCTTTTTACAGCAGGAATGAACTTTGCAAGTTTTGGACAAGAAACTCCAGATACAAATGGAACGGCTCCAGCAGCAGCAAACACAACTATTGCTCCACCAGCTAAAGCAAAAAAAGAAACTGCACCAGCTAAAGCACCTGCCAAAGCTAAAGTAGGAATCGTACAAAAAGTAAAGCAATATTTTATTGACGGTGGACCAGAATTCATGGCACTTGTATTCTTAGTATTTTTATTGGGACTAGCACTAAGTATCGAGAGAATTATATACCTTAACATGAGTACTACAAATAATGGGCAACTTCTTGCTAAAGTTGAAGAAGCAATGGAAAACGGAGGAGTTGAAGCAGCAAAAGATGTTTGTAGAAACACAAGAGGACCAGTAGCTAGTATTTTCTACCAAGGACTTGATAGAGTAGACGAAGGAGTCGAAGCTGTTGAGAAATCAGTAGTGAACTACGGAAGTGTACAGGCTGGGTTATTGGAAAAAAACCTTTCATGGATTTCTCTATTTATCGCTACGGCACCAATGTTAGGATTCCTTGGGACAATTATCGGTATTATTGAAGTATTTGATATTATTGAAATTACCGGACAAACTGAGCCAGTTCAAATTGCAGGAGCAATGAAAGTAGCTCTGAACACAACATTAGCTGGACTTGTTGCAGCAATCGTTCTTCAGGTGTTTTATAACTATATCGTTTCCAAAATTGACGGAATCGTTAATGACATGGAAGATGCTTCTATCTCATTAGTAGATATGGTTATCAAGAACAACAAATAATTGTAACAACTCGCCTAAGTATTGCACTTAACGGTTTGTTAAACATCAAAAATTAAAAACATGGAAAACAAAAAACTTTCAAGAGCACTTTTCTTTGTGTCAGTAGTTCTATTTATCATCACTGCCTATTTTGTCTGGGGAATGATGAGCAATGGAGCTCCAGATTCTTATGACCCTGATCAAATGGGTGTAGAATTGATTGATCAAGGATTAGCAACCAATGCAAATTATGCTGCAAAAGGTAAGGAAGCTTATGATAATAAAGTACAGAAAATCGAAGGGAATATTTTAGCTGGAGTAAATTACATGACTGCTATTCTATTCATTGCGGGAGGACTTATGATTATCTTCCTACTATGGGGATTGGTAAAAACATTGATGACAGATTTCAAAAAGGGAATTCCTTCCTTGATTTTTGTAGGGATTGTAATTATTGCTTTCATTTGGGCTTCAGCCAATGCTGGGTCTGACACAGAAGGATTCGACAAATTAGTGAGATCAGTAGGAGAAACAGATGCAGCATCAGCTGTTTCTAAAAGTAATTTTTGGGTAAATGGATTATTGTTTGTTCTTATTCCAGGAGCCATCATACTTGTTGTAGATCTTATCTGGAGCCTTTTGAGAGGTTACACGAAATAAAAAATTAAAAATTAGATTATGTCAAGACGTAAACAACAAGGTGTAGACGCGAGTTCTATTGCAGATATCGCATTTATCCTACTTGCATTTATAATCATTGCCACTACTCTTGAAAAAGAATCTGGACTACCAGCTGTATTGCCTCAAAAAAGAGACAATACAATGGAAAAACCGCCAGAAATTAATGAAAAAAACATTCTGGAAATTCTTATCAATAAAGAAGATCAGCTTCTAATTGAGGGAGAATGGGACAAAACTTTAGATGATATTGTGGATGTAGTAAAAGAATTCATGACTAATCCTGAAGATTCAGAATCTCTTCCAAGAATGGATGTTGTGAGTGAAGATGTTTGTATGCAAAACATAGCAATATTAAAAGCAAACAAAGAAACTGCAAAGGGTATTGCACTAGGAATAGTAAACGACCAATTGAAACAATGGGAGACTAAACTTGATGCAGTGAAACTAGTAGGAACATACAGAACTGTGAATAAAGCAGCAACTATTGCTATACAATACGATAAAGCAACTACTTACGGAAAATACATAGGAGTAAGAGATAAAATAATGAGTGGACTCAATGAGTTGAGAGACGAAAAAGCAATGGAAGCTTTTGGAGTAACTTATAGTTCTTTAGAAAGCATCAGAGCTGAAGTAAAAACGGAAGAGGATAAAGCAAAAATAAAAGCTATTCGCCAAGTTTATCCACAAAAAATAATCAAGCTTCCGCCAAAAGCAGTTTAACATTTAATACAAAATAGTATGTCAAAATTTAGACAAAACAAATCAAAAGAAGTGCCTGAGGTATCTACAGCATCCCTTCCGGATATTGTATTTATTGTATTGGCCTTTTTCGTTACAGTTTCATCTATGAAACAAAGCGACCTGAAAGTAGAGGTTACAAAACCTTCAGGTAAGGAAATTATTCAATTAGATAAAAACGAAGCTATTGATTACGTCAATGCAGGAATTCCAAAAAACAAAGCGTTTGGAAAATCAGCAAGACTTCAATTAGACGACCAAATCGTTCCTAACTTCTTGAAAATAAGAGACTTCATTGAGTTGAAAAGATCAGAAAGAACTGAACTTGCTAATGATAAGGCTACCGTAGCAATCATTGCAGACAAAGATGATGTAGATATGGATATAATAGATAAAATTGAAAACGAACTAAGAGAAGTGGACGCTTTGAGAATAAACTACTCTACACAAAAAGAATCTTTAAATAGATAGTGTTATTATAAGCATGAAAATTGAAAAGGAATTGGCAAAAGTCAGTTCCTTTTTTTGTGTTCTAATATTTAGCCCAAATAAGTGGTCTTTTGAATGAATTATCTTTAATTTTGTTACGAATATGAAATCAGAACAAGCCATAACGCAAGAAGTAAGTTTTAGCTTAAAAGCAAAGCTAGCAGATTACGCATCACTCGCAAAACTTCGTCTTGCAAGCCTAGTAGTCTATTCTGCAGGCCTAGGCTACGGAATTGCCTTACTTACAGCAGAAGTTTTTCCAATGTCCAATAAAAGTGACTATGACTTTTCATGGCAAACTTTCCTCTTTATTATTTTGGGTGGATTCCTAGTAACTGGAGCTTCCAATGGTTTCAATCAAGTAATAGAAAGAGACTCTGACGCGAAGATGACAAGAACAGAAAATCGCCCTATTCCAGCAGGAAGAATGAGCGTGATGGAAGGAATTATAGTCTCTACCATTCTCGGAGTTTTTGGCCTTTACCTATTATATGAAATAAATTACATTTCTTTTGCTTTGGGTTTAATTGCCTTAGTTTCCTATGTTGCTGTATACACTCCACTAAAAAAACTAACCCCGATTTCTGTATTCGTGGGTGCTTTCCCAGGAAGTATTCCTCCCATGATTGGTTATATTGCCGCTACTGGCACATTTGGATTCGAACCTGGCATGATATTCTTAGTTCAGTTTGTATGGCAATTCCCACATTTTTGGGCAATAGCATGGAAAGGAAGTGAGGACTACAGAAAAGGTGGATACAAAATGTTACCTTTTGGAGATTTGAAAGACAGAAGAACTGCATTTATCATTCTGTTCTATACTCTTTTTGTAATCCCTGCAGGAATGTTACCATGGGTATTTCATGTCTCTGGAATTACTTCCATGATATTAAGCGTAGCTCTGGGAGTTTATTTCATCAGACCTGCCATCAAACTATACAACTCTTTGGAAGATGCAGATGCATTGAAATTAATGTTTGCCTCATTCTCTTATTTACCTCTAATTTTCCTATTCTATTACCTCGACTTATTGATACAAGTATATTTCGTTAATTAAATTATAACAAAAATGGAAGAACAAAAAAACATAGAACAGTATTACCAAAAAGCAAGAAGAAAGGCCAAGACCAATATAGTTTGGTTTGCAATCTTCTCTATCGTGATGCTTTTTGCAGGATTAACAAGTGCCTACATTGTCTCAAAAGGAGATAATTTTTGGGTAAGTTTTTCAATGCCGAGTGCTTTGTGGATCAGCACAGCTTTTATCTTATTGAGCAGTATCACCATGATACTAGCAGTAAAAAGCGCAAAGAAAAGCAAAAACAAACAAACTACCTTACTTCTAACTATCACATTAGCTTTGGGTCTTCTTTTTGCAGGTTCTCAATATTACGCTTGGACTCAGTTATATGACAAAGGTTACGCATGGGCAGAAAAAATCTACAACCGAGAAACTGGAGAAATCATGCTTGACGGGGAATACGGAGTAGACTACACGCTTGATTTTCAAGGAAAAGAACTGCTACTTGAGCCTGATGGATTTTACTTCATGGGACAACAAGCTATCAAAATTGACCGAGAAGAATACAATCAGTTCAAGGCTGAACAGCCGGAAAGAGCGCTTGGAAAACCTTTTGTACGAGTACAAGAGAACAAGAAAAATCCGAACAAGACAATTCTTGAGGTTGTAGTAATGGCTAAAATGGCACTTCCGCCCACATACGAAGAAAAATTAAAAACAGTTGGGAATGTAAGTAGCTCTTACTTTTATGTACTTACTATTCTTCATTTGGCCCATATTTTTGTGGCTTTGTTTTATTTATTGGGAATGGTGTTTTTATCAGCTAAAAAAGATTTGACAGAAGACAATCAATTAAAAATAAAACTAGGTGGATATTTTTGGCACTTTTTTGCAGGATTGTGGGTGTATTTATTATTATTTTTGTTTTTAATTCATTAAACTTGTAAAAAATTTAAAGATAGTTATGGCAGCACATGTAGAAAATGTTGATTCCGCAACGGCTTGGGGCGGAGGTAGGTCTCCTTTTAGAGCTACTTATGGTAAAATGATGATGTGGTTTTTCCTCGTTTCAGATGCTTTGACATTTGGAGGATTCTTAGTGGCCTTGGGGTTTGCTAAGGCATCCGCAGAGACTTGGCCATTGGCCGAGGAAGTGTTTTTTCACTTTCCATTAACTCATGCTAATCTTCCGCTTATCTATGTGGCATTAATGACTTTTATCCTTATTGTGAGTTCAGTAACAATGGTTTTGGCCGTAGAAGCAGGACACAGAATGGATCAAAAAGGAGTTCAAAAATGGCTAGGTTGGACAGTAGTTGGAGGAGCAATTTTCTTGCTTTCTCAAGCATGGGAATGGCAAACATTCATTGCTGGACCTGACGGACTAATATCCACTTGGGCAGACAATGCTACTTTAACCAACAATCCCTACAATATTGCAAATCCTGACGACTTAAGATACACCAACTTCTTTTTCTTCGTTACTGGCTTTCATGGATTCCATGTTTTTACAGGAGTAATAATCAATTTCTTGGTATTTCTTAAAGTTAAAAAAGGCGTTTATCACGAAAGAGGACATTATGAAATGGTTGAAA
>JBDMYC010000107.1:0-10092 GCA_039770535.1 Flavobacteriales bacterium
TATTCATTCTAATTTTTTTTTATCAAAAATAGCAATACCTGTAGGATATTGAACTATTTTTGTAATGAGTTACGAACTTAACACTATTAACTAGATAAAAAGTTACAATATTGTATAGCGTGATATTTAAAAAATAAAGTATGAAAATAGCCTTGTTAGGATATGGTAAAATGGGAAAAGAAATTGAGAAGATTGCGATTGAAAAAGGGCACAATATAGGATTAAAAGTGACCTCTGACAATGCCGAATTTTCGCCAGCAGAATTGCTTGGAATTGATGTGGCAATAGAATTCAGTCGTCCAGAATTTGCGGTTTCCAACATCAAAAAATGCTTTGATGCAAACGTACCAGTTGTTGTGGGAACTACTGGTTGGTATGACTATTTGGATGAAATTGAAACTATTTGTATCGCAAGAAATCAAACACTTTTATATGCAACCAACTTCAGTGTCGGGGTGAATTTATTTTTTAAACTAAACACCCAGTTGGCTCAGTTGATGAACAATCATTCAGAATATAAAGTAGAAGTGGAAGAAATTCATCATACCCAAAAACTTGACGCGCCTAGCGGAACTGGAATATCAATTGCAGAACAAATTATAGAAAATAACAAGGTGAAACAGAAATGGGTAGGCGATATTTCAGAAAAAGAATCAGAATTAGAAATTATATCCAAAAGAGAGGATGATGTTCCAGGAACACACTCCGTGTTTTATAAAAGCTCAGTTGATGAGATTGAGATAAAACACACAGCTCATAGTCGAAGTGGTTTCGCAAATGGTGCTTTGCTAGCGGCAGAATGGATAGCTAAAAATAAAGATGGAATTTACTCCATGCAGGATGTTTTAGAAATGTAAAAAAGTGGATTGAAATGAATAAAATTGAATTAATAAATAAAGAACTAGAAACGCTAAGAGAAGATTTGCAAAATCACCCTTTATACAAGAGTATTGAATCTATTGAAGATGTACAGATTTTTATGAAGAATCATGTTTTTGCAGTGTGGGATTTTATGTCACTCTTAAAAGCCTTACAAAGAGAATTGACTTGTGTGTCTGTTCCTTGGATTCCTAGCAGGAGAGGAAAAACGAGTAGATTCATAAATGAGATTGTTCACGGAGAAGAGAGCGATATCAATGAATTGGGTGAGCCAAAAAGTCATTATGAAATGTATTTAGACTCAATGAATCAATTGGGAGCTCCAACTGACTTAATTAATGAGTTTTTGGAAAAAGTATCTGAAGGAAAAAGTGTAACAGAAGCTCTCAATAAAATTGATGTTTCTGGCACAGTAAAAGATTTTGTATCCCACACATTTGAAATAATAGAAACCAATAAACCTCATTTAATAGCTTCGTCATTTACATTTGGGAGAGAAGATATAATTCCGACAATGTTTATTGAGATTCTTAAACAAGCTGATCCTAAGAATATAAAGTATAATAAATTAAAGTATTACTTAGATAGGCATATTGAATTAGATGGGGACGAACATGGTCCAATCTCATTGGATATGGTGGCCGAATTGTGCCAAGATAATCCTGAGAAATGGGAAGAAGTTTTACAAGTTGCTAAAAGTTCCTTGACGAAAAGAATAGAGCTTTGGGATAATATCTACGACCAGATTCTAATCAAAAAAGGATTTCAAGTTGTTTTAAATTAACAATTTGATTCAGAATATATTTATGATAAATCCTACCTATTATATCAAGCCAATATCTCAGTTTGATAGTAAAATATCGTCCTTAGGCAAAACCTGGACAAATATTTACATCTTATGTGATGAAAACACAAAAGTAGATTGTTTGCCAATTTTGTTGGAGCAAGTTTCATTTTTGGAAAAGGCAAATTTGTTAGTCTTGGATCCAGGAGAAGAATATAAAACTCTAGAAATTTGTGAATCTTTATGGTCTTCTCTTGCAGATACAGGAGCCGACAGGAAATCCTTACTTATCAATCTGGGTGGAGGTGTAATCACAGATATGGGAGGTTTTGTTGCTTCTACATTCAAACGTGGAATCGATTTTATAAACATTCCGACAACCTTGCTGGGGCAAGTTGATGCTGCAATTGGTGGAAAAACGGGTGTAAATCTGGAGTATTCTAAAAATCAAGTAGGAACTTTTGCTAATCCTTTATTCACGTTTATAGATTCTCAGTTTTTACGTACACTGCCCGAGAGAGAGTTCATGTCGGGCATGGGAGAGGTTATAAAATATGGGCTAATTGAGGATGAATTTCTGCTCGAGGTATTAAAAAACAAGGAATCACTTATTGTAAATTTGAATTCGATAATCAAAGCATCTACTGATATTAAAAATAGATTTGTAACCACTGATTTCAAAGAAGAAGGAGACAGAAAGAAGCTCAACTTTGGTCATACTGTTGGTCATGCCATTGAATCGTATTACATGGGCGAAATATTGCATGGCGAAGCAATTGGCGCAGGAATGATTTGTGAAAGCTACATTTCTTGGAAACAAGGATTGATTTCTGAGAGCGAACTTGGTGAAATCTGTGCTGTAGTTTTTTCTTTTTTTAAGAAAATAGAGCTAGAAGAAAAAATGCTCGAACCCATAATGGACGAAATGAGAGCAGACAAAAAGAATGTAAATGGGAAGTTGAATTTTACTTTGTTAACTGGAGTTGGGAAAAGTAAAGTAGATAATTTCATTGAAGATAATTTAGCCTACAACAGTCTAATGTACTACTTTAATTTATAGAACATATCTTCTTTATAAGCAATAATTTAAATTAGCTTTCAATCGTTTAGTAATGTCCTTCTTTTCAGCCCACCTTTAACGTGATTCACATCAAATTCAATCACAAAAGCAGCTTCATCAATTGCATCAATTAAGTTGAAAGTCTTGCGAATATCTATTCGATTAATAATGATATGGATAATATCCATGTCTTTTTGTGGACCAGTATTTCCTCTTCCGTGGCTCCCTTTGTAAACAGTAATTCCTGTTTTAATTCCTTCTACAAGAACTTGTTCTACCTCTGCAGATTTTTTGGAGACAATCATGATACCCACATAGTTTTCAAATCCTTTAATTACAAAATCTATTACCACGCTAGTTATCAAGTAGGTAAGGATAGAGTACATGGCTATTTCTGTAGACAAAACAAAAGCTGTGATGCCAAATAAGAAAACATTGAAAATTAAAATGGTTTTTCCGATACTTATTCCGTATTTCTCATTGACATAAATTCCTAAAATTTCGGAACCATCTAACACAGACCCATTTTTGATAGCAAGACCAATTCCTGCACCTAAAAAAAGACCTCCAAAAATAGCAATCAATAGTTTGTCCTCTGTAATAGACTGAAAGTTTTCGAAATAAATGAAAAAAGCCAAACCAATGATAGATAAAATAGATTTTACCAATACTTTTCTAGAAACTGTGAACCAGGCAAGTATCAAAAATGGAATACTAACAAGTACAAGCACGAAAGAAATATTAAGGTCAATTTGCTCACTGATTAAGATTGCAATTCCAGTTGCGCCTCCATCGAGAAAACCATTTGGGAGTAAAAATGCCTTGAGTCCGATACTTGCAAGAACAATCCCAATGAAAATTTGTGCATATTCATTTACATGATTTAATATTTTCTTAGTTCTTGTCATTGGCTTGTATTTTGGCTTAATATAGGGAAATTAAACGAAAAAAAATGAGTTGCTACAAACTCCTCTCTGAATTAAAAATCTCTGCTACAGCAGATTTATATTTTACAGGATTGGTAGCTTTTTTTATTTTTTTGAAGGTCTTCTGAGGATTTGAAAAAGACTGTGAAAAATACTCCCAAAATCCTTGCATCTTCATTTTGATAGGAGTGGGGCCTGATAGATAGTCGTCATATTCTTTGTAAATTGTATCATGAAATTTCTTGAAAACCTCAAACCTATTTTCTGGATATTCTTCCGTATCGTTCTTTATCATTTGTGGTAAAAAAGGATCGGCAATTAACCCTCTTCCAATCATAAAATGATTGATAGATGGAAATCTTTCTCTTATTTCTCTGTATGCTGCAACTGAGGTAATATCTCCATTATAGTATAGTTTGTGTTTTGTACTGTCCATCACTTTCTGAAATCCTTCCAAGTCTACACCACCTTTGTACAATTGTTTTCCGATTCTGGCATGGATTGCAATGTTTTTGAGCGGGTATTTTTCTAAAATAGGTAAAGTTTCTAAAATCTCTTCGGCATTTTCGTAACCCATTCTCATTTTCATAGAAACTACAATGTCAGTTTCGCTATGAATTCTGTCGAGAATTTCATCTATTTTTTCTCCTTGGCACACCAATCCAGATCCCATTCCTTGTTTGGTAACCATGGGATAGGGACAACCTAAATTCCAGTTTAACTCCTTGTAACCAAATTGTTGTATAAATTTCACGACAAATATAAATTCATCTGCACTGGCTGTCATCACTTGCGGAATAACTGTGAGCGTGTCGTTATTTTCGAGTAAAATATCTCTCTCGTATGCCCCTCTAATATTCAGTTTCCCATTCAGCCTGATGTAGGGCGAATAGAAAGTGTCTATTCCTCCAAAATGGGCATGAAAAGCGTTTCGGAATCTAAAATCAGTAAACCCTTGAAGAGGAGACGATAAAAGAGTTGGTTTCATATGATGATTTTTGATTTCTACAAAGATATACTTTTCACTAGCTCCTGCACAAAAGTTTATGTGCCTTTAAAAAAAAATCCTTATATTAGTACAATGATTAGAAATAAGAGTCATAAAATTTTCAGTCTTTTGATGGCTACGCTAATATTTACTTCCTCTTTGGGATATCAATTGGACGTGCATTATTGTGGAGGAGAATTTTTTGATTTCAGTTTGTTAGGGGTGTTAGAGACATGCCAAAAGCCAGATAATGAACCGGAAAAATCAAAAGCAGTGAACAAAAGCTGCTGTGATTTTGATCAATTCAAAGTTGAAACTTCTTCAAACTTTGACAAATCCTCGACCGATATTCCATCTACTAATTTAAGTATTAACGCTTATTTCATTGCGGAGTTGTCTGATTTAAAACTGGATTCCTTTAAAATTTTGGGGAATTATGCGTTAGAATCTCCCCCCGAGATTAAAACCAATAAATTGTACAAGAGAGTACAGTCGTTTTTAATTTGATTTGGTGAGAAAAAGATTTGTAGTTATTACTAAATCTCGAAAACTCCTAAGTCAATATTTTAAAAAACACAATTCCAAACTTTAAAACTAATTAAAATGAAGAAAATCATAACACTTCTAGTACTTACTATTTTTGCCAACATGGCACTGAGTCAATCAAATGTTTACCTCAAAATTAACCACAAACTTGGGTCAGATCCTTTTACATTCACCACAGTCTCGAGTAATGATCGCGGGGATTTCTTTGATGTGAAACGATTACAATATTACTTGACGCCATATTCCATCACACATGACGGAGGAATGACAACTCTGCTGAACAACACTCTTCTTATTGATGCAAATATTCCTACTAACGAATTATTAGGTAATTTCATGATTACAAACATTGAGAAAATCACCTTTGCAATAGGAGTAGATTCCAGTCTCAATCACCTTGACCCAGCATTGGCAACAGGAGCATTGGCGCCAAAGTCGCCTTCCATGCACTGGGGTTGGGCACCAGGTTACCGTTTTATAGCTTATGAAGGAAAAGCAAATACCACAAGTCCGCCCACTCAAAATTATGAATTGCATGCTTTGGGAGATCACAACTATCATTACATAACAATTACTACCTCTGGGACGTCAGATGCAAGTGGATTGACAGTCGAATTGAATGCAGATTATACGGCTGGATTGAGTAGAATCAATGTGGCTTCTGGATTATTGGAACACGGGGAAACAGCAAATACAAGCAAACTCATAGATAATTTTAAAAATAAGGTTTTCACGTCAGTCGAGGGAAATCCATCTGTGGGAATTGAAACCATAAATGAACCTTCTTTTTCTTTTGTTATCTCTCCTAATCCAGTTATGGAAGGAAGTCCAATAGTTTTGAGCACTTCTGAATTTTTAGAAAATTCTCAAGTGGTGGTGACTGATATTCAAGGAAGACAGGTAATGAAAAAGCTGTTAGACTCTGATAGAACTACTTTATCCAATGTGAATGCTGGAACTTATATCGTGTCCATTTTTCAGGGAGGGAAATACATGGCGAGTAGAAAATTGATAATTACAAATAGCAATCAGTAAAATGAAAAATCAATTTACAGCAATACTATTAGTTAGCACTTTGATTATTTTCTCTTGTAAGAAAGAAGAAGATGATTCAGAATCATTTAAAACTACGCCTTACAATTTACAATATGGGAATCTGCCAACTCCATCTATTCCTGCAGATAACCTACTAACAGAAGAAGGAGTTAATCTTGGAAGGTTTTTATTTTACGACAAACAACTCTCTAGTGACGGCAGTATTTCTTGTGGTTCTTGTCATGTGGCTCAAGATGGTTTTTCTGATAGCAGAAGATTTTCAATAGGAGTTTTGGGACTTCCGGGAGGTAGGCAAGCTATGTCCACAGTGAATATGTTGTGGAACAACAATCAGTTTTTTTGGGATGGACGAGCAAATCTTCTTCGTGAGCAATCTATCATGCCTATTCAGGATTCTCTGGAAATGCATGAAACTATGCCCAATGTGATTTCAAAGTTATCGGCATCATCCACTTATGTTTCTAAATTTAAAAAAGCATTTGGAAGTGAGCAAATTACAAATGAAACGATTTCAAAAGCTTTGGAGCAATTTATGAATTCAATTGTTTCTTTCAATAGCAAATTCGATAAATCGGAAAGAGGAGAAGTTGCATTGACAGCCTCAGAGCAAAGAGGAAAGTCCTTGTATTTTGCTGAGTATAATCCATTTTTCCCATCACTTTCAGGAGCGGATTGTGCACATTGTCATTCAGGAAATAATTTTGAAAATGACTTGTACATGAACAATGGCTTGGATAGTGATGCCGCAATGACAGACCATGGAAGAATGAGCGCAACTGGAGCTGCAAGCGACCGAGCAAAATTCAAAGTGCCAACTCTCAGGAATATTGCCTTGACTGCGCCTTACATGCATGACGGCAGATTCACCACCTTAGAAGAAGTAGTGGACCATTATAACAGTGGAATCGTCACTTCATCCACCATTGATCCTGCGATAGAAAATACAAGGTCTACAGGTTTACTGCTAGATTCTGCTGACAAAGTTGACTTAGTTAATTTTTTGAAAACCTTGACAGACTATGAAGTAATTTCAAATCCAGCTTATCAATCTCCTTTTTAAGAAATAATGAGTAGGATTAAAATGAAAATAGTACTGCTTCTTTTTAGTTTAAGTCTTTTTTCTTGTTTGGTACTCAGAAAATCTGAAATTAATTTGGCTCAATTTCAGTTTCCTAAAATGAGCTATCCATCAGAAAATCAGCAAACAGAATCACGAATTGCATTAGGTAAAAAGTTGTTTTTTGATCCTATTTTGTCCATTGATTCCTCTTTGAGTTGCGCAAGTTGTCACAATCCAAGTATAGCTTTTAGCGATTCAGTTGCTTTTAGTCCTGGCGTATTTGGCAGAGCAGGAGTGAGGAATGCTCCGAGTCTGGTTAATGTTGGCTATCATCCGTATTTGATGAGAGAGGGAAGTATCAAAACCATAGAAATGCAAGTGTTGGTTCCGATTCAAGAAAAGAATGAGCTTGCTCACAATATTGTTGATATTTCTGAGCAAATGAAACAAAATCCTGAGTACGTAGAAATGAGTGCAAAAGCCTACGGGAGAGCGCCTGATTCTTATGTAATTACCAGATCTATTTCAGCTTATGAAAGAACTTTGATAAGTAAAAACAGCAAGTTTGACCAGTTTATGGCAGGTAAAATAACTTTGACCAAAGAAGAAAAACAGGGGTTTGACTTATTCATGAGCGACAGAACAAATTGCTCATCTTGTCATGGTGGATTTAATTTTACCCAATGCAAAATTACTAATAACGGTTTGTACGAAAACTACAAAGACGAAGGAAGAATGCGAGCTACCAATAACAACAAAGATTTGGCACTTTTCAAGACTCCATCTTTAAGAAATGTCGAAATTACTGCACCTTACATGCACGATGGAAGTATGAAAACGCTAGAAGAAGTGGTGGAACACTATAATTCAGGAGGAAAGAATCATATCCACAAAGATTCTTTGATTGTTCCTTTAAATTTATCTAATAGTCAAAAGTTTACTTTGGTTTCATTTCTGAAAACGCTTACTGATTCTAGTTTTATTACAGTGAATTAATGCGGAGCAATGTAATGGTTGATTAGCCGTTTTCTTGTGTCAAGTCCAACATAGCTCGAACTATGTTCAATTAGTCCTATGTTTTTTGCGAAATAATAATGTGAAATTCTTGGAGGAGGAGTTTCTAATTTGAAATCATCTGTTTTTTCGCTTGTTTGGCAATGAATCACATCTGCATAAATAATGCCATTGACTTGGAAGGAGCTTAAATGTTCGATAATCTCGGACTTTACAATCATAGTCTGTGAATAGTGATTATAATTACTAGGATATGGATTTTTGCCATAGGAAACGATAGAGTTACTTTTAGCTGTATCAATCATTTCTACGAATTTTGTTCCTTGGTAATTTGAAGTTATTTTGATTATTGAACCTTTATAAATCGCTCCAAGAGATGTTATTGTAGGTACGTAGATTAAATCTTCGTAAACAGATAAGCAAGGATAATTTCGTTCAATGTTCTCTATCTTTTGAGTAAAATAACCTCTACAAGAATCAACTTTTCCATTATCATATTCCCACCAAGAACCAGGATATGCCATAATATAATCACTTGGAAAAATAGTGTCTAAACTGTACTGTTGAATAATGTTTGTCTTGCCATTTGGGCATTCTTCACTATTTTCTTTTTTGCAATTTGCAAAAAAGGTAATTCCGATAAGCATTGCAATCGTAATTTTAATCTGCTTTGAATAATTCATAGGAATATAGTTTGTTCACTAAATATACGTTTTCAAATCCTTAAAAGACAGAAAGCTTTAAATTTACATCAAAAAAAAAGGTGAGAATTCAAATTCTCACCTTTTTTTAATAATTAATTTATTTGTTGGTTTACAGCATCCCTTCAATCTCCGCAGTAAGTTCTTCTGGAGTAGTTTGTGGCGAAAATCTTTTCACTACTTCTCCCTCTTTGTTTACCAAGAACTTCTCAAAATTCCATCTAATATCGTTTTCACCTTCTATTTTTTGTTCTGATTTTAAGAAAGAATAAAGTGGATTTTCACTTCCTCCGTTTACTTCTATTTTCTGAGCCAATTCGAAAGTCACTCCGTGATTTACTTTGCAAGTTTCTACCATTTCTTCATTGGTCAAGGGCTCTTGTCCACCAAATTGATTGCAAGGGAATCCCAGTACTTTTAATCCTTTTTCAGAGTAATTATTGTGCAATTTTTCCAATCCTTCAAACTGTGGAGTCAGTCCGCATTGAGTTGCTGTGTTTACGATAAGTATCAGGTCTCCTTTCAAATCTTCAAATGATTTGCTTTCTCCAGTTGGAGTTAAATAAGTGTGGTTGTATATGTTGTTTTTCATAGTTATTTGTTCTTGATTTTCAATTTTGTTTTCAATCTTCTGTTCTGTTCCTGAGTCGCAGCTAAAAACTAAGGTTGCGATTGCCAAAGCGCTTATAATTCTTCTCATTTTAGTTGTTCTTTAAGGCTTTGATGATTGCGCCTTCCATAGTCTTTGGCTTGGTCTTTGGCGAGAATCTCTTGATAGGTTTTCCATTGCTATCAATCAAGAATTTTTCAAAATTCCACTTGATTCTGCTCGAGAAGATACCAGATTTCAATTTTGCTTTCAAATATTTGTAGAGCGGATGAGCTTTGCTTCCGTTTACGTCAATTTTTTCCATCAATTGGAAAGTCACTCCATGGTTTATTCTACAAGATTCTTCCATTTGGTCATTGGATAAAGGTTCCTGTCCCAAAAATTGATTACAAGGAAATCCAAGAACAACTAATCCTCTGTCAGAGTATGTTTGGTGTAGTTTTTCTAATCCGTCAAATTGTGGAGCAA
>JBDMYC010000108.1:0-2613 GCA_039770535.1 Flavobacteriales bacterium
AGGCAACTACCATAAATCCTCTGAACATAAGTTCGACAGAGAGAAAGTCGAAACCGTAGCACAATTCAAAAATAGCGATTTTGGCTTTTTGAGGTAACTTTGCCGCTTCAAACCTATTGAAGTTATAAGAAGGGTAATAATTGGTGAAATCTTCTTGTGTTGCAGCTGAAATGAAAACAATAGGGAGCATAATTCCAACAAGAATTAAATACGGTTTCAGGTTAGCTCCATTGAGTTTGATTCCATACAACTCAGGTTTGAAATGATTCGTCAAATAATAAATGACAAACAGAGGAATCATTACTGTGAATAGACTATTGAGATTGGAAAGGCAAGCTTGGTAGAAAGAAAAACCTGCTAGGTCATTTGGGATTAATGGCTTCAGATATTTTAGGCTGTAATAGGAAGAGTCTAGCGATACAAATAGCAAAGCAAGTAGTCCAAAAATCAAATAGTATGGATTGGTAATGGTTTTTTTTTCTTTTTGAAAAAAAGACATAATCAGTAAGGGCACAAGAAATGCAAATCCAAAAAACGACCAGAGCTTAAGTACTTTTAGCTCCTGGTAGTTACGAACTTTAAAATAGTTCTTGTAGAGGTCGTATTCGTAATTGAAATAAATGCATAAACCAATAAAAATAGCAACCAAGAGATGTGCTTTCAAGCTAAAGCTATCCTCGAAATAATCTCTAAAGTATTTAAAAAACACTTTCATTTATCTTACAAGAGTTACATCTCCTTTTCGCACAATATCGCCAAGTTGATCAGTTTTTGAAAAGAAATAATAGACATAAACTCCTTCTAATGCTTGTTTTCCTTTATATGTTCCGTCCCATCCGCGGTTCGGATTGTTGGTTTCAAATACTTTTTCTCCCCATCTATTGAATACTATAAACCTAAAGTCAAGGAAATTCCTTCCGTAAACATAAAGCACATCATTCAGTCCGTCTCCATTTGGGGAGAATATTTGTGGAATCGAAGCATTTAATCGACATCCTATTTTCAAATCAAACACACAAGTAGATTGATTAATCTCTTCGTCTTGCGTATTGATAATAACATTGAGTGTGCTCACATCATCCAACCTATTTGTGAAATCAATTACTGTTCCTGGCGCAGGTGTTTGTAGGTAAACTAACGAATCTGCTGGCGTACAATTGTCTGAGGCATTGAGAATTGACGAATAATCAGGAACTACAAACTTACAATCATTCAGCAAAACAGTATCTATAACTGAGGGAGGGCAAGAGACAACTGGCGCAATGTCATCAATCACAGTTACAGTTCCTATGCAGGTAGAAGTATTTCCAGAGTGGTCAGTTACAGTCAATGTAACTGTGTTGTTTCCAATGTCAGCACAGTTGAAATCTGTCTTGTTGATAGTGATTGTATCCACTCGGCAATTATCGAACGAGCCACCATCAATATCGCCAACAGCAATGGAGCTTCTTCCTGATGAATCCAAGAATATTGTTGTATTGACGCAAATCGCAGTAGGAGAAATTGTATCCAGAACAGTTAAATTTGCTCTGCAAGAATCGAGGTTTCCACTTGGGTCGTAAGCAATAACTAAGATTGAATTAAGTCCTGTGTCGGCACAACTGAAATTGGAGTTTGATAAAGTTACATTAGTCACTATGCAGTTATCAGTAAATGAACTCAGTACATAGGATGAGTCAATAGAAACAGCTCCTGCTGCATTGAGATATACTGATGTATCTTGACAAATAATAACTGGGTTAACCGTATCAAGAACAGTGATAGTAGCCATGCAAGAATCAACATTTCCATTTATATCTTGTACAAAAACCCAAATTGAATTTATTCCAGTATCTGCACAAGTGAAAAGCGTATCGGATAAGAATACACTATCAATAGTACAATTGGAAGTGAAGCTTGTTAATACTAGTGAAGTGTCGATAGTTGCAATTCCTACTCCATTCAAATATACAGTCACGTTATTACAGGCAACTATTGGAGTGATTGTATCTCTCACAAGGATTGTGGTTTGGCAAGAGGCAGTATTTCCGTTAATATCCTCAATATAAACCGTTACCAAGTTTATTCCTGTGTCTCCACAGAAGAAATCATAAACAGAGAGATAAACGGTATCAACAGAACAATTATCCATGATGGACACTACTACATTGGAGGTGTCGATTGAATAATTTCCGCTACTGTTGAGGTAAATAATATCGTTTTTACACACCACAACAGGATTAATAGTATCAAAAACATCAATGTTAGCAATGCAAGAATCTATGTTCCCGCTAACGTCTATTGCGTAAATAGTTACCGTGTTACTTCCAGTATCAATGCAATTGAATGTGGCAGTAGATAGATAAACTGAATCAATTCCACATATATCAAATACAGATTGTAGAATGAAAGAAGTGTCAATTGTAACCGAACCAGTTGCATCTAAATACACGGTTGTGTCTTTGCAAATTACAGTAGGTTTTATGGTATCAATTACAATAACGGTAGCAAAACAAGAATCAATATTTCCGTTTACGTCAGTTGCATAAATCGTGACAGAATTCGCACCAGTATCAGCACAACCAAACGAAGAATTAGAGATATAAACTGAATCAATTCCACATATATCAAATA
>JBDMYC010000109.1:0-5319 GCA_039770535.1 Flavobacteriales bacterium
CTCCAAATTTTGAAGCCATTGCTTTTGCAATTATTTCTCCCTCCTCATTTTCGTACACATTTTTAATTTGCCCTCCACAACATCCGATATCTTCATTTTGTTCTAGAACCTCAACATTGTACCTTACAAAATTTTCATCCAAAAATGAGTGCCCTCCTAAAATTACAAAGTATTTTCCTTTTGCTTCATGTATGCCAATATTCATTGCATGAGGAGTAAACTGGTGAGGATTATCTAATAAAATAACTCCAGAATCCTGATAACTAGAGACAATATCACGGGTACCATCATCACTCATTCCGTCTACGATCAAAATCTCTATTTCTCCTTCGTAATTTTGATTGAGTATTGAATTTATATTTTTCTCAATGTAATTTTGCTCATTCCTGCATGGAATGACAATAGATACAATGGGATATGATCTTGTTTCTTGCATTACTTGCTTCTTAGTTTTAGAAAAGTATTTCCCAATAAATTTTCCTTCTTGATTGAAAAAAAAGGAACTATTTTTCCTCCAAACCCCCGAAAATACTTTTCGATAGCTGGCATCATGGAACCCTCAAAATCAAATGTTTTTACTCCGTTATCTTTTGCTAACTTTATTGCGCTCCACATGGCTAATGCGCCAGCACCTTCATGCTTTTTGGTAGCGTGGTATCCACCAAGAATGTAATAGCAAGTTTCCTTATCCATTACACAAAAAACTGTAGCAACAGGAGTTTTTTCTTTATCATATGAAACAAAACAGATCGAATTCTCTGCGGTTGCAAAAGAATTAAATATCTTATCGAGAGCAGCTTCTTTACCACTAATACTCTGCTTTTTGTAAGTTCCTGCAATTAATATCTTCGCTTCGTCTAAATTAGTTACTAGGGTTGCAATTATTCCGTCTTTCTCAGCTTTTCTAATGTTTTTTCTTCTTTCTGAGGACATATTTGCCAATAAACTTTCCTCAGAGTCATTCAAATCTAACTGATAGGTATATCTTGGTTCTACTCGGAACTTACTCCAAATAAACTCCTGCATATCAGTATATTCTGCTGGAAAAGGCACAGATAAAATGTCAAATTTTCGCTCATTGAAATAGTCACTGACAAGAGCTAACACTTTTTTTCTGAAGGTGATTTTCTGAGCTGGATTTACCGTATTATCTTGCACAAAAAGACCACAATGTGGTGAAAAAGGGGGGGCAGAAATTTGACTTAGTACCTTTCCTCTTTTGTATTTACTAAAATAAAAACAGCCTATTATTTCCTTGTTTTTATTGAAAACTCCCAGCAATTGCAATCCTTCATGCTGCAAATTGGCAATCCAATCTTTTGAATTGAAAACATCAGTTGTATTCAAGCTATCTAATTGGTCAATATGTATATTGTCTATGTACAAATTATTTCAAAATATGTTGATACATGCTTACCAACGCCTTAGATTCCTCTTCCCATGAGTATTTCTCTCTCACTAATTCCTCTCCCTTATTTCCCATTCTCACTATTTCATCTGGATTTTTAGCAAACCAATTAATTTTCTCCGCAATTTCCAAAGGATTTTTTGGATTGGCAAAAGCTGCGATTCCATCAAATTCACTTTTCCAGTACTCAAAATCCGACATGATAATTGGTAATTTACAAGCCATGTACTCGAATGATTTCACAGGCATTGTGGCTAAGTGATTTGGAATTGGATAAAACATCACAATTGCGATATCGGCTGCTTTGTAATAGCCGTACACGTCCTCCATCTTCAGCAAACCAATGTATTTAATCGAATCAGAGACCTCCAAACATTGTTTTTTAAACTCTTCACTTTCCCACCATCCCATTAACCACATTTCAGCAGATGAATCTAGGTGCAGCATGGATTCACATACTTCTTTTATTCCTCTCACTCGAGTGAGCCCTCCAGCGTACACAATGATTGTTTTGTCCTTAATTAAAGTCGAATTCGCAGTTGTTTGATCAATGAAATTTAACATGGGATAATTTCTTGCCAAAGTAAATTTCTTAATATTCGAGCGGTATTTTTCTTTAATATAATCCATGTAGCCAGTCTCTGCTAGCACTATTTGATTAAAAAAGGAAACCGAAATTTTTTCAAATCTCAAATAAATAGAAGCCATTATATTTCTAAACCACTGCTTGCCCAGCCATTCTTTATCCTTGATTTGATGATAGACCAATTCGTGCATATCGTAAATCACCTTTTTTCCCAAAATTCTCAAAAATATTCCTGCAAAAATCAACTCTGGATCATGAAAATGAAAGACTTTTGCTTTTGTTTTTAGCGCCCTATAAAATGCCAAGTGTGTTTTGATAAACATCCTGTGAAGCCTACCCCTAGAAACCGGCAGAGGAATAATTTTAACTCCTTTGACAACCTCTTGTTTATCATGTGTAACTACCAAAGAAACATCATAACCAGCTTCTACCAAAGAAACACATTCCTTGTGAAAAATTCTCACATCAAATGGAGGGTGTGCTGTTGAAATATGGCAAACTTTGGTCATTTTATCTTGATTTTTGGTCGTACAAAGTAACAAATTTCTTTCGATTCACTTCTTTAGTTGCTTTACTTTCAATAATTTCTTGATTTTTTTTAGTTACTAATTCATTATCAAGGAGTTTGGCAGAGTTCAAAGCGTGCTTTATTGTCTTTGAGATGATTACTCCATTCGACTGATCTTCAATCCACTCTCTGTTGGCTGGCAAATCAGACACCACAGGAATACAGCCGTAACCCATTGCCTCAAGCAAACTGATGGCAGTACCATCACTTACTGGATAACTAATCCACATTTTTGCCCGTAGATATTGCTTCTTGTTTTCTTCTTGGCTTACGAACCCAATAAATTCATAGCTAGATTCTGGCAACAAGGTTCTAGCCAATTCTTTTAGTTTGTCTGTTTCTACTCCATTGGCTCCAATAACCAATTTCCAATCTGGATTTTCTGCATAGAACTGACAAAAACCCTCAATAATACTATCGACTCTGTAAAGTGACTTATGAAGCCTATTACAGTAAATAATTTTTTCTTTGCTGGGAATTTCAACTTTTAAATAATCAATTCCAAAATTAGCAATCAAGACATTTGTATCTACCATTTGCTTGATAGCATCCACCATAAATTGCGCATCAGCAGTTATGAAATCTGCTTTCTGCAAAGAGAATTTTACCAAATGCTTATACAAGAAATTCTTTTTTGGAGTCAATAAAACGTCTGAACCCCAAGTTGTCAAATACAGAGGTATCCTCGATTTATTGGCAAGTGCAGTTATATAAGAATAAGTTCCAGCTTGATGGACATGAATATGACTTGGCTCAAAATCCTTCAATATCTTTTTCATTTTTATCACTTTACCAATAAGAAGCCACGGTTTCTTTAGTGAAAAATTCAAAATTTTAGACTCGGCATAAGTTACTTTAGAATTAGAAACAACTAGTATTTCATCAAAATAATCTTGAATGAGATGAAAATAATTCTCTAAATGCACTGATTCAGAAGAGCCTACGAGAAGAAGTTTTCTATTTTTCATCTTGTGCAATTTGTTTTAAACCAAACGATAAGCCAATAGCAATGGCAAATAGCACCATTAGTAACCTATCAGAAAAAGGATTGTTAGTAAGGGAGTTTACGGCCATTAATATGGTGAATTGAAATAAAATCAAGTTGTTTTTGACTGACAACTTTCCTATTGTCCGGACTGCAGGATATAACAATACTCCAAGAAAAACTAACAAACCAAAAAAACCATAACGCCAAGTCTGCATAATATATTCACTTTCTGAATACATTTTATTTTGGTAAAAATATTCCTTGAAAGGACCGTGACCGAAAAAAGGTTTTTGTATTATCATTTCAACTAAATGCTTCCACACCTCAAACCTGCCCAGTAAAGAGGTGTTTTTTGTCAAATCTTGGGTAAATAAAGAGTTTAAATAATCATTCTGTAAAAGGAGCATAGCTATTAAAAATCCAGCTAAAACTGATAGCACAATATTCTTAGCATTGAAATTAAATGTTCTTTTGGCAATCGCAAAAGTAAGAACGGTCATGACGACAAAAGCTATAAGATTGGTTCTAGATTGGCACAGAAACATTAAAAATACTGCGGCAATTAACCAGAGATAAGTGCGTGGTTTCCCCCCCCTTTGTGGGATAAAAAGAATGGCAAAAAAACCAAAAACTATTGAATTGATATTGGGGTTTCCACTGAGTCCCGACATTCTTCTTGTACCAGGCTCGCCTAATGAATTGAGTCCAAAAAATTCAATGTGAATTCCGCCATTGTAATGAGCATGTATTAATGTATTGATATCAAATAGATTGAAATAATGAAACAAATTAACAATTGCTAAGAGAACGAAAACTGGTTTAGCAACATATTTTATAAAATCTGGAAGGGCTACAAAAGAAAAAATCAGGAAAACTACCGAAAATTTTAGCAATTTATAGAATTCAAAATAATCTCTGGTGACAGCCATTCGTCCATTCATAAAAATGGAGGTCAACATCAAGAGTGCAAACAAGATTAGTATCGAAAAAAAGGGGCGCCAAGTAATTAATTTTCTTCTTAAATAGACAAAAATCAAAAGTAATGGCATCAACAAATCAATAACTTGAAAGGACGCGAATCCTTTTCTAAAATTAAGTTCCGGAAGCAGCAGTAAGGATACTAAAATCAGCCCCGATAGAATAAGTGCGGCTTTATTACCTCTTAATCCATTCATCATAGCTTACTTTAAGTTCTGGATTTTTAGCAATTATTTCTGCATCTTTTTCTCTTGTATCTCCAATTATTTTCGCAGGATTACCGGCAAGGATAGAGAAGTCTGGAAACTCACCTTTTATAAAACTGTGTGAAGCTACAATACTACCTTTTCCTATTTTAGTGTTTGGCATGATTGTGACATGTGGCCCAATAAAGGAATATTTTCCTATAAAGACCTCGCCTTTCACATAACCTTTCATGTTTTTCCCTCCATAATCCTTTCCATACAAACGAATGGAATCGTGACTTGAATGAGAGGTAATACTGACATAATTAGTGATTTGACAACCTTCCTCAATAGTGATTCCATTGCTTGCCTCAATAAAATTAAAGTGACCTATGAAAACATTATTTCCAATCTTAAGCTTATGCTTGTGATCAATAAACGTAGAGTTGCTGATTCGCACGTTTTCAACTTTTATACCATCTGCTCTTTTGAAGCCATAAACCATAGAAGGAAAAGGCTTCTTGACCAGAATAGATTTACATTTTCTTAAGATTTTCTTTAGCATGGAATAAATGTAGGGGTATTTGATTGATTTATCAAATAGGA
>JBDMYC010000110.1:0-4239 GCA_039770535.1 Flavobacteriales bacterium
ATATCGACATCAAGATGCAGTTGTTGCAATCGTAAAATTTGATTGGTTCAAAAAAATCCAATTTGGTGCTAGTTACGATATCAATATCTCCAAATTGAGGACAGCATCTATCTATCAGGGAGGATTCGAACTTTCTTTGGTTTGGAAAGGAGAGTTTAATTAACCTTAAGACATTTTAAGTTTCAGTCCTTCCAGCATTGCTTCAGTCATGGATTCTAAATCGTAAGAATTTTCCCATCCCCAATCTTTATTGGCTTCAGAATCATTGATGCTTTTCGGCCAAGAATTGGCAATAGCTTGTCTGAAATCTGGTTTATAACTGATAGTAAAATCAGGAATATGCCTCTGAATCTCAGCTGTAATGTCATCAGGGGAAAAACTAATACCTGCTAAGTTATAACTTGATCGTATTTGAATCTTTTCTTCGTCAGCCTCCATCAAATCTAAGGTTGCTTTAATAGCATCTTCCATGTACATCATTGGCAAATACGTATCATTTTCTAAATAACATTCGTATTTTCCTTCTTGCAATGCTTTGTAGTAAATTGCTACTGCATAATCGGTTGTTCCTCCACCTGGCTCAGCTTTGTAGCTTATCAATCCTGGATAGCGAATACTTCTGACATCAATCGCATATTTGTTATGATAATACTCGCACCACCTTTCTCCTGCTAATTTACTAATTCCATAAACTGTGGTTGGTTCCATGATTGTGGTCTGTGGCGTATTATCTCTTGGTGTTGTTGGGCCAAAAACTGCTATCGAACTTGGCCAAAATATTTTATCAATAACCTTGTCTTTTGCTAAATCTAATACATTAAAAAGTCCTTCCATATTCAGTTTCCAAGCAAACATTGGATTTTGTTCGGCAGTTGCAGAAAGCAAAGCTGCTAATAAATAAACAGTTCCTACATTATTCTGCTCAATAACTTCTTTCAACCTATCTGCATCTAAAATATCAAGTAATTCGAATTTGACCTCTCCATGATTTCCCTCACGAATGTCGGAAGCAATCACATTCTCTACACCAACTCTTTTAGCTAATCCACTTACCAAATCTGAACCGATTTGTCCATTTGCTCCAATTACTAAACTTTTTTTCATTTACAATATATTATTTTGTTCTAAAATCATTTCTGTGTCATAACCATCTGCAGCCCATTTCGAAAAGCAGCTGAAAACAAAAACTTGGCAACTGCTGAAGAATGTTCTTGGGATTGCCTACGAATTATAAATCGTATTGTGAATATTGAGTGATTCTTTGTGAATTACATTCATCAAGTCTTCTACAAAGTCTTCACTAAGCCCCAACTCTTTCGCCCTTTTCTTCGTTTCTTCCAATACAATTTTCCATCTCTCTAATTGAAAAACTGTAGCTGAATTTTCTTTTTTAAAAGTAGCAATTTTTTGAACAATTTCCTTTCTGTTGGCAATTTCCTTCAACATGTTATAATCAGAGCTACTTACAGCTTTTCTCAGGTTCTCCAATTCATCTTGCTTTATTTCCCTATTAGTCTCGCTTGCATTTATTGCATCTACAATTTGACGTAACTTACTAGGAGTGACTTGTTGTTTGGCATCACTCCATGCTTTTGGAGGATCAAGGTGAGTCTCTATCATTAGTCCATCGATTCCCAATTGCACGGCAAACTTAGACACCTCCTCAATCAATTTGGAATCTCCAGTAATATGACTAGGGTCGCAAATGATTTGAAGATCAGGAAACTCTGTTTTCAATTTTATAGGAATCTCCCACATGGGTGGATTTCTAAAAATTCCTTTGGTGTAGGAATAAAAGCCTCTATGAATGACAGAAACATTAGTAATTCCAGCTCTTTTGAATCTTTCTATCGCTCCCATCCACAATCCTACATCTGGGCTTATTGGGTTTTTTATAAAAACAGGGATATCAATTCCTTTTAATGAATCAGCAATTTCTTGGATGTAAAAAGGATTTACAGTAGTTCTTGCACCAATCCAGAGTGCATCTAAGTTGTTTTTTAAACACGCATCTACATGTTCTGGAGTCGCAACTTCGGTAATTGTTTTTACACCAAATTGTTCTTTGGCTTCGTTCATCCATTTCAGTCCCTCCTCTCCTATTCCTTCGAATGATCCAGGTGCTGTTCTGGGTTTCCAAATACCTGCACGGAAATAGGATAAGTTTTTAATATCAGCAATTCCTTTGGCTGTTTCCAAGACTTGTTCTCTGGTTTCTGCACTGCAAGGTCCTGCAATAAGTTGTTTGAGTGAATTTCTCAATAGTTTCTTTTTAAAATAAATTAACTCGAATGATCGGTCGTAATGACCCAATTTCCATTTTTTTGTTGCCAAACTAAGGAATACATTCCTCTGAGGTCGCCCAAAGAATCTTGTCTTTGCAAGTGCCACTCTCCTATTACAAATATACTCCGTTCTCCAATAAAGTCAAGACTTTTGTTAGTGAATTTCAGCTTACCCATCTCTTTTTTTGTTTTATACGATTTCTTGTAATTGTCCAAAGTTTTTTGCCATCCTTGGTTCAATCCGCTTTTACCAATAAATCGCAAAGAATCTGATTTCCAGTAATGTTTCATAAATCCTTCTAAATCTCCTTCATTCCAAGAATTTTCTTGTTCTTGCATTTTTGAGTAAATATTGTGCTTATTTAATCGACAAGCTTCTTCTTCATCCTTGCAGGAAAGGTAAAAAGTCATCAAGAAAATCACGAACAATGACTTTTTGACGTAATAAAACGGCTTTTTATGACTTTTTGTCGCTATAAATGAGAGGTTTAGCATGTGGATTGAGTTTTGTATTAATGTAATCAAATTTAAAAATAGCTATAAAATAACTAAAACAACCAATATGAAAATCGCACAACATAATTTTATGCCCAATTTGAATACAATTTTGGACGAAGTAATGGGATCAGAAACTTTTGAAACCGTAAAAAGAAACTTAGTGAGCAACAAACCGCTCGCTAATATTTATGAAACGGAAACAGCTCACCTTATAGAACTTGCAATTCCTGGAGTAAAAAAAGAAGACTTGACTATTGATTTACATGAAAACAAACTGACTATTTCTTTATCAGAAAAAGAAACTACGACAGAAAAAACAAATCTAAAAGAAAGGAAGGAGTTTAATTATTCTAAATTTTCAAGAGCTTTTAATCTGCCAAAAAACATTGATTTTGATAAGATTGAGGCAAAAAATGAAAACGGAATCTTAACTGTAACTATCCCTAAAAAAGAAGAAGAAATAAAGAAGAATAGGACGATTACGATAAAGTAATCATTTTTCATAGGGGGAAAAAGGCGCATTGAAAGATGCGTCTTTTTTTTGAGTTTTATAGTTATTTCATCAAGTAAAACTTTGAAAGAAGTGATCTGACTATCCGAATTAAAGTTATTTGTGATTTAATAAAGAACATTCGACTACACCTCAGTTATCAGCAGATAGACTTAAAAAAGCATCAAGAAAAAAAACTGTGATTAAAACAGTTTACATTTTCTGTTTTTCGTTAAGCGAAGCGTAATAACCATCTAAGTTCATTAATTCTTCGTGTGAGCCTTGCTCAATTACCTTTCCTTCATTCATAACAATAATTAGATCTGCGTGTTCTATCGAAGAAATTCTGTGACTAATAATTACACTCGTTTTTCCCTTCATGATTCTTTTTAGGTTTCTGAGAATAATATCTTCTGTCTCGGTATCAACTGCAGATAAACAATCGTCAAAAATCAAAACAGCAGGATGCTTAATGATAGCTCTAGCAATTGATACTCTCTGTTTTTGACCTCCTGAAAGAGTGATTCCTCGCTCTCCCACAATCGTGTCAAATCCTTTTTCAAATTCTACGATATTGTCGTAAATATGGGCGTCTTTGGCTGCTTGCCTCATTTTTTCATCACTGGTTGAATCCAAATCGCTCAAACCAAATTTTATGTTGTTGGCTATCGAAGTAGAAAATAAAAATGAATCTTGCGGAACATAACCTATGGATTGACGTAACTGAGACAACTCAATCTCTGTGATATTAGTATTCCCAATTTTCACGGCTCCTTCATTCACATCATACATTCTTGCAATCATTCCCGCAATTGTAGATTTACCAGAACCTGTTTCCCCTATTATTCCCAAAGTTTTTCCTTCGGGCAAAGTAAACGACACATTTCTCAAAGCTTTTATTCCTGAATCAGGATAAACAAAGGAAGCGTTATCAAAGACGATATCTCCTCCTTTCATTGCTACTGC
>JBDMYC010000111.1:0-6020 GCA_039770535.1 Flavobacteriales bacterium
AATTATGAAACCAGATATTGGATTTATTCGGCTTATTAGTTGATTATTGAAAATAGATTGTTATTTTTAAACCTATAAAAGACAAATTATGAAAAACAAGTATATTATTGGAGCATTGTTCTCCTTTGCGATATTGGGAACTTCTTTTGGACAAGACACAGAAAATCTTGTGAAAAACGGAAGTTTTGAGGAGACAAAAGGAAAACTAAAAAGATTGAAACAAATTGACAAAGCAGAAGATTGGTTTTCACCAACTACTCTAAAAGCCGATTTGTATTCTTCTAGAGCTCCTTCTGGATCTGGAATTGAAGTACCACAAAATGCATATGGGAAAGAGGACGCAGCTGACGGAGAAAACTACGCAGGAATTACTGCATACTCTTACCGAGGGAAATCACCAAGAACATATTTATCCAAAGAGTTAGATATGAAATTGGAAAGAGGTGTAAGATACTGTATTTCTTATGATTTGAGTTTGGCAGATTTGTCAAAATATGCAGTAAATAATGTGGGAGCTGTTTTATCTAAAAAAGCATTTGAAATTGACGGAAAGAAAGATATTGTTCTAGGAAAAAAAGATGAAGAAATAGTTAAAGTAGGAGATAATAAGCTCTTTGAAAAAAGATACAGTTGGGAAAAAATGTGTGCAGAATATGAAGGTGTGGGTGGAGAAAAATTCATCACAATCGGAAATTTTGACGAAACAAAAGACACAAAGTTTTTAAAACTTAGAAAGAAAAAAGACTACAAAGGAACACAAGTTCCTATGGCTTATTACTACATTGACAATGTGAAAGTAGTAATCATTGAAGAGGGTGAATCTTGCAACTGTGATGATGTAGAAGAAGCGGAAGTGCCAAGGATTATTTACAGCAAAGCAAATACCTCTCTTGATGGATTTACTCCAGAAGAAAAAGTAGCTAATTCAACAGTTTATTTCGCTTATTTAAAAGCCAACTTACTACCAAATACCAAAGATGATTTGGATGTATTAGCTGAGGTGCTTATCGAGAATCCAAAAATGAAATTAACAGTGAAAGGACATTCTACAAAAGACGAAGCAATGAAAGCTAAGTCTAAAGAAGAATTTATCGACTTAGCAGAAAGAAGAGTTGACAATGTAATTGAATACCTGAAAAGTCACGGATTGAGCGAAGATAGATTTGAAAAAGAAATCTTGGATAACACAGAGCCAGCAGATGCTGAAGGAACAGATGTAGCTAAAGCAAAAAACAGACGAGTGGAGTTTGTGATGCAGTAGAGAAAATAAGAAAATAAGAAAATCAAAAGACTCAGTGAAAGCTGGGTCTTTTTTTGTTGGAATTTAAAGTGCGTCAGCCACAATAAAGTTACTTCCTGTAACAACTACAAAATCTTTCTTTTCGGCAATTTCTATGGCAGTTTTGTAAGCCTCTGTTACAGAATCATAAGAAGTTCCTGTTAAAGCAAATGCAACAGCAATTTTTGTTAATTCATCTCCTTTAAGAACTCTTTCATTTGTCGAAGAACAAAAATAAAATTCTGTTTCTGCAGGAAATAGAGATAGTATTTCTTGGTGTTTTTTATCACTGGCCAACCCAATAATTACGTGAAGTTTTCTGTATTCGTAAGTGCTAATTTCTTTTGCCAAGGATTCTATTCCGTTAGGATTGTGAGCAGTGTCAAAAACCACTGTTGGATTCTCTTGAATAAGTTGAAATCTTCCTAATAAACCAGTATTTTTAATCACATTTTTTAACCCGTCTTTTAAGCTAAAATCATCAACAAGAAAACCTACTTCACTTAATATTTGAATTGTTTTTACACAGGTGTAAGCATTTTTCTGCTGAATACTTCCTTTCAAATCTAGCTCAAATTCTCCATGTATTTCTCTATCGGCAAAAGAGATGGACGAATTTAAGTTTTTTGCAATTTCCTCAAAAATAGGTTTCGTAATGGGGTGAGTTTCGCCAATCACGATAGGAATATTTTTTTTAATAATTCCTGCTTTTTCACCAGCTATTAAATCTAGAGTGTCTCCTAGAATTGCGGTATGTTCTAATGAAATATTTGTGATTACTGAAACCTCAGGAGTGATGATATTGGTAGAATCTAATCTTCCTCCGAGTCCAGTTTCTATAACATTGATGTCAGTTTTTTGTCTTTCAAAATAATCGAAAGCCAATCCCACAGTCCATTCAAAAAAAGAAGGATTTACCTCTTCCATTAAATTTTTCTTTGTGGCAACAAAATTAATTACTTCTATTTCAGAAATTGATTCTCCGTTTATTCTTATTCTTTCTCTAAAATCCTTGAGATGAGGAGAAGTGTACAAGCCCACTTTGTATCCAGCTTCTTGAAGCACAGACGCAATCATATGCGAAGTAGAACCTTTTCCGTTAGTTCCTGCTACATGAATTGTCTTTATACGGTTTTGTGGATTACCAAGTAGATCGCAAATTCTTGTAATGTTACTTAGGTCAGCCTTGTAAGCTTTACCTCCTATTTTTTGATATTGAGGAAGTTGAGAAAATAAAAAATCTAGGGTTTCTTGATAAGATTTCAAGTCAGATTTATTGAAGCGTGTAATTAATCAATCGGTAAGCAATACTAATTTCTTCACGATTGCTATTGGCTGTGAAAGTATATTTCATGCCATCTCTTTTGGCTTTATTTAGTAGTACAGCATCAGATGTTGTAGTTTCTCTTCTGCTCGATAAAACTTCTACACTTGTTACTCTTCCTTTTCGGTTTACAAATAGCTTCACCAATACTTTTCCTTCTTCTTGTGTAGGATTATTAAACTCTGGGTTTGATCCATCTCCACTGCCTATTTTCCCAAATCCTTTTAGTCCTGGTCCATTTCCATCATTTTCTCCTAGGCCAGAACCCTCTCCTTTGCCATCACCTGATCCTGTTCCTTCTCCTGAGCCATCACCACCAAAAGCACCTGCTGCCGAAGCTTGAGAATTTGCTTGTCTTTCTGGAGTAGTTGTAGTAGTTGTTGAACTTTCGTTTGCTTTTTTATCAGATTTTTTGACTGGAGAATCTGTTTTTTGTGTCACAACAGGCTCTACCACTTGCTGTGGTTCGCTTGTTACAGTTTCTGATTCGGTAGGGGCAGAGCTGCTTCCTCCTCTTGAGCTAGAGCCATTTGGAGTAAAATCCATCAATAAGAGAACAGGCTCTTCTTCCTTTTTCTCTGTTTTGAAAGTGAAAGCAAACAGCATCAGAATTAAGAACAGGTGCGTCACACCTGAGATGATTAATCCTAGTTTCTTTCTTTTTTTTTCTTCCTTGCTCATTGTAATCGTAATATTGTTTCCCTTACTTAAACGTAGTTTTTACTAAAAAGTTTTAATTAAAAACTCTTTATTTGTCTGCCATGATAGCGATTGTCATTTCTCTTTCTTTTGCCATAGAAATTATTTGAATCGCAATGCCATAATCAGAAGTTTTGTCTCCGTATAATTCCACTACTCTATCTGGGTCGGCTGCAATTGCTTTTTCGACTGCATCTCCCAATTTTTCAAACTGTATTGCTTTGTTGTTTAGCAAGATTGTGTTGTCTGGTTTTACAACTATACTTGCCATTGCAGCTTTAGGATTAGCTGTTGTTCCGCCCTCTGGTAAATCAACATCCACAGCATTCTTTGCAAGAGCAGAAAGAATGATAAAGAAGATCAAAAGCAAGAATACTAAATCCGTCATGGAAGACATTCCGCCTTCTATTTTGACTTTATTTTGGCTTATTAAACTCATAGTAATTTATTTTTATTGGTTTGAAATTATTGAAAAAGAGGAAATTTAGTTTCCTGGTTCTTCCAATATATCAATAAACTCAATGGAGTGAGCTTCCATGTTTTGAACCACTTTACTTACTCTCGATACCAAAAAGTTGTAGAAAAAATAAGCTAAAATCCCTACGATAAGACCAGCAACCGTAGTTACCATTGCCATCATAATTCCTCCTGATAGTGTTTCAAGAAAATCGGCTTTAATTCCTGTGTTTTTCAAGTCATAAAATACTTTAATCATCCCCAAAACAGTTCCTAAGAATCCAATCATTGGAGCAATTCCAGAGATTGTTGCTAGCGCAGAAACATTATTTTCAAGTCTCGAAATTTCTAATTTCCCTACGTTTTCAACTGATGCTTTTATGTCTTGCATTGGCTTCCCAATTCTAGAAACTCCTTTGTCTACCATTCTTGCCACTGGGCTGTCTGTTGTAGAGCATAAGTTTTTGGCGTTATCTAGCTTACCTTCCTGCACATAGTCTTTTATTCTTGACATAAATTGCTCTTCTTCGTTTCCAGCTTTGTTCAATGCCATAAATCTTTCTATAAAAATATAGATTGCATAAAAAGACATTAATAAGAGAGGAATAAGAATATACCAGGAATTAGATTCCACAATTATTTCCATAATTGACATGTCGGGTGCAGTTGCATTTGCAACAGAATCCGCCATAGCTCCAGTAACATCAGTAGTTTGTATCATTCGTTTTGGTTTTTATTTATTTTAACAAGATAAAAATACACTTCTCACCTCAATTCTTATTCTGTAAACTCTTTAATTGTAAACATGAACTTGTTAAGTTTTATTGTATAAAAAAAACCTCTAATAAAGATGTTAGAGGTTTTGAAGATTAATTTTTAGTGTGTACTTAATGCATCAAATAGAAAACTCCAATCCCTGCTAAGTAACCCACTAAAGCTAGCCAAGCGATATTTTTTAAATACCAAAAGAAAGATATTTTTTCCATTCCCATTGCTACAACACCTGCTGCAGAACCAATGATAAGCATACTTCCACCGGTACCAGCTGTGTAAGCTATTAAATGCCACTGCGAAGCGTCATTTGCCATATCTGGAAACATTCCCATACTTGCTGCAACCAAAGGAACATTATCTACAATAGCAGAAGCTCCACCTAATATTAGAATGAAAGGATCTAATCCAATGTTTTTGACTACGCTATTTCCGAAATCAAGAACTAAACCTAAAGATTCTAATGCTGCAACAGTCATTAAAATTCCTAAGAAAAACAAAAGACTTGGCATTTCAATTCTTCCTAGTGCAGTGTGCACAGGGCTATGATGACTGCTTACTTCTGCATGACTAAAACTTCTGCTGCTAAAAAATTCAGCAAAAATTGTGAAGATTCCTAGTGATAGCATCATTCCTATGTAAGGAGGAAGGTGTGTTAATGTTTTAAAAACAGGGACTGCAACTATGAGTAAAAGTCCAATATAAAGCATTCTAGCTCCATATTTGTTCGTTTCTTTTTCTTCTTCTGGCGCTTCAAATTCTCCTTTGAAAGCAGGCAGATAACTAGCTATTAGCGTTGGGATAGCCATACAAATAAGAGAAGGAATAATCAAATATTGAATTAGTTTCATAGTTGTCACTTTTTCTCCCATCCAAAGCATAGTCGTGGTAACGTCACCAATTGGAGACCAAGCTCCACCAGCATTAGCAGTGATAATTATCATTCCTGCAAACCACAATCTGTCTTCTTTGCTTGTCACTAATTTTCTTAAAATTGTGATCAAAACAATAGTTGCAGTAAGGTTATCAATAATTGCAGAAAGGATAAACGCAAGAATAGCTACAATCCACAATAAAGTTCTTTTTTTATTGGTTTTGATGAATTTTTTGATGGTTGCAAATCCATCAAAATAGTCGATTATTTCAACAATTGTCATTGCTCCGATCAAGAAAATCAGGATTTCACAGGTTTTTCCGAAATGATGAAGAAGAACTTCTTCCACATGAGAAGGTTCGGGACCATTTGCCGTAATGTTAAATACATCTAGGTGGCCTACTGCTACAACTGCCCAAGCAGCTCCCATCATCAAAAGTGCTGGGACAAGTTTATCTATTTTTAAGTTGTGCTCGAGGGTTATTGCTAAGTACCCGAGAATGAATATAATTACTACTATTAATTCCATTTTGTGTTTTTTAGATTAGTTTTTTGAGTGCGATTTCAAATGCAGTTTTTGCAATGTTAGTTTTCGCATTGTTTGTTTGGTAAGTTGT
>JBDMYC010000112.1:0-4276 GCA_039770535.1 Flavobacteriales bacterium
GAAGAGCTCAAGAAAAAGCAGGAAGAATTAAAGAAAAAGCAAGAAGAACTGAACAAAGAAAAGCAAGAAAACGAGCAAGAGAAACAAGAAGCAGACCAGCAAAAACAAGATGCTGAGAAAAAGAAAGAGGAAATAGAAAAGAATCAGCTTGACAGACAAAAACAACAGCTAGACGAACAGAAAAAAGACATAGAACAAGAGAAGCAAGACCTTGAAAAAGAAAAACAAGAGGGAAAGAACGGAGAGGAGCAACAACAAAAAGAGGATATAAATAAGCAAAGGGAAGAGATTCAAAAAGAACAAGAAAAAACTCACAAAGAGCAGGAAGATGCTCAGCAAAAAGCAGACGAACAAAAGAAGGATAAATTAGGGAAAAAACAAGAGGACTTGAAACAGAAACAAGAACAGCTTGAACAGATGCAGAAAGAATTATCTGAAGAGAAGGATTCTGGGGAGAAGAACAAAGAAAAAAGAGAAGAGAAAAAAGAAGGAGATCAAAAATCGGATGAGAAGAAAGATTCTGAGGAGAGTAAAAAGTCAGAAGATAAAACAGACTTGAAGAAAGATGATGGCAAACCAAAAGGTGGAGATGGAGACAAAAAAGAAGGAGGGGAGCCACAAAAAATGGAAGCTGTTACTTTAAGAAACGCAAAACAAAACCTGGATGCATTGAAAAATGACGAAAAAGCGGTTCTGATTAAGCTCAATAAATCCAAACAGAAGAATGGAAAACTGAATGGGAAAGGAAATGGAGATTATAAGGAGAAAGACAAGGATTGGTAATGGGGGAGAAATCGCAAGCACCAAATTCCAAGTACCAAACTTGCCTCTGGTAAATTGTTTTTTTACAGAGGAAAAACACAAAGGTTCGCAAAGGTTTTTTTTGCAAGATAAATGTTTTTAGCCTGTCCTGATTTTTTTTCGGGAAAGTCGGACATAGAAAACTAAATCTCTTTAATTTTAGGCAGTCATTTTAGAATTCAGGAGTTAAACCCAATCCTATTATTTACAATTATATATGAAAAACGCTTTGGTGTTAATCCTCATAGTTTCAATCCTTATTCTCATTGATTTGTATGCTTTTCAAGCTATCAAAACCATGACAAAAAACTTTTGGATCAAAGGGGCTTATATTTTAATTTCTTTGACCGTCATTATTACCTTGCTCGTGACTGTGAATCAATACGACAGATCGATTGGTCCCAATAAAACCTCTCTTTTTTTTGGGACAATTCTAGTCCTTTTTACGGTTCCAAAACTGGTAATTACTGTCTTTTTGATTGGGGAAGACATTACTCGATTAGTTGCTGGAGGTTACCAATATGTAACTCAAAAAACAACTCAAGCAGAAGTGAGTAATTTCTTTGCTTCCAGACGAAAATTTATCAGTCAAGTAGCTCTGGGAGTAGCCGCAATTCCTTTTGCTTCCATTTTTTATGGGGTTTTTAGAGGGAAATATAATTTCAAAGTCATTTCACACACTATATATTTTGACGACTTGCCAGAGGGATTCGAAGATTTCAAGATTACACACATTTCGGATATTCACTCGGGGAGTTTTGATAATCACGAAAAAGTAGAATATGCAATCGAGTTAATGAATAAACAAAAAACTGATATTGTTCTATTCACAGGAGATATTGTAAATACAAAAGCCAATGAAATGGACCCTTGGATTGATACTTTTAAAAAAATAAAGACACCCAAATATGGAAAGTTTTCTGTGCTTGGAAATCACGATTACGGAGAATATGTATCTTGGCCAAGTGAAGAAGAAAAGGAGAAAAATTTCAATGAAATAAAAGGAATTCATGAGAAAATAGACTTCAAACTACTTTTGAATGAAAATATTACCCTTAATAAAGGTCAAGATAAAATTACTTTAATTGGTGTAGAGAATTGGGGGCATAATTTTAAAAAAGCAGGAGATTTGAAAAAAGCTTCAGAATCAACAGAGAAAGAAGATTTCAAAATCTTGATGACGCATGACCCAAGTCACTGGGAAAAAGAAGTGAAACAGCACGAGCATAAATACCAATTGACCCTGAGCGGACATACTCACGGACTGCAATTTGGGATAGAAATCCCAGGATTTTTTCAGTGGAGTCCTTCGCAATATGTTTATAAACAATGGGCAGGATTGTACCAAGAGTTTGGAAATTATATTAATGTAAATAGAGGGTTTGGATTTCATGGGTATTCGGCACGGGTGGGAATTTGGCCAGAAATAACAGTAATAAAACTCAAGAACAGCAAAAATAAAGCGTAAATGAATTTTCTCCTTGACTGTAGAACATAGAATTCAGACAGCAGTTCTTAGTTTGAGCCAAATACCTGCGGGCTGAATGTTATTTCGTATAAAAAATGTATCGAAGCCCAACAAAGGACGGTAAATCTTGTTACATTTAACTAATCATTACTTAACTATGAAAATTTCAGTACTCATTTTAGCACTACTTATGTTCTCCTGTGGCACAGGAACTGAAAAGCGCGAATTTTCAGTCATCAGTGAATCAGAAGAAAGCAGTCAATCCGCAATTAATGCAGAAGAAAGTACAAATTCACTTCCTTCAGTAAACTTTTCAGGAAATAAAAGCATAAAAATATCAATTTCTGAGTGTCATTTTGTTAAAAGCAAAACCATGGAAAATACTTTTTATGCTTGTAGTTTGCAAAACGGAGAAGTGAAATTACTGCTTGGGAGTTTACTGTCTTGCGACTATAAAAAAGGAGCTTTTATCAAAGAAATAACAAGTAAACCCGATACATTTCGTTTCGAAATTTTCCAGAAAGGAAGTAGGTTATCAAACGAATGTCACTGCTTTTTTTACTACGAAATCACGTTAAAAAATAAATCTTCAATTCCCTCTTTTATTTTTATTGGAGATGAGTTGTTTACAGTCAATAGGAGTCAAACTATTTCTGAAAAAGAGCTTCTGAGGATAAAGTCTAAACTTAAAAATTAAGAACACTATGAAAATATCAGTAGAATTAACACTTACACCTTTACAAAACGACTACGAACCGCCAATTAAAGAATTCATAAAGAAATTGAGAGCGTCTGGATTGGTAGTTCTCGAAAATCCTCTGGCAACTCAAGTTTACGGGGATTATGATGAAGTAATGGATTTATTGAATTCTGAAATAAAAAACTCTTTGGAATTACTAAATGCAGGAATTTTCCTGATGAAAATTGTGAAAACGGATAGGAGTGATTACAAACCAAGTTTTTAATTCGACTCTAAGTTATAAATAAAAATATATACAATGAATTTAATAAACTTTATCATTGGAGCTTTATTGGCAAATGCAATGCCTCATTTTATTTTTGGCTTGGCAAAAACTCATTATCTAGGCTTGTTTGGCTACAGCCCAAAAGGAAACATAGCTTACGGAGTGTTACAATTTGTTATTGCAATCATTCTGCTATTTATCAATTATAGTTTCGAGCAAATTCTACAAAATGGATTTGTGCTTGGAGCTTTGTCTGTGCTGGTTTTGTTTTTTGTTTTTGGGAAGTTTTCTGTGAAATTTTTTGAGGAGAAGAGGTAAGCTATTTCTCAAACCAAGTAACCACATAATCCTTCTGAATAGAAAATCCGATCACAAAAGGAGTTCGTTTATTCCTCTCTACAAAATGCCCAGTAATTTGGCGCTTTTCTTCGTTTATTTCGTCAGTTAAGAGTTGAGATTTAAACTCAATCACTTCTTCTTGTTCGCAAACAGAGGCAAAAGCTTTGTAAGCTGTTTCTTTTGCAGACCAGAGTAAATTTGTCAGTGACAAGCTGTTCAAATTGTGAAATTCTACCATTTCCATTTCTTTTGGGCTCAAGAATTTTGTCTTTACACGAGTTGCTTTGTCAGATACTTCTTGAATATCTACTCCGCACAATTCTCCGCCTTCTTTTATCTGTATCATCACCTTATTATCCGTGTGGCTGATAGATATTTCTTTTTTTAAATCCGTTAACTGAGGATTTTTATTCACATAATGAATGTGTCCATCTGGGATAACTGACTGAAGTAAAGCACGTGAAGCAAGAATTTCTTTCTTTCGAGTTACTTTTCTAAAAGAATCTACAATGTCACGTTCTTCCTCTGTCAAGATTGTTATTTCACATAGGTTTTCAAAACTTTCAGTAATCTCCCACAAGTGGACGCTAGGATGAAAAGTAAGGACAGATTTTGGCATAGAATTAAGACTTGATTAATTGTAAAGTTAGTGGTATCTTTGTACCAAATTTAAATAAAATATGAGCGAAGTAAAAAATACAAC
>JBDMYC010000113.1:0-4678 GCA_039770535.1 Flavobacteriales bacterium
AAAATGACTACGACATTCTGTACAAAGGTGAAAACGGAACTGTGGCTCACGAAATGATCTTAGATTGCAGAGATTTCAAAGCAAGCACAGGTGTAGAGGTTGCAGATATCGCAAAACGATTGATTGATTATGGTTTTCATGCACCTACGGTTTCTTTCCCAGTAGCGAATACCTTGATGGTTGAGCCTACAGAAAGTGAATCGAAAGCAGAGTTGGATAGATTTTGTGATGCAATGATCGCAATCAGAAACGAGATAAGAGAAATTGAGGAAGAAATTTACGACAAAGAAAACAACTTGCTTAAAAACGCTCCTCATATTTTGACTGATGTAATGGAAGATAATTGGCTATTCCCTTACCCAAAAAAGCAAGCAATTATGCCCTTGCCTTATTTGAAGGAATTCAAATTCTGGGCACACGTGTCAAGAGTTGACCAAGGATACGGAGATAGAAACTTAATTTGTTCTTGTCCAAGTATTGAGGAATACGAGATGGAAGAGGCTTAATTGAGAGCTTTGTAACTAATAAAAACTAAGTAGTTAAAACCCTTTGAATTTTAAATTCAAAGGGTTTTTTTGTTGCATAATAAAACCTCTCCCGATCGCTTCACTAAAAGACAATAAGTTTATGATAAACAGTATCTAAAAATAATAACTTACATTTGGTAAAGAAAACCTGAACTCATGGAAATCATTTTTTTTATCCTTATTCTCTTATTATTACTTGTTATCAATAACAATGTTAAAGCTAAACACGAGCTTTTAGAAAATAAGATTGAAGATTTAACGGAGGTAATTCGAACGCTTTATAAAAAGCTGAATACTTCTGGCGAATCCGCACAGAAAAATCCAAGTTCAGTTAATCAAGAAATTATTCGTGAAGAAATAGTTTCAAAACCACTTCCTAAACAGGAAGTTAAGCAGTTAGAGGCTCAAGTTGAGAAAAAAGAATTGGTTCAAAAACCAGTTCAGCAGCAACCAGATTTTATTGTAGAGGAAAAAACTACTGCAAAAAAAATAGAAAAACCGATTGAAGAAGAAGTTCCCTCACAAACCATTTTTGAGAAATTTAAAGAGCGAAATCCGGATCTTGAAAAATTTATTGGAGAAAACTTAATCAACAAAATCGGAATTTTAATCTTAGTCTTAGGAATTAGTTTCTTTGTAAAATATGCGATTGACAAAGAGTGGATTAACGAGCCAGCAAGAGTAGGGATAGGAATATTGTGTGGCGCTTTGGTGATGGCAGTTGCTCACAGATTGAAAAAAAACTACACCTCTTTTAGCTCTGTGTTGGTAGCTGGAGCAATTAGTATTTTCTATTTCACGATTTATTTTGCGTTTCACCAATACCAGCTTTTTAGCCAAACCACAGCTTTCATAATCATGGTAGTAATTACAGCTTTTAGTGCCTTGGTTTCTGTCTCCTACAACCGACAAGAACTAGCCATCTTATCGCTCATTGGTGGATTTTCAGTTCCATTTATGTTGAGCACTGGAGAAGGAAACTATCTAGTACTTTTTACTTATATAGCCATTTTAAACATAGGAATGCTAGCTATTTCTTATTTCAAAAAATGGAAAATCGCCACGATTGTTTCTTTTGCTTTTACCACACTTCTATATGCAGGTTGGCTTGGTAAATCAATAGATGAGGATAATTTTTCACATGCTGGCGCCCTCACCTTTGCTACTCTTTTTTACTTTATATTCAGTGTTATTATTGTACTCAACAACCTCAGAAATAAAGGGAATTTTTCTACTATAGAATATGTCATGTTAGTAGTCAATACGTTCTTTTTCTTCGGAATTGGGATGGCAATTTTAACTCACTGGGATTCTAAACTAACTGGATTATTTACTTTGTTATTGGCCATTTACAATGTGATTTATGCTGTTATTTTATTTAGAAAATTTGGCTTGGACAAAAATGCTATTTACCTGCTCATTGGTTTGGCATTAACTTTTGTTACCCTCACTGTTCCTATCCAATTTAGCGGAAATCAAATTACTTTATTCTGGGCTGCTGAAGCGGTTTTGCTTCTTTGGTTATCTCAAAAATCAAAAATTAATGCTTTCAAATTAGGCGGAATTATTGTACAAATATTAGCCGTTATTGGTTTGATAATGGATTGGGCAAGGTACACAACAGGCGAAGAACTGAGCGTAATTCTTAATCCGCTTTTCATCACTGGGTTGGTTGTGGTAATTTCTCTATTCAGTACACTTTGGCTACTTAAACAAGAAGGAGATATTGTGACCAACTATGTAAAAATAGACATCTCTATTTATAGAACTGTGGTATTTATTACCGCAGTTGTTTTAGCCTACTTGATTGGAATTCTTGAGGTTAACCACCAATCCACACAATTTATTGGCAACAAAACCTCTGCTTGGTCACTTCCCACGACTTACCATTTTGTATTCGTGGCAGTATTATTATTCCTAAGTTCTTACTTCAAGAAGAAAATAGTTACACAAGGTGTTTTAATTCTTTCTGCAGTTTCAATTCTTATTTATATCGTGGGACTCTTCCGGTTTCCATCACAAGAAATTACAGATAACTACATCTACAACACGAGCTATAACTATGCATTCTACTTGCATTATATAATTTTAGGATGCTTGGTATATTTTGGAGTCGAGCTCTACCGAAAGGTAAAAACTAACTTCGCGATTGAGCCAGGTCAAGTCAGATTTCTCGCATGGGTGTTCGCTTTCGTCATTGTATTTATCCTGAGTAATGAAATTATGATTCATAGCTTATTCGTTTGGAAAGATATTGATGTAGGAGATTTCGCAGAGAGAAACACCTATCAAAAAGCTTATTTCATAAAAGAGCAAATCACGGCTGCCAAGTTGCAGGTAGTAAAAATAGGATATCCAATTCTTTGGGGAATATTCTCATTTATTTTCTTGATTGTAGGAATAAAAAAGCAATGGAAAACACTAAGAATTATAGCTCTTTCCCTGCTAGGAATAACAATCGTCAAACTATTTGTGTATGACATTCAAAACGTATCAGAAACTGGAAAAATAATTGCCTTTATTCTGTTAGGAGTTTTGATTTTGATAATCTCATTTGTGTATCAAAAAATAAAAAAATTAGTTCTAGATGAAACCACAGAAAACTCCACTGAAAATGAATAGAATAATTGTTTTAATAACGTTTCTTGCTGCTTTTGTTGGTTTTGGACAAGATTACTCGGGTAGTTTTGAAACCCTAAACCAAGACGGATTGCACTCTTTTTTGCTCTCCAAAGAAGTGCGCTCAGCTACCCATGAAAACTTGAATCAACTGCGTATTTTAGACTCAAAAAAGAAGGAAGTTCCTTACGTTTTGGTGTATGATACCGATAAAATTTCTTCAGTTTTTAAATCAATTCCTTTGTTTGATAAAAAGGTGTGGAAAGACTCTGTAACTTCAATAACGATAGAAAACGCAACCAAGAAAATACAAAGCAAACTTACTTTTCGGATTGCGAACACAAGCATCAGAAAAAGCTACACTATTTTTGGCAGTAATGACAACAAAGAGTGGTTTGGATTGGTTACAAATCAATATGTTTCTGGATTAACTTCAGCTACAAAAACAACTGTAGAAAGAACTTTTCAATTTCCGTTAAATACTTATCAATTCTTAAGAATTGATTTCAATGATAAGACTTCATTACCTATCAATATCTTAGAGGTGGGAGTTTATGAGAGTAAATTTTTCGCTCAAAAACCTATTGAAATAAATGAATATGGAAGAGAAATTAAATCAATAAAAAAGCGAAAAGTAACTCGATTAAAATTTTCAAACGAAACGGCTCTCAAAGTAAATGTCATTTCATTCGATATTGAAAATGATTTTTTTCTTCGAGAGGCAAAAATAATAGTCAAGAAAAAAAGAAAAGTAAAGAAACGAGAAGAAACCTACGAAAAGGTAATTTCCCAATTTACCCTGAACTCCAAAAAAGAGAATACATTTGAATTAAGCAATTTAAATGAAAATGAATTTTGGATTGAGATAGAAAACCAAGACAATCCAGAGTTGAAAATAACAAACGTAAAGTTATATCAAAACCCAATTTACTTAGTCTCGAATTTGAAAAAGAATGAGAAATACGAGCTAATCATAGATAAATCTCTTCAAAAACCTTCCTATGATTTGGGTAATTTCATTTCTGACAAAACAAACACAATTGATGACATTTCTTTGACTCAGTTTTCAAAAATAAAACAGGATGAAGAGAAATCTTCAGAGAAGAACTTTTGGCAAACCCCATTATTCATGTGGATTTGTATTGGTCTGGGAGGATTAATTGTAGTTTATTTTGCTCTTGGATTGTTGAAAGATATAAAGAATTAGCTACAACTTTCTCCAAGAAAAATCAAATAAAGAATAAATTTACAAACCAATTACTATGTCAACAAAACCAGCCACTATAGAAGAATACTTAAACAACATTCCAGAAGAAAGACAAGAGCCTTTTGAGAAATTGAGAAATATAATTTTAGAAAACATCCCCGAAGGATTTGACGAAAGAATGAGTTATAAAATGCTTGGTTATGTTGTACCTCATTCTATTTTCCCTGCTGGGTATCACTGTGATCCTAAATTACCCTTGCCATTTATTAATCTGGCAAACCAAAAAGGATTTATAGCTCTCTATCACATGGGAATTTATGCAGAT
>JBDMYC010000114.1:0-15197 GCA_039770535.1 Flavobacteriales bacterium
CAAACCCAGCTTTGTTATTTTTCTTCTTGGGATTATTAGCTGTTAAGCTTAAAAGTGATTTAGCAATCCCACCCAATTCATCAAAATTTATTTCTCTTTACCTTCTTTTCTCTATTGGATTTAAAGGGGGACAAGAACTTTCTCACAGTGATTTCAGTTTCGAAATTGGATACTCTTTACTTTTTGGAATTTTCCTAGCTTTGATTGTTCCTGTGTATACTTTTTTTATTCTAAAAAAGAAACTAGGAATATTTAATGCAGGAGCAATTGCCGCAGCCTACGGATCTGTGAGTGCAGTAACTTTTGTTACAGCCGTTTCCTTTCTAGATATTCAGGAGATTACCTATGGTGGCCACATGGTTGCAGTGATGGCACTGATGGAAGCACCTTCTATTATTATAGGTGTGCTGCTAATCGCTATGTTCAACAAAGACAAAAAAGACAAAAAATCATTTTCTGGAATATTGCAACACGCACTAACCAATGGGAGCGTTTTGTTAATTATGGGAAGTGTCGTAATTGGATTTCTTGCAAGTGATGCCCAGGCAGAAGGAATTAAACCTTTTACAACTGATATTTTTAAAGGATTTTTAGCTGTCTTCTTACTAGATATGGGGATTCAGAGTGGAAAAAGAATTAGTTCATTTCTTGAGAATGGATGGTTTACATTAATTTTTGCGATAATTATCCCTATCGTAAACGGAACTATTGTAGCTATGTCAAGCAGTATAATCACTGACTCTATAGGAAATAGATTTCTTTTCTCAATTCTTGCTGCGAGCGCATCCTACATTGCAGTGCCTGCCGCCATGAAAATTGCCGCCCCAAAAGCAAACCCTAGTCTATATTTGCCCATGGCGCTTGCCATTACTTTCCCAGTAAATATTACTTTAGGTATGCCACTTTATCTGTCATTAATCAAGATGTTTTAGTTACAAAAACTAGCTAACAAAAAAAAGGGATACTCAATGAGTTTCCCTTTTTTTTATTGGAGTAAAAAAACAGAATCTTTCAATCAAATTCCTCAATCAAAACTCCCATTTTACCCATCTGTGCATCTCGTAATGCTTGCATTACCTCTGTTTGATTATTCATTACAAAGGGACCATATTGAGCAATTTTTTCGCCAATTGGTTCTCCTGCTAACATCATAAAACGTGTATCTTCACTTGCTTCAACTACAAGATTTCCTTCTTCTTGTTGGAATACCACCATATCCTTAGCTTTTAGTTCTATTCCATTAGAAACTAGCCCTCCGTCCAATAAGTAAAGCAAAGAATTAAATGAGGGAGGTACGGGAATTGATAATTTTCCGCCTGTTTTGACTTCTCCTCGCAAGAGCAATTGTGGCGAATAAGTTTCTACTGCTCCATTCACGCCATTCAGCTCCCCAGATACGACAAACACTTCAGCTTTATCAGTTTTTATTACTGGCGTTTCTTCTTTGGATAAGGGTCGATAAAAAGGAGGATTCATTTTTTGTTTACCAGGTGTATTAACCCAAAACTGGATAAACTCAAGTTCTCCTCCTTTTTCAACTAGTTCTTTAGAAAATCTTTCGCTATGTGTCAATCCGCTTCCTGCAAACATCCATTGTGTTCCACCCTCTTTCACCAAAGCATTGTTACCCAATGAATCTTGGTGTTTTACTTCTCCTTTGAATACGAAAGTAACTGGCGAGAACCCCCTGTGTGGATGTGGCCCAACTCCTGCGTCTTGCTGTTTTTGATTTCCTGGCAATTCGCTTTTCCAATGATGAATCAGTAAAAAAGGATCTAAAGATTCTAACCTACCTGCTGGTAATGGTTGATCTAAAAGATTACCTCCCATGTTTACTTTTTCTGCAGGTACAATATGTTTTATGCTCTTCTCCATAGCTTTAATTTATAGAACAAAATTAGGCTATTAATAAAAGAAAAACATTAATCTAAATTAAGTAACTTTTGAAAATGATGCTCGGCAAATAACCTAACACTTTAATTCTCCTCGCAAGAGGAGAAATTCTTAGTAAATCTTTACTTAACCTCTTTCTCTGTAAAAGAAATGTTGAAAGCTTCTAGTTCTTTCAAAATTGGCAAGTAAAATTCCTTTGCAATCGGGATTTGCACTCCAGTAGCTTTAATGGTTCCATCCAATATTAGTTTGCAACAAATTCCTACGGGAAGTCCTACTGTATTGCTCATTGCTGTATAAATTTGATCTTCGCCTATGGAAACCATGCTCGAATGAATTTCTTTCCTTTCTCCATCTTTTGATTTGTAAATAATCTTGTGCCACATCACAATCATATCTTTATCTTCTGGTGCCAGTGTCCACTTGTCTTCTAAAATTTTTTGCAAAATTTGGGCAGGAGTTGCTTCTTTCAATCCTACTTTTTTGTTTTCAAAAATTCCTAACCATTCTAGTTTTTGCCACAAAGTATCGTCTTGGTCAATTTTAAGATAATGACGTAATTTCAATTCCACAGAATCAGATTTATCATAGGACAAAAATGAATTGATGAAATCTCTATATGTCATTTCTTCTGTATTTTCCATTTGGTAACTATCGTCAGTTGCTCCCAATTGTACAAAAACGTCCCAAGCGCGAGAAAAACCAACTCTTCTTAATGTTCCTCTATAGATTGTTTGCACATCTTCTAAGTCATAAACAGACTGATATTTGAGCGAATCTCGATTTGCAACCCCTTCAAATTTACCATATCCATCAATATCGATAAACTCTGTTCTACGGAACAATTTATTATACGGGATGTACTTATATTGCCCTTCTTCAATGAATTTTGCTGGACCACCTTGCCCTGCAACTACAACATTTCTAGGATTCCAAGTAAATTTATAATTCCATGGATTGTTGTCACTTTCTGGAGCAACCAATCCTCCTGTAAATGACTCAAAATTTAAAATCTCTCCTCCTTCTTCTCTTATCTCTGTTAATAGTTTCATTGCTGACATATGGTCAATTCCCGGATCTACCCCCAATTCATTCATCACAATGATTCCTGCTTTTTTTGCAGCTGTATCCAACTCTCTTACTTCAGGAGAAATATAGGATGGAGTAACAATATTTTTCTTTTGCTTAATCGCTTCTTCAATCACATGAATATGCATTCTTGCAGGCAACATAGAGATTATTAAATCTGCTTTTTCTACTTCTAAAGTAACCTCTGCCTTATCAAAAACATCAAACTCAATAGCTTCTGCGTTGGGATGGTTGTTTATTTTTTGTTTGGCTGTGTTCACATCTCTGTCGCACACTCGCACCTTCCAATCCATTTTTTCGGATTGATCTAATAAATACCTAATTAAACTAGAAGAAGACCTTCCAGCCCCTAATACTGCAATATTATTCATGCTTTTATATTTTTTATAACGATAATTATTTCACATTTTGACTCCAATATGTGAATAATACATCTATGCAAACATATAAATGTTCTAGTTTAAAAACTATTAAATGAGCAATAATCCTTTTAACTTTGAGTCAAAAATATAATAAAATGCCCGAAGCAATTTACCTAAGTAATATTGAAGTCTTATCGACTCTTATCGAGGAGCAAAAAAAGAAACTTTCTGGAATCATGATTTCAAGAATACTTGCATTCTTTGTACTCATGGGAGTAGTTGGGCTCACTATTTACCTATCAAATTTAGTGGTTTTGTGGGGTACTTTACTCCCTCTTATCGTATTCGGTTATTTGGTGAAATTAAATGCTCGAGAAAAAACACATTTGGCTATACTGAGGATTAAAAAAGAAATAAATGAAAAAGAAATAGCCTGTATCCAAGGCGATTATTCCAATTTTGGGAATGGAAACGAATTCATAAACAGCCAGCACAATTATTCGCATGATATTGATTTATTTGGAAAAAAATCATTGTTTCAGCATCTAAATAGGACAACTTCTCGCTCTTCAGAAAAAAAACTAGCGAAAATCTTACTCAATTTTGAAACGGATGCTATCGAGATAGAAAACAGACAACAAGCTACCAAAGAAATAGCAATAAAATTGGAATGGCGTCAGCAGTTTGCTGCTAATGGAATTAATTATTCTACCAAAGAAAATGAAATTGAACAGTTGCTTAATTGGAATGCAGATGAAATCCCAATTTTTGAAAAAATCCTGATTTGGAAACTGATTCTTGGTTTAGTTCCTGCTGTTATTTTTGGAGCTATTTTACTAGCTTATTATTCAGTGATTCCGATTTCTGTTTTGATTTTTATATTTTTCATTCCGCTTCTCATCACTGGGAGGCACATTAAATTAGTAAACGAACAGCATAAAAAGATTGGCAGTTATTTAGCGGTACTTGCACAACATCAGCATCTTGCTAATTGTATAGAAGAAGAAGAATTTGAAAGTGTAAAATTGAAAGTATTAAAAGCTAAGCTAACGAATAACCAAAAATCTGCTTCTAATGAAATTGGAAAACTAAATAAGATCACTGAACAAATTGACAACCGTAGTAATCCCATTTTTGCAATTTTGATGAACATCTTGGTTTTATGGGATTTAAATTATTTATTCAAATTGAAAGAATGGTTGTTGCAAAACTCAGAGGACATCAAAAGCTGGTTTGACGCAGTTCACGAAATGGAAACCATAACAAGTTTAGGAAATTTTCATTACAACAATCCCCTAAATATTTTTCCACAACTGGGAAAAGACACAATAATATCTGCCAAAGATTTAGCTCACCCATTATTAAAAACTGATGCAAGAATTGCTAATGATTTTGACATAGATGATTTGCAAAAATTCACCATTATAACAGGAGCAAACATGGCCGGAAAAAGCACCTTTTTAAGGGCTGTTGGTACTAATCTCATTCTTGCCATGGCAGGTAGTTCTGTGTGTGCCTCGGCTTTTCGTTTTACCCCGCTTCCTTTGTTTTCGAGCATGCGAACCTCAGATTCTTTATCAGAAAACGAGTCTTACTTTTACTCTGAATTGAAAAGATTACAACTGATAGTTAATAAGTTAAAAGACGGTCAACAACTATTTATTATTTTGGACGAAATACTAAAAGGAACAAACTCTAAGGACAAAGCCGAAGGATCAAAAAGTTTTGTACAACAACTAATTAAGTATAAAACTGCTGGAATTATTGCTACGCATGACTTATCTCTATGTAGCCTCAAAGATGATTTTCCTTCTCAGATAGACAACAGCTATTTTGATGTAGAAATAGAAAATGACGAATTAATTTTTGATTATAAATTAAAATCAGGCATTTGCTCCAATATGAATGCACAATTCTTGATGAAGAAAATGGGAATTACAAATTAAACGTACTTTTTCACAATCATTATGATGCAAAACAAGAAAAGGTAGATAGATATCCTATTTATAATTTGCATACTCTTGTGCGAACCATTGATTGAATCCTCACTTTTGGACCTAAACATAGTCAGTGGATTTAGGTAGTATATAAATTTTTCTAGCATCCGGTTTATTTGAAATTTGCTCCGATAAATAAATAATTTCGTTATGTTACAATCACATAACACAATAAATGTATAAAAATTATTACCTTTAAGCCAACTATGTTAACCGAAAAATTAAAAAAAAATTAGATGAAAAGAATTCTCTTTGCGGTATTTGCACTCTCACTTCTTCAATTAAATGTTAATTCCCAGAGCCACTATAATGGGTTTGTTACGGACAATTACTCAGCTTCTTTTAGCAGCACTTTGCAACCAGCATCTTTGGTTGATAACCGCTACAAATGGGCTATTGGTTTTGGAGGAAACTACACTCAATCCAATAACTACATTGGGCAAAACATGAATAACTTTATTCATAACTCTCCTGATAAAAGTGCATACAGAAAGCCAGTCTTTAACGGATATTACACAGAAATGTTAGAAGTAACTGCATTTTCTGGATTCTTGGAAATTACGCCAACTGATGCAATTGGATATTCTATCAAATATAAAGATTTTACGAATTTTGATGGAATGGCAGATGAATTGACTTTGCTAGATTTCAATTCTTTCACAGGAGACTCTAACAGTATCGGAAAACCATTTGACCAAGGAACACTAGGATATGCAAATATGAAATGGGTAGAGCACAACTTGACTTATGCAAGAACATTAATTGACAAAAAAGATCAATTTTGGAAAGCAGGTATTACATTTAAAATCTTGAATGGAATTGACGCAAGATTTCTTCATACGGAAGGAGGAAATGTAACTTTCAATGCAAATGACCAAATGACTTATGACAACATGGCTTTCAGCTATGGTCAAAGTGACAACAGAAATCAACTTTTTGCTTCACGCATTGGTTTTGGGGCAGATATAGGTGTGGTTTACGAATACAGACCAAAATACAAGGATTTCTATTATCCTATGGATAGAAAAAGAAAGAATCCGAGTAAGCACATGAACAAATACAAGTACAGAATTGGTGCTTCTATCACAAACATTGGAAGTTTGAGGTACACGAAAGATACTAATACTTACAATTTCATCAATGACCAAAACAACACTGCTAACTACAAAGAATTATTTGACAATAATTTGAATTCGTTTTACATCAATGACGTATTGTTGCCCACAACTACAAACAACCAAGAAGCTGAGGACACAAATTTCAGAATGAGATTACCTACTGCACTTAACTTGCAATTTGATTACCAAATCTTACCTAATATCTACCTGAACTACTCTGGTTCTTTTCCAATTTGGGAAAGAAGCGATCCCTCGAAAATCCATGACTTGATGGTGAACACAATTGGAGCTAGGTATGAAAAAGCAAACTGGGCTGTGGGAATGCCAATTACTTGGCAAAGAAACGGGCAACTTAATTTGGGAGCTTACGCTAGAATAAGAAACGTATTTTTTGGAGCAAACAACATCAATCCATTAATTGGACAAAGAAGAGTTTACAATGCAAACGTGTATGCAGGTGTTACTTTTGGAATCAAGCACAAAATGCCAAGTGACATTGACAAAGATTTAGTTTCGGATAAATTGGATTTATGTCCTACAGATTCTGGAACATGGAAAATGAAAGGTTGTCCTGATGCGGATGGCGATAGAATTCCAGATTACAAAGATTTCTGTCCATACGTGAAAGGGCCAAGAAAATATAACGGATGTCCTGATACAGATGTAGATGGAATCATGGATTATGAAGATGCTTGCCCTACTCAAAAAGGATTTAGAGTAAACAAAGGTTGTCCTGATACGGATAAAGATGGAATTATCGACACGATTGATAGATGTCCTTTGATTCCTGGAGTTTATGAAAATAACGGATGTCCACTAGAGCAATTGACATGCTGTCAAGATAGTGATGGTGATGGACTGAACGATAACATTGATTCTTGTGTAAACGAGCCAGGACCAGCAGATAACTTTGGTTGTCCAACTTCTAGAAGAAAGAAAACGAACAAAGTGAGGTACCCAAGAGTTGAAAAAGTAGACATTGAAACTTTATTGGATAACAATAAAAAAGAAATGCAAGACATGACTGTTGCAGAAGTATTGGACGATATGGTGACTATGGATTATGTGAACGTATACTTTGATTCTGATAAATCGAACGTGAGGTCACAATACAAAAAGAAACTGGCCACTTTCTCTACCAAAGTAAACATGAACGCAAGTACCTTAATTCTTATCCTGGGTCACACAGACAGTGACGGAAGTTTGGAATACAACATGGCATTGTCTAACAAAAGATCTGAGCAGACTAAGAAATACTTAATAAGCAAGGGAGTTGACGCTAACCGTATTGTAATCAAAAACTACGGAGAAGAAAAACCAGCTGAATCTAACGATAGCGAAGAAGACAAGTCTAAAAACAGACGTGTGGAAGTTAGAATGATGAAGTTGAATAACTAATCTTTTGAGTGATTAGTAAATAGTGACTAGTAATTAGTTTAAATCCCCTGCAGTTTTTGTGGGGGATTTTTTTTGTATATAAAAATATTAGAGGAGGAAATGATATATTCAATAGATAAAATAAAAGAAACATATTATAATTTTGCTGATGCTTTAATTAATAATTTTACTTACGATAGTTCTTCATCTAAAGCAGGAGTTAAAGGAAAAATAACAATTATAATCAATTGTATGAGTGAGGAAAATAATGGAGAATTTGAGACTTTAAAATTGATATTTGAAGATGTAATTGAATTCAGATTTGTTGATCATTACAATACTTGCTCAACAGTTATTGACGAAGTATATATTGATAAGAATAATAAAGGTTTTCTTATTGATTTTTTTCCGACAGATACTGGAGATAAAATTATTACATCAGCAAATTCTGACTTATCAATTACATTTAAAAAACTGACTATTTTTAAAAAGGAATGAAATTCTTAACCCATCTTGTTTTTCGAATAAAAAGACAACTAATATAAAATAAAACTTAACTTTTTTCTTTAGAAAAAACGATTCTCATTCCTGCGAACGCAGGAATCTTATTAATCTGAAATGCTATTTGTAATATTCTCGTTTCAAGATTCCTGCCTGCGCAGGAATGACAGGGAAGAAATAAATGTAATTAAAGTAGAAAATGTTAATTCGAGTGGATTAATTGATCGACAGGGAAATTAATATGTATAGAGAACAAATAGGCAAATTCAATTATTTAAAACAAATACCTAGCAACAACCTTTACATCAGAACGGATATTTCCTTGGATTTCTTCCAATCCACTGAGGATTGTGTCTTCGTTTCGATAATTCCACATTCCGTAGCGCACCCAGAAATCGAATTTCTTGCGGTATTTGTATCTTGCAGTGAGGTAAAACCTACTTCCTACTCGGTAATAAGCTGGAATGTAGAAATAATACAAAACATCATTTTCATAAGCATAAACTCTTGCATTGTAGCTTTCTACATCAAACAAAGCGTAACGAGCTGTGAGCGAATAAGGTTTTGATTTGGGTTTGAAAACCACATCTTGATAAGCCAAAAAACCGAGCTCTTTGTCTCCATCTCCTTTTTGATAATCAACCACCTCTACCCTATTTTTAAGAGTCAAATAGTCGGTTATTTTATACGACAAATTGATTCGGTAATTGAATCTTTTTTCATCTGCCAATTGGTACGTTTCTGAATCTACTCCGCTAAAATTCAATTCCTTATTTTGATACCTTACTCTGGCATAAGCTGTGAAATTTCTGCTTTTTTTGTAAGTCAACTGCACATTGTAATCGTACCCACCTGAGTTGGGTGTGTAGGCCTGAAACTTGAGCCAAGGAAAAGTAAAAAAGTCAATGAAACCTGTCAAGTTAAATTGACGAGAAAGCTTAGCATCAAATCCCATATAAACTCCTTTTTCGTTTCTTGGATTACTTTCTGCAAATCCATTGCTCAATAAATTTTGATACTCTTTTCCATAATTCCTGTGTAATACTGTAAACGAAAATCTAGGATCGAGTGACATTAAAATTCCGTTTACATAAGCCAATCCTCCATTTTCACTGCGAGATATTTCCCCAAAAAAGTTGAAATTTCTCAAGACATAATTGTAATCCATTCCTACGACAAAATTCTTATTGTTGGCAAACTCAAATTGACTGTAGAAATTTAAATTTCGATCAAATTCTCCTCCGTATCGAGAAGCAAATCCTGTAGCTCCTATCTTGAGCGCCTGATTTTCATATTCTACCCTTCCTCCAAAATGAGTTTCTAGAATGGCATCTTTTCCGTTAAATTCAGATTCTGTTCTGTGAAATCCACTGTTTTGAAAAGAAGAGAAAGCTAAATCATTTTCCTGGAAATCAAGCGTGTCACTGATATTTGCGTCAATTCTTTTTCGTGAGTAAAAAGCTAAGAAACTAATCTTTTTCGTGACAGCAAAACTAGCTGCTGCTCCTCTCAAGAAGTTATTTTCATCAGCTGAGGCATATTGTCTTATTCCTACTGCATTTCGTTTTACTGAGCTGATATCGATAGACTTACCAAAAGCTAATCCACTCCACAAAGTTAATCCTTGCCCCACCTGAAAATGATAATCTCCCACTGCCAAAGCTTTTAGCCTACCAAAATCTTTCATGAAAAAATGAGCCGAATAATAATCAAACCCATTTTTCTGAGTACCCTGAAAAAACTCTTCTCCCTCGTCTTTCTCTGCTGTAAATCCCAAACTTATCTTATTCAAATACCGAAACCGATAACGTAAGAATAATTTGTCAGGAGAACCCAAATAACGCGTATCATCTTCGTCTTGTTTGGGAGAATAACCTAGCTTTTGCTCCACACTGCGTATGTTTCTGAGATAGATTTCATTGCTTGAGTTTTTAAGAATTTCTTTCAATGAAACATTGGGTGTAAACAATTCTTGAGAGACTTTCACAAACGGCAATACATTTCTAATTGTCTCCATGTCGTAACCTTGCACAGCCTGCAATTCGTAAATGGTCATCAATTTACTATTAGTAACAATGTGCCTTTTCAAACTCAATAATTGCAAATCAGAAATTAAACCAACTTCTAGTAAAGACTCTACTTCTTTGGTATTATTCAAGTTGATAGGATTATCATAGAAATAGTACAAATCATCAAACAAAGTAGAATAATCTATCGATTCGTTTTCTCCGCCAATGTATTCGATTCTTGTTTCAATAATTTCGTTCTTCTCCGCAGATTCGCCTTGAGCAAATGCAACTTGCGACAAGAACAACACACAGAATGCGATATAGAATAAGAACTTAAACATTAAAAACTATATCTCATTCCCAGAGCTGGCGTAATTCCCAAGCTTGGATGGAAAGCAGCAGAAAAATCTATGTTAAATTGTTTTTTGACTACTCCAAAACCAATCGTTGGCATGGTTGGATTGGTTGTGAATCCAGCTCTAATATAAAGGTATTCTAGGGGTAAATATTCGAGTCCCACTTTGAAGGAAGCAGTTTGGTCAATGTCTTTTTCAAGTTCTACATTAGTTCTCAATTTTTCTGAGAATTTATAGGAAACACCTAAGTTCACAACAACAGGAATGGTTTCGTTTTGGTAATCATTCAGTTTTACTGCATTGGGATTAAACAAATGAAACCCAATTTCTAGGTTTTTTATTGGCTTTGCAACAAAACCTATTTCAAAAGTTAAGCTATTAGCATTGCCATAATTATTTCCTAATCGCAAAGAGTGATAGTTGAGTCTAATTCCAATGTTGAATTTCTCGGATAATGCCATTCCATAACCCAAACCAACTTTGGTTTCTCGGTACAAATTATCTCCAAAACCAGTGTAATTTAATCCAAATGTTCCTCTTTTTGTAGGTAAAGCAACTGCAAAGGATTGGATTCCTAGACTTTTTGTGAGAAATCTACTTTCATAAGAAACTCCAACTGCAATTTGATTTACATCTGCCAAAGCTGCTTGGTTGTAGCGAATTGCCCAAACATCTGCCAATGTCAATCCTGTATTTCCCATTCCCGAATTTCTTGCGCCAATATGAAAATTATCATTTCCTGAAAAGGAAACAAATGGAAATAAGAATGTAAAAAGAAGGGCTTTCTTGATCAATTGATTAAATTTTCATGAATATACAAGGAATGAGAACAGAATGAAAGCATTTTATTTTAAAAAATAAACGAAGTCGTCTTATTTCTCATTTCATTTCTTGATTTACGAAAACCTCTTTCTCCTCAGAAAATTATAAAACACTCCGAAAACAAAAATAACAAGTATTGGAATAAACACATTAATAGCTTTCCAGAATGACCTTTCTGCTACCACTTTTTCTTTGTTCAATGGACGCAAGGTTATCGTTTTACTTCGCAAAGGAATCAAATCATCCACTCCCATCAAACTTTCCATGGCATTCACAAAAAACTCTTTGTTTCCAAAGGTCATGCTTCTGTCAAATTTATCGAAATTAATATTCAAGGGTCTCACAATCATTTTTCCTTTTCGGTTCTGAAAAGAATCAACCTCTGCATTGATAATATCTCCATCACTGATTACCAACATTTTATTCTGCACACCTTCGTCAAGATGCTTTACTGGTGAGTTTTTGAGAAAATTAGCTGTCAACCTATTTCTGAAACTTGACTTGAATTTCCCTTCGAGCATTGCTGCTACGATTCTGTTAGGAGTTGCGTTATATTTGATTACATCTTCCTTTAATCCAATCATTTGATAATTAATCCTAACTGGAATTTTATACGTAATAGATCGATCTGAAGTCAGTAATAAAGGAGTCTTTGTTATTTCTGGATTTTTCAATAAATCTAACGTACTAGCGTATTTCAATCGAATTGGATTCACGTTATTCACGATCACATTGTCAATTTGTTCTGTTCTTACAAAAGGATAATAATACCATTTGTACATATTTCCTCCTAGCGGAATTTTAATCGAATTCACATCAATAACCAAATCCTTGTTGAGTCGAACTCCGTAGTTAAATATCTGTTCATCAATGTCATTCAACTCTCTATCCAGTCCAAAAGTTTGTTCATTGAAATCCAAGGAATCTTGGTTTACTTCCACAGGATCAATCAACCAAGCTACCTTACCTCCTTTCATGATAAATTGATCAATCAGGTACTTATCTTTTTCATTGATCGGCTGTGTTGGTTTGGCGACTACCAAGGCATCAAAATTATCCAGAGCATTTAATTTCCCCTTCAAAGTAATGTCTTCGACTGCGTGAAATTTAGATAATTCATACGTCACATCATACCTTTCTACCTCTCTCAATTCGCCATGACCTTGCAGAAAACCAATTTTCTTTCTATTGGGATTCACTGCCTTGTAAATTCCTTCGAGCAATAAATATTCTAGGTCATTGATCATATCCTCTACAGGTATAAAATCAATGGGAACTGGAATTGCTGCACCACTATTTGGATCCAAATTACTGGGCGAAAGCACTTGAATAGGAATATTTCTATTGTCAATCGTTCTGAGCATTACTCCTCCAAACAACAAAATATCTGATTTAGTTCCTCCCACCAAAGTAGTCACTTTTGTAGGTTGTAAACCTTGCTCATAAAGCTGTTTGAAGACCTCTTCCTTTCTTGACTCTTCTTTTGCTGGATCAATAAATTCATAAAAGATATTGGAACCTCCATAAGCTTTCAACTCGCTCAATTTCTCTTTCAGTGCCAGTTGTAATTTTCTCAATTTGGGCGGTAAATCTCCTTCCAAGTATACTTCAAATCTCAACTCATCTTTTATCAATGAATCATTTTCAAGAATATCAATGGTTGTCTCTGACAGAGAATGAATTTTTTCTTCAGTCAAATCTACTCGCAAGAACTTTTTGGAACCAATGTAATTCACCAAAAAAACAACAAGAGCTACAGCTACTATTTGAACTAATATTTTAGAATTTCCTTTCATTATTTAGCTCTTTTTAAACTCAGTTTGGTTGCCAATAAAAAGACAATTATCAAACTGATAAAATATAAAATATCTCGTGAATCAATTACTCCCCTTTGGATAGAGGCATAATGCTCTTCGATTCCAAAATTCTTAATACCGTAAGCCAAATCTCCAGAAGCAATGTTTTTTCCTATGAAATCAAAACCTAGGTAAACAAAAAAACAAAGCACCACAGCTACCAAAAAGGAAACAATTTGATTCGTAGTTATCGAAGACGCAAAAAGACCAATTGCTAAGAAACCAGCTCCCAAAAAGAACAGTCCAATGTAGGAACCAATCGTTCCTCCAGAATCGATATTCCCAACAGGATCACCCAATTGCACTACAGAATAATAATAAACCAAAGTAGGCAAAAGTGAAAAAATAAGAAGCACCAAACCTGCAATGTATTTAGCCAGCACAATTTGAAAATCTGTAATTGGTTTTGTGAACAAAAGCTCGAGCGTTTGCATTCTGCGTTCCTCGGCAAACAGCCTCATGGTAATTGCAGGAATAAGGAAAAGAAAAATTGCTGGTGCATTCACAAACAAGAATCCAAGGTCAGAGTACCCAGTATCAAACACATTGGTTTGTCCTGGAATTACCCACATAAAAATCCCGATTGATAACAAAAAAATTACAATCGTGATATACCCCACTATGGAACTAAAAAAACTTCCTACTTCTTTTCTTATCAGTGAAAACATGAATTATTTTTTCTTAAAAGACATTAATAAAGAGAACACACGATCGATATCCTCGTTTTTCACGACCAAAGTAATTTCATTTGTAGTAGAAATAATCTCGTAGATATTGATGTTTTCCCAAGCTATTTTCTTTAATAAAAAATAATAAGCTCCAGGGACGTTAAACTCTGGCAATCTTAGTGTTACCGAAGATAAATCTTCTAGTTTAAATAATTGTGTTTCTTCTGCAAATAGCTCATCCACTTTGTCTGCTAAGGATTTAATCACCACAATATTGGACTCGTAAACTCCTTGAGAAACGGTACAAAAACCGTCAATTAAATCGCTAGACGCTTCTATCAATTTCATTTGTGCTTGCGCCAAAGTTGGAGAATTTTTAAATGCATAATCGTTCAAATTACTCCTGATAATGATATCGCCCAAAGAATTCATAAATTCTTCAATACGACCATTTATTTCATGAAATTTTTCGAATTGCATTCTATTAATCGCCATAACTAGCGCTCCCGTTTTCACTTCTTTTCCCAATTCTGCTTCCACTTTTGGCTTCAGCATCCTTGCTAGGGATGAAATATTAATTAAATCTTCAGCTATGGATTCTTCAAGGAAAGGAGATGCTGAAATCTCTTTCTCTATAATTTTAGATATATTACTCATTTACAGTTTTTTACTTTATTCTTTTTTTACTATACAAAGGTAATAAGTATTGTAATAGAAGAAAATTTTTTTGTTCATTATTTAACAAAATAATCAAAATAATTCAACAACTCTAAATTTTGTTAAAAAATTCTATTTTATTTTTCAAAAATTGCTATTGCTTCGATATGGGAAGTGTGCGGAAATTGATCTACAAAACTTATCTTCTTCATTGCATATCCGTTTTCTCTAAATACCTCCACATCTCTAGATTGTGTAGCTGGATTACAAGAAACATAAACTACTCGTTTTGCATCCAAACTCGCAACTTTTGCCAAAGTTTTTGGCGCAATTCCTCCTCTTGGCGGATCTAGTACGATTGTTTTTATCTTGCCCTCATACTGTGGATACTTTGCTAAGAATTTACCCACATCAGCAGCAAACCATTTTGCAGTTTCCACTTCATTTCGTTTGGCATTTTCTTTTGCATTCTCAATAGCTTCGGCTACAATG
>JBDMYC010000115.1:0-3052 GCA_039770535.1 Flavobacteriales bacterium
CACCAAGATAACTTTAATTCTTGATTATTCAAAATCATTCAGTTATGGGTTTGGGTTAGAATTGAACTCTTAATATATTATTCCTATTTAGGTTTCATTTTGGTATGTTATCAAGACCTTGGATTTGTTTTAACTTAGTTATTTATTTGAATATGAATTGATTAATGAAGTGTAAAGGTGTTGTTTATTAAATCATTCTAAAGTTATTTTTTTAGAAATAATTTCAGGACAGACTCAATGTAATGACAATCAATTATTTAACTATTGTTTGGTTCCAGCAATTCAATAAATTCCTATTGTGTGCCATTTGTCTGGAGTAGAAAAGGAGTGGATAAAAACAGGTTGTGTTGAATATCTAATGAAGTGTTTGTGAGTGTGTTTTATATCCCAGCCCCCAATTCACTCCCTTCGCGAATTGCTCTTTGTGCATCAATTTTCTTGGCTAGTTTTCCGCCACCAATGAGGTGAGGAGTTTTACCCAGAGCAATCAATTCCTCGTGTAGTACATTTACGCTTACTTGTCCAGCACAAACTACAATTGTGTCCGCTTCTATGAATTGAGATTGGTTGTTTCGTGTAATGTGAATTCCATTCTCATCAATTCTGCCGTAAGACACGCCATTTAGCATGGTTACTTTTTTCATCTTAAGCGAAGATCTGTGAATCCAGCCCGTAGTTTTTCCCAAGTCTTTTCCCACTTTGGTCTCGCTACGCTGTAGCATGGTTATTTCCCTTGGCGAGGGATGGGGTGCAGGTTTCAAAAGTCCACCACGCGTGGAGTTCGTCCCGTCAATCCCCCATTCTTTCAAAAATAAATCAGTATCCAACGAAGGAGATTTTCCTTCGTGAGACAGGAATTCTGCCACATCAAACCCAATTCCTCCAGCACCAATAATGGCAACTTTGTTTCCAACTGGTTTGTTGTGTTTCAATACATCTTCATAATCCAGGACGGTGTTTTTTTCCATGCCATCCAGTTCAATTGCTCTCGGTTTTATTCCCGTAGAAATAATTACTTCGTCAAACTCCAGTAACTCCTGAGCAGTAGCTTTGTGGTTGAGTTTAAGTTCTACTTTGTGAAGTTTTATTTGTTTTTTAAAATACCTCAAAGTCTCATAAAACTCCTCTTTACCAGGAATGAGTTTGGCAATATTGAATTGTCCACCAATCTCGCTTTGTGCCTCAAACAAAGTAACGTGGTGACCACGCCCAGCAGCAATTGTTGCAGCCGAAAGCCCAGCAGGTCCCGCACCAACTACAGCAATTTTTTTTGGCGAAAGAGTAGGAGTGTAGTTCAGTATGGTTTCGTGGCAAGCTCTTGGATTTACCAAACAGCTAGCAGTTTTTTGTTTAAAAACATGATCCAAACACGCCTGATTGCAACCAATGCAGGTGTTTATTTCATCCTCTCTTCCTTCTATTGCTTTTTTTACCAACTCGGGATCAGCAAGAAAAGGCCGAGCCATAGAAACTAAATTGGCATGGCCACTCGCCAAGATATCTTCCGCTTTTTGAGGAGTGTTAATTCTATTGGTAGTAACCAATGGAATTTTAATTTCGTTCATCATTTTTTGGGTTACCCACGAAAAACCGCCACGAGGAACCATTGTAGCAATAGTTGGAACACGAGCTTCGTGCCACCCAATCCCTGTATTGATGATAGTAGCTCCGGCTTTTTCTATTTCTTTGGCAAAGTGAACGGTTTCTTCCCAAGTGTTTCCTTCTTCCACCAAATCGAGCATAGAAAGTCGGAAAATAAGGATGAAATTTTCTCCAACTGCTTCTCTTGTTTTTCTTATTATTTCCAAAGGAAATTGAATTCTGTTTTCAAAACTTCCTCCCCATTTGTCGGTTCGTTTGTTTGTTTTGGCTGATACAAATTCGTTAATCAAATACCCTTCGCTCCCCATAATTTCCACACCATCATACCGAGCGTATTTGGCCAGTTTTGCTGCTCTCACAAAGTGACGAATAGTTCTGTTTACTCCATATTTGGAGAGTTTCCAGGGCTTAAATGGGCTTATCGGAGATTTTATTGCACTGGGAGCAACAGCCAAAGGATGATAACCGTATCGGCCAGAATGAAGAATTTGCATGCAAATTTTTCCGTCTGCATCGTGAACTGCTTTTGTGATTTTTTTGTGCTTGCGTGCTTCTCGTTTGCTCGTCATTTTACTGGTAAATGGAGCTGTCCAGCCTTGGCGATTTGGTGCTATTCCCCCAGTTACCATCAATCCTACTTGCCCTTTTGCACGCTCAGAAAAATAGGCAGCCATTCGGTCGTAGCCGTTTTTTTCTTCTTCCAGTCCAGTGTGCATACTTCCCATTATTACTCGATTTTTGAGCGTGGTAAATCCCAAATCAAGAGGTTCGAGTAAATGAGGATAGCGAGAGGTTGTCATAGTTTAGTATATTTGTCGATTCTCGTACTAAAATACATTAATTCTACCTTTTTATTGACTCTCAGGTGAGATAAAACGAACTTTGAAAAGGAGTGAAAGTATAAGATTGAACCACTGAAAATTAGACAGAAATGAAAAATGACAACAAAGTATTTATCGTTTACATCCTGATTATTTTATTGTACGGAGGAAGTTATTTGCTTACTTCAGGAAGTTTTGCATTTTCTCCAGAATACACAGACTTTGGGTTAGGACTTGTTTCTTTGGGGCTTTTCTTCCACAAAAAAATATCAAAGTATTCGTTTTTGTTGATTTCTTTAGGGTTTAGCTTGTTCTACCTCGTTGCCGATACCCAAGGTTTTGCTTTGATAGATCGCGGAGGATTTAACATGTTAAAGAACCTAACCGTCATCCTTTTTTCATTGATGTTGTTGTGGGACATCAATAAAGGGAGATACCGAACATTGAGATTTTTTCTGGTGTTGTTGGCTTTGGCAATCATTGGTTTTTTTGTTGCTCGTTTTACCAATCAAGAGTTTGCTTTTGGTTCTCCGTTTTCGTTTTACAAAAATGCGATTTGCTTTTTGTTGATTTCTGTTATTTTGAGTCTCAACTCTGCCAAGAGCACTCTGTCCGTAGGGTTAAAAAGA
>JBDMYC010000116.1:0-9476 GCA_039770535.1 Flavobacteriales bacterium
ATATAAACCGAAATATTCTCGTTAATGATATGAAACACTACGTCTCTTCCATGAAAAAAGGAGGAATAATTTACATGAGTGGATTTTACACTTCGGATGTTTCTATTATACAAAAGGAGGCTGCAAATCAAGGGTTAGCATTTGTAAATGTAGCCGAAAGAGAAGGCTGGGCATTGGCTCAGTTTATCAAAAACTAATTAAAAAACACGCGATTATGAGATTTTACACCACTATTTTTTTACTGTTCATCTCATCTCTTTTATTCTCTCAGGTAACAGAATTCAGGGTAGCGGATAATGAATTCTTGGATGACGTAGAGAACTATGTAAAGACATACGATAAATCGCTTGCAAAATCTTTAAAATCAGAGCTTGAGTCTACTTACATTTCTGGATTCACTGTTGCTCAAAAAAACACTATTGTTAGCTTTGCTAATGAACTACTGAATAAAAAAGTAAAACCAAAACCAGATTTTTTCTCTTATTTCAAAACTATAAACGGACTTGGAAAGACAGAGAATCTGAAAGCCGGAGAATTTGACAGTTGGGCGGATTTGATGAAAAAGTTGTTGAAATCAAGAAATAAAAGGAGATTAACCGATTTTATAGGATTCACAGATGGTTTATTCAATAGTGATTTGATTTCTTCAAGTTCATCAGTAAAATGGAAATTGGCCAAAGGGACATATACTTTCTCCTATAAAAACGGAGCTTTTGTGACTTTCAAAAATGCTGATTTGATGTGTGTTGCAAAGAATGACAGTTCGCTCATATACGGAACTTCAGGAGTGCTAAATATCTCTACCAATTCATTCGTAGGGAAGAATGGGGTAGTAACTTGGGAACGAGTTGAATTACCTAAAAACGAGACTTTTGCAGAATTGTCCAACTTCAGAATAAATTTTAAAAGTGCTGGTTTTGGCGCAGATTCAGTAACCTTGCACACAAGCTATCTTAAAAATCCTATCAAGGGAAAAATTTATGAAAAAGTAATTACTTTCACCACTATTGAAAAAGCAAGATACCCTCAATTTACTTCATATAATCAAAGTGTAGAATTAAAAAAGATTTTACCAAATGTAGATTATTCTGGGAGCTTTGCACTTGAAGGAATGAAATTCAAAGGTGGAGCAAGCGGCAAGAACAAAGCAAGTATTACTTTGAACAGAGCTGGAAAAAGATTTATCGAAATTAAATCTAAAAGTGTTTTGATTAGCTCAGATAAAATTTTATCCAAAGATGCAGAAGCTACCGTTTTTATCAAAACGGGCGAAAAAATCACTCAATCTGCGTGCGATTTCACTTACGACCCAACAAAAAGATTTGCGATTATTGGTTCGGTCAAAAATAAAAGTGTAGATAATCCATTTGAAAGCAGTTATCATAAAATGAATATGCATTTCAAAAGTTTGACATGGAAAGAAGGAGAAGATAAACTAGTTTTTGGTTCTGTACAGTCATTAGGAGAGAGCAAAGCGACTTTCGAATCAGCCAATTATTATAATTCTGGAGATTTCAATGATTTTAAATTTGGAAGTAAGAATTTGATTAATGAGTTATATGATTACCAAGTCTCTTACGAAGAAAATTATGAAATTTCTGCAGTAGAATTTGCTTCACACACCAAGAGCTTGTATTCAGATTTGGCTAATTACCTGACGAAGATGAGTAACATTGGTTTGATAAAATTTGATGCTGCAGCAAAAACTATTGTAGTCAAGCCAAAGCTTGAGTCTTATGTAAATGGTAGATCAAAAGACGGAGATTATGACGATATTTTCATTTTCTCGTCCAATAAAAAAGCCGAGAACGCAATTCTTGATTTAAAATCTTTAGCTATAAATGTATCAGGTGTTAGGAAATTTGATTTGAGCAGAAAGAAATTTGTGAGGTTATATCCTAAAAAAGGAGAAATTGAAATAGGAGAAAATAGATCGATAACTTTTTCTGGAGTTATTAATGCAGGAAGAACAGAGTATTTTGGTTCTGATATTAAATTTGATTACAACAAATTTGCTTTATCGTTTGAAAACATAGATTCCATGCGTATGAGAGTCTATCCTGTTGATGACAAGACAAGCAACAAGCAATTGAAATTACTCTCTAAATTGCATAACTTGAAAGGGGAAATCACCATAGATGGAGAAAACAATAAATCAGGTAAAAGTAAATCTTTTGCTCATTACCCTAGGCTGTATGTAACAAATAGTCCCAAAATTTATTACGATAATCAAGAGATTTACAAAGGGATTTATAACAAAGAAAACTTCTATTTTGAAGTGGCTCCGTTTGAAATGGATAGCTTGTTATCGTTTTCGGCTGCGGGAGTTGCCTTTCCAGGAACTTTATATTCAGCAGATATTTTTCCACCCATGGAGAGAGAAGTGAAACTAATGGATGATTATACGCTAGGATTTAATTTGAAAAATGTAAGTGATAATATTTACAAAAGTCCAGGAAAATATGACAATGAATTGAGGCTAAACACAGCTGGATTGACAGGGAAAGGAGAAGTAAGTTTTCTGACTTCTAAAGCTAATTCTGAGTTGATTACTTTTTTTCCAGATTCATTGGTTGCCAAAGTAGGTGAGTATACCAATAAATCGCAGACACTGCCCAATGTGCCAGATATTGTGAGTAAAAATTGTATCATTACTTTCCAACCGCAAAAAGGAATTTGGAAAGCAAGAAATGTTGATTCCGCAATGAACTTGTATGCAGATGGGAAAACAAAGTTTGATGGAGAAGTAACTCTTACGAAAGATAAAATGACAGGGAAAGGAATTTATACATCCAATAGAATTGAAGTGAACTCCGAGGAATTTATTTTAGGACAAATCAATGTGGATGCTGCTTTGGCTGACTTTAAAATCTTGGGAGTGGCCAAGAACGATCCGCCCTCTTTGGAGGCTACCAACATGCAAATGAGTTTAGATTACACCAAACGAAAAGGAGAATTTATATCAAACAACAGTGCTGCTGTCATTGCTTTTCCGCTCAATAAATTCAAAGCTAAGATTGACGAATTTGATTGGATGATGGATGAGAATAAGATGAATTTTAAAAAAGTAATTGATACGGCCAATTTCCAAAACTATGACGAAAACAAGAATTTAATTCCAAACTTTGTGTCGACCAAAGATGAACAGAAAAAGCTTGGATTCTTTTCCGGGATTGCATCTTATGACATTGACAGCAATGTGATTATCTGCAAAGAGGTGCCCTACGTGGTGGTGGCAGATTCAAGGATTATTCCAGACGATAAAGGGATTGTAATCTCAAAAAATGCTGAATTAAAAGCTATAAAGAACGCAACAATTGTCTCGAATTATACGACCAAATATCATCAGTTTATTGACGCAGAAGTTGAATTTATTTCTAGCACAAGCTACATTGGAAATGGAAATTATCAAGTTTCTTCGGACGAGACTATCAACAGCAAAGTTTTCTTCTCTATCATTGAACCCAATTCGGAAGGAGTATCGATTGCAGAGGGAACAATTGCAGAAGATTCTAATTTTTACTTAAGTCCTCAATTTAGGTATTACGGAAATATTAAAGTGAAAGGAAGTGACGCAGGAGTGGACTTTGACGGACAGACAAAGATAATTACTATGTGCGAAGACTTGGCTGTAGATTGGATAAAATTTAATGCTGTGGTAGACACAAGTAAGATTATTATTCCTTTGGGTGATTATTTCAAAGACAAAGTATCTGGCCCAACATTGAGTAAAGAAGACGGACTAGAGTTTTATACAGCTTTTTTGGCAGACAAGCGAATAGAAAGTGATGAAGCGCTAACGCCAGCAGTTGGTTTCTTGTCATACAACAAAGAAAAAGGATTGTTTGAGATTGGGCCCAAGGAAAAGTTATTAAATAATAAATTAGCAGGAAATTACATTGGTTTTGATGATGAAACTTGCAGTTTTTACACCATTGGAGATTTGAATGTAGCAGGTAACTTGAACCAGATGAAAGTGAACATGGTTGGAGAAATGAACTTCAACAAACTGAAAGATACATTCTTGACAATGGATGCAACCATGAGTTTTGATTTTCCTTTCAATATGCAGATGATAGGTCAAATGAATCAAGAGATTGCAAATACTCAAGTTCAAGAACTGATTGAAATCAAAAAGAGCAATTACGACTTGTACTTGAATCAAATTTTGAGTCCAAAAACTGCAGCTGAAGATATCAGTCAATTTTACAATGCTGGTAGATTTAATAAATTCCCAAAAGAGTTGATGAGTAAAATCACATTGTTTGATCTTCAATTCTATTGGGACGAAAATTCTCAATCGTTCTTGTCGCAAGGATTTGCTAATATTGCAACCCTGGGAGCCAATCAATTATTCAGAAGATGTAAAGTCTATGTTCAAATTGAGAAAAGAAAAACAGGAGACCGAGTTGGATTTTTGATTGAGTACAAGCCTCAAGGATTCTACTATTTCTATTACAAAAATGGAGAAATGCAGACTTATTCTACGGATAAGAAATTCAATAATTTGGTTCAAATGACGCCTGCAAAAGATAAAAAGGTGAAAGGAAAGAAAGGCGAAGAAGATTTCTATTATGGCCTTTCATCCGTGAATAAGCCACTTCTTTTTATGCGTAATTTCCAATCTGATTTGGAAGAAAGATTTGACGATCAAGATATTGATGAAGAAGACGAGGAAAACGAGGATGAATATGAAGATGAGTACGAGGATGAAGAAGAAGAGGAGGAAGAAGAGGATTAATTTTTAAACTAGTAAATGACAGTATTAATAATTGGAGTAATTGTTTTAGCCTATATTTTGGGTTCAATTCCTACGGCAGTTTGGGTAGGAAAAAAAATCTATGACAAAGATATTAGAGAGTTTGGGAGTGGCAATGCAGGGGCAACCAACACCTTTAGGGTTTTGGGAAAGAAAGCGGGAATTCCAGTACTTATTTTTGATGTGCTAAAAGGTTGGTTTTCAGTTTATGTATTATCTCATTCTTTGGGGCTGGATACCATGACTAATTCGTTTATGAATATCCAAATCTTGCTAGGAATTGCAGCAGTAGTTGGTCACATTTATCCTGTTTTCGCAAATTTTAGTGGCGGCAAAGGAGTTGCAACTACATTAGGAGTTGTGATAGCCCTCGATCCCATAGCAGCTTTCAGTTGTATGGGAGTTTTTCTCCTGGTTTTGCTGCTCTCCCGAATAGTCTCGGTCTCGTCCATGATTGCGGCTGTGTCCTTTCCTTTATTTGTTATTTTGATTTATAAATCTGAGTACATTTCTCTCAATTGGTTTTCAGTGATAATGAGTATGTTGATAATTATCACTCACACCAAAAATATTGGACGATTGATAAACGGAAAAGAGCCCAAAGTTTTTTAAAAGGGAAATTAGTAAATAGGCAAAACTGTTGCTCTCTTTATTTCATCTAACACAAAAGTACTTCTTATTTGAGCTACATAGGGCAAAGCGGCCAATTTTACGGAAGAAAATAAATGGTAATCATTCAAATTTTTTACTACTACTTTCAGTAAGAAATCATTTTCACCTCCCATCAAATAGCATTCCATCACTTCAGGTATTTTTAAGACAGAAGCCGAAAATAACTTTATCTCTTTAAGCTTTTGACTATCAAGAGATACTGAGCAGAAAACAACCATAGAACTTTCGATCTTTTTTCTATTCAATATGGCTACATACTTTTCAATAACGCCCTCTTTTTCAAGTTTTTTTATTCTCTCATAAATAGGAGTCTTAGAAATATTGAGTTTGGCAGATATTTCTTTAATATTCATTTTAGAATCTCTTTGTAGCAGTTCTAATAATTGTCTATCTATATTATCTAGTTTCATAAAGGGAAAATTTCCTATTTTTATCGGTAAAAACATACGTATTATTCAAAATTACTTAATTTTCTATATTTATCAGGAAAATACACTGAATATTGATGGTTGTACAGTAATATGTTTGGTTATTATTAGATTTGAATAATTAAAAAAACACAAGCCATGGATACTAAAAATTACAAGCCAGAGAGTTTAATGATGTCACACGGATATAAACCGGAATTATCTGAGGGAGCAATAAAACCGCCTATCTTTATGACCTCTACTTTTGTTTTTAAAACAGCTGAAGAAGGAAAAGCTTTTTTTGAGGTAGCATATGGAATAAGAGAAAAAGAAGCGGAAGAGAATTTGGGATTGATTTACAGTAGAATAAATAATCCAAATCTTGAAATTTTAGAAAATAGACTTTCATTGTGGGATAATTGTGACGACAGTGCAATTTTTGAAAGTGGCATGTCTGCAATTAGTACTGTTTTATTAGAATTTTTGAACCCTGGAGATTTATTATTGTTCAGCTCGCCAAGTTATGGAGGAACTAATCATTTTATCAATAATTTTCTATTAAAAATAGGAGTAGAGGTTGTCTCTTTCACTGCAGAAGATAGCAAGGAAACAATAATAGAGAGAATAAACGAAACAGGAAAAGCTGACAAGCTAGCTCAAATTTTTGTAGAAACCCCTGCAAATCCTACAAATGCAATAATTGATATTTCAGTATGCAAAGAAATCAGCAACCATTTTTCTAATGAAGAAAAGAAAGTAATTTTGACTGTGGATAATACTTACATGGGACCATTGTGGTCAAGCCCAATGAATCACGGAGCTGATTTAGTGATATATTCTGCTACGAAATACATAGGAGGTCACAGTGATTTAATTGCAGGCGCAGTGAATGGAAATGCAGAATTAATGGGAAGAGTTAAAGTGCTGAGAACGTTTTTAGGAAATATGGCAAATCCTCACACTTGTTGGTTACTTCTAAGAAGTTTAGAAACGCTAAAAATAAGAATGGAGCAACAGCAAAGAAATGCGCAAGAAATTGCAAAATTCTTAGCTACTCACAAGGCAGTAAAGAAAGTTCATTACTTGGGTAGTTTAGAAGAAAATACCAAAGAGTACAAAATTTATAAAAAGCAATATTCTGGACCAGGTGCTATGATTTCTTTTGAGGTAAATGGAGGAGAAAAAGAAGCTTTTAAATTTCTAAATAATTTGGGAGTAATAAAACTCGCAGTGAGTTTGGGAAGCACAGAGAGTTTGGCACAGCATCCTGCTAGTATGACTCACATAGGATTAGAGCCAGAATTGAGAAATGAAATAGGAATTACTGATAATTTGGTGAGGCTTTCTATTGGAGTCGAGAATTATGAAGATTTAATAAGCGAAATAAAATTTGCTTTGGATTCTATTTCTTAGTTGTGATTTATTTGCTGGAAGGTTATTTATTTTTCAGAGATTAAGTAGTACTTTTGAGCATGACAAATCCAATATTCGAAAAACAACAACTAGCAAGCTTATTTGAGGAACTAAACAAGGCCAATAACATCCTTATTTTTGGACATAAAAGTCCTGATGGTGATTCTGTTGGCTCTACACTTGGCTTGTTTCATTTTTTAAAAAATAAAGGAATAAAATCGCAAGTTATCCAGCCAGATAATTTCCCAAATTTTTTGAAATGGATGCCAGAAAATGAGTCTATGCTTATTTTTGATAAAAACAAAAAAGAAGTAACAGAGCAAATAAAAAATGCAGATGTAATTTTCACTTTGGATTTTAATGACCAGACTAGGGTAGGAAATGAACTAGGACAATTGATTACCAATGCAACTTGTACCAAAGTAATGTTAGATCACCATCAGGAGCCAAAAGATTATGCTTCTTATACTTTTTCTGATGTAAAAGCTTCCTCTACTTGCCAGTTGGTGTATGAATTGATAGAAGCAAATGGAGATTTAGAATTAATTGATACAGCAACAGGAAGTTGTATTTACACGGGTTTATTAACCGATACAGGTTCGTTTAGATTTCCTGCGACTACACCCAAAACGCACAGAATTGCTGCCGATTTGATAGAAAGAGGAGTAAATCATTCTCATATTCATGAGCATATTCAAGATATTAATACGCCAGATAGGTTGAGATTATTGGGTTACACTTTGAACAATAAATTGGAAGTACTACCAGAAATAAAAACAGCAATTGTGAGTCTGACAATGCAAGAAATGAAAGATCACAATACACTGAAAGGGTATACAGAAGGATTTGTGAATATGGCGCTTTCTATCATTGGAATTGAAGTAGCAGTGTTTGTGAAGGAAGACGAGAAAATTGTAAAATTATCGTTCCGAAGTAAAGGCGATATTCCTGTAAATGAGTTCAGTAAGACTCATTTTGGAGGCGGAGGCCACATCAATGCGGCTGGAGGAGCAAGCCAACTTTCAGTAGAGGAAACAATTGACAAAATAAAGAAGGAACTTCCTGCGTTTTTAGAACAAAATAAGTAAAATGAAAAAGGTTTTAATACTAGTTGTAATCGCTTCTCTTTTATCTTGCAAAGGAGAAGAAAAGCGAGAAGAAACAATGATTGTGCCTAGTGCACAAGAAACTGCTGACATGAATAAAGCTTGGATCAAGGAAGAGCAGGAAGTTATTAATCAGTTTGTGGAGCGCAAAAACTGGGAGATGGAAACTACTGGATCTGGGCTCAAGTATTTAATTTATAAACAAGGGTCAGGAGAAAAAGCAGAGCCAGGCATGAGAGCCATGGTTGATTATACCATTTCATTATTGGATGGATCTGCAGTGTACAGCACCAAAGAAATTGGTCCGCAATCTTTTCATATCAATCAAGACAATGTAGAGGCAGGAGTTCATGAGGGAATTACTTATATGAAGGTAGGAGACAAAGCTAAATTGATAATTCCACCCTATTTGGCTCACGGATTAATGGGAGACGAGCACAAGATTCCGCCTATGGCAACTTTGGTTTTTGATATTAGGTTGTTGGGTCTTTCTAAGTAATTTTTATTCTTGCAAACAAAAAAAAAGCGATTTGACCCTTGGTCAAATCGCTTTTTGATTCTTGCAGTTTAGATTTACTTAATATCAAATCTATCTAGGTTCATCACTTTAGTCCAAGCTTTAATAAAGTCTTTAGCAAATTTTTCTTTCGCATCATCACTTGCATAAACTTCAGCAATTGCTCTTAACTCAGAGTTTGATCCAAAAATTAAATCAGCTCTCGAAGCAGTCCAAGATTCTTTATCTGTAGTTCTATTTTTCCCAATGAACTTCAGATTTTCTTCTGAAGCTGGAGTCCAATAGTTATCCATACTCAATAGATTTACAAAGAAATCATTACTAAGAGTACCTTTGCTTTCAGTTAAAACACCTTCTGCAGCAGTTTTGTAATTTGCATTCAGCACTCTCATTCCTGCTACTAAAACAGTCATTTCTGGAGCTGTGAGAGTAAGCAATTGCGCTTTGTCAACTAACAATTCTTCTGTGGTTAATGTATAATCTTTTTGCTTGTAATTTCTAAATCCATCAGCCATTGGTTCTAGTACAGAAAATGATTCAACATCAGTTTGTTCTTGAGTAGCATCCATTCTTCCCGGATTAAAAGGAACTGCAATTTTAAA
>JBDMYC010000117.1:0-19601 GCA_039770535.1 Flavobacteriales bacterium
CCTTTATTTCTTCCGCTTTTGGGCTTTAAAAATAGTGTAAAGCTTTATGCAGGTATTGGACTAACGAGCGTGGTGCTGGTTCTGCCCTTCATCTCACCAACCGTGATTGATAATTTTAGCCAAAGTCTCAACCTGTATTTTCAAACCTTTGAGTTCAATGCGAGTTTTTATTACTTGTTCAAAAACATAAGTTATTTGTTCTTAGGGTATAAATCAAGTTTGATAGGCACGATTACTCCAGTTGTAATTTTCTGTTCGGCTATTTTTTTTACTTTTTCTCTGTACAAGAAGCAAGGAAAGAAACAGGAAGAATTTGATATTACATTATTTGCAGGATATGCTTCTAGTTTATTACTTGTTTTTTATCTGTTAGCTTCTACAGTTCATCCGTGGTACGTCATTAATATCTTAATATTTTCAGTATTCTCCTATAATCGAGCTTTTGTATTTTGGACAATCTTATCGTTCTTGAGCTATTTTGCCTACAGTAATTTTGTACTTGATTTTGCGCCAAATAGAGATTTTCATAATTATGGTTGGTATTATGCATTAATAGCTTTTCAGTATGGAATTCTGCTATATTTAGTTATTTTTGAAAAGAGAAAAAAACAAATAACCTAACACAATGAGACTAGCAGTAATTTCCCTTTTATTTTTTACATTTTCTTGTACCTCCGATTCTAAAGAAGTTTCCAAAGAAGAACTATCTGAGATAACTAATTCACAAGAGCAAAGTGAACTCACTTCGGACAACATAAAAAAATCTGGAGAAAAAAGTCTAGTGATTAATACCGAAGCTTTCGATAAGTTGGATGCATTAACTGAATACACAATTCGATTAGGTAAAACAATTAAGAAGATTGAAGATTTGAACGATTACAGAGATGATTTTTCTATTAAATATGAAGAGTTGAAATTTTCTGCAGAACAGCATGATTCTGAATCTGGATCCTTGATGATTGAATATATTGATCAGTTAATGCCACTCAAAGACATGACTTTTGATGCGAGTACTATGGAGGACTTCAATAAAAACCTGAAAAAAATGAAAGTTTATTTAGGTGATTTTTACAAGTATTTTTCCAAAGAAGATTCAGATCAGTAAAAAGATTGTTAATAGGATGTAAAACTTGTTGATTTAATCTTTTTCGATAATTTTTCAACTGAGTATAATTTAATTAATTTTAGTGCGTTACACTCTGTATTCACTAACCTTAACTAAAAACTATTCAATGAAAAAAATCCTCTTTTTCTCCCTAGCTCTTGCCTTATTTTTTTCTTGTGGTAATAATATCAAAGAAGAAATATCTAACAACCAGGCTTTTTCAAGTTTTATTTCTGCTTACACTTCAGGAATTATTGCAAAAAACTCCACAGTGAGAGTTAAGCTTTCCGAAAGTATGGGAGCGGACTATGACTTAACAAAAGAATTAGATAAATCAGTATTTAGTTTTTCACCTTCTGTAGCAGGAAAAGCAAAATGGGTTGATAACAGAACTTTGGAGTTTGTGCCTGAAGGTGGTTTACAACCCGGAACGGAATACATTGTCAATTTTGATTTAAAATCAATCAAAGATGTATCTAAGGAGTTAGAGAAATTTGTTTTCAAGTTCAGAACTATTGCTCAGAGTTATCAAATCTCAATGAATGGATTAAGTACGACTTCTGCATCCAGCAGAGGGATTCAAGAGTTGCAAGGAATTATATCTTTTGCAGATGAAGTAGATTCTGCCTCATTGTCAAAAGGATTTTCAGCTAACCAAAAAGGAAGTATACTGCCTGTTGCGTTTATCGAATTACCACAAAACGAATACAGGTTTGTAGTGAGTAGCATTGTAAGAGATAAAAATACAGACTCCGAGGTTGAAATAAAATTTAATGGGAATGCGGTAGGAGTGGATAGCGAATACAAAAACTCGGTAACAGTCTATTCTCAAAAATCTTTCAGAATTTCAGAAACAAAAGTAATTCAGTCACCACAGCAATATGTGAATATCCACTTTACAGATGAATTGAAACCAGATCAGAACCTTCGTGGTTTAATTTCTATAAAAAGAGCTGGTAACTTACAGTATGTGATTGATGGGCATGATATAAAAGTGTATCCTTCTTCTCAAATTACAGGGACCAGAGAATTAATTGTATACGAAGGAATAAAAAACAAAGAAGGATTCAAACTTAGCAGTGAATACAGCAAAGAATTAACTTTTGAAGCACTGAAGCCTGATGTGAAGCAATATGGAGAAGGTGTTATTATTCCAACTGAAGGTAAAATGATATTCCCTTTTGAAGCTGTCAATTTGAAAGCTGTGGACATTGTTTTGACAAAAATTTACGAAAATAATTTACTGCAATTTTTTCAAGTGAATAACTTGTATGGTTCTGATCAATTAAAAAGAGTCGGGACGAAGGTTGTTACCAAGAAACTTAATTTAGGAAAGCCAGGAGTTGATCTGAACAAATGGAATAGATTCTCTATAGATTTATCAAGTGTAATAGACGAAAAAGAAGGCTCAATTTATCAAATTCGAATCAGGTTCAAGAAAGAATACTCTAAATATGCCTGCGAAAAAGAAGAGGGTGAAGATGAGCTAGAGGAATTTGAAGCAGTATTGAATGAGAAAGAATGGACAGAAGCTGATTGGGGAAGTTATGACTATGATTACTATGACGATCGTGATTATTACGAATATGATTATGACTATAGCGAAAGAGATAATCCTTGCCATTCTATGTATTACAGAAACAAAGGGTTTACAAAAAATATAATATTATCTAATATTGGGCTTATAGCCAAAGCAGGTTCAGACAATACACTTCACTTAATTGCTAATAACATTAATACAACTGCTCCAATGAGCGGAGTAGATCTAGAAATTTATAATTTCCAACAACAACTAATAGGAAATGTAGGAACGGATGGAGAGGGAATGGCATCTATTCAATTGGATGAAAAGCCTTTTATAGTAATCGCTTCTCAGGGACATCAAAGAGGATACATAAGACTACGAGATGGAGAGTCATTATCACTCTCAAAGTTTGATGTAAGTGGAAGTACAGTGCAGAAAGGAGTAAAAGGATTTATTTACACAGAAAGAGGAGTTTGGAGGCCAGGTGATTCTATTTATTTTAATTTTATGTTGGAAGACAAAAACCAAGTTTTGCCAAGTAATCACCCAGTAGAGTTTACTCTACATAATCCCAAGAATCAATTAATCTCTCGAAAAGTGAGAACAACTTCGGTAAATGGAATTTATGATTTCAGAACAGCAACCAACAAAGAAGCGCTAACAGGAAACTACAGAGCACAAATAAAAGTAGGAAACAGGAAGTTTGTACGTTACTTAAAAATTGAAACGGTAAAGCCAAATAGACTTAAAGTAAAGCTAGAAACGGACAAAGCCTTTATTTCTAGAAAAGAAAATACAGAAATAAACCTAAAAGCAACTTGGCTTCACGGCTCGCCAGCCAATAAACTAAAAACCAAAGTAGATGTATCCATTGACCAATCGGGAACTGGGTTTGATAAATTCAAAGGATTCTTGTTTGACGATCCAACTAAGCGTTTTTATTCTAATGATAACACTGTATTTAGCTCCAGATTGGATGAAAATGGAGAAGCCAAATTTCCATTGAAACTTAATGTAAATTCTGCTGCACCTGGAATGCTAAATGCACATTTCACAACAAAAGTATTTGAAGAAGGAGGAGGATTCTCTATTAATAGAAAATCTATGAAATATTCGCCTTACACGTCTTATGCAGGTGTAAAAGTGCCAAAGGGAAGTTTGTATTCTGGTACATTAGAAATTAATAAAACGCATAAAATAGATTTAGCGAATGTATCAGAGACAGGTAAGCCTTTATCTGGTAAGTTAGATGTAAAGATATATAAAATTCAATGGAGGTATTGGTGGGACAGATATGACAATGATTTATCAAGTTATATTGCGCGATCGGGAACAAAATCATTGGTTGATGAATCAGTTAACATTAGAAATGGGAAAGGTGCTATAAATTTCAAACCAAGTAACTGGGGAAGATATTTAATCATAGTAAAAGATAGTAAGTCAGGACACACAACAGGAAAGATTTTTTATGCAGACCAAAGATATTGGGGAAGGTCTAATGAAATGGATAAGGAATTTGCAACCATGCTTGCTTTCTCCACTGATAAAGAGAAATACACAGTAGGCGAAGAGGTGAAGTTCTCGTTTCCATCCATTCAAGGTGGAAGAGCTTTAATTTCAGTGGAAAATGGGTCTAAAATTGTTGAGAAAAAGTGGATTAAAACATCAGACAAAGAAACTAAAGGATCGTTCACAGTTACAGGCGAAATGACTCCTAATGTGTACGTGCATATTACTATGTTGCAACCACACAAAAACACTCTGGATGGTGTTCCATTGAGAATGTATGGAATTGTTCCAATTTCCATAGAGAACGAGAATACACACTTGGAGCCTGTAATCACAATGCAAGATGTATTGCGACCAGAAACTACGGCAACCATAAAAGTGAAAGAAAAAGACGGAAAAAGAATGTCTTATACTTTAGCAATTGTAGATGAAGGACTATTAGACTTAACAGGATTTAGAACACCTAATCCTTGGAATACTTTTTATGCGAGAGAAGCACTGGGTGTAAAATCTTGGGATATTTATGATCATGTTCTCAATGCATTTAAACTAGAGCAAGATAAGATTCTTGCAATAGGTGGAGGTGGAGAAATAAACATGGATAAGAAAAGTGCCAAAGCCAATCGTTTTGTACCTATGGTTCGTTTCCTTGGTCCTTTTGAATCTAATGGAGGAAGCAATACGCACAAAGTAGAGATTCCAAATTATGTAGGATCTGTAAGAGTAATGGTTGTGGCAGGACAAGAGCTAAAATACGGAAGTGCAGAGAAAACTGTTGCAGTTCGTAATCCATTGATGGTGCTTGGGACTTTACCAAGAGTTGTAGGGCCAAAAGAAGACATTACCCTTCCGGTAGATGTATTTGCAATGGAAAAGCACGTAAAGAACGTGAAACTAAGTGTGAGCACCAATGATTTATTTAATCTGGATAACAAAACACAAAACTTAACTTTTGAAAAAGTAGGAGACCAAGTTGTTCGTTTCAAAATGAAAACGGCCAATAAAATTGGATTAGGAAAAGTGAGTATTGTTGCCACAAGTGGAAAAGAAAAAGCAACTTACGATTTTGAAATAGATGTGCGTCCGGCAAATCCACCGGTAACTGATGTGCAAGAGACTGTGCTGGAAGCAGGACAATCTTGGAATTCAGATTTGGCATTTAAAGGAATACAGGGAACTAATAAAATAGCACTGGAAGTTTCCTCTTTCCCAGCTATTGATTTACAAAAACGATTGGATTATTTGATTCAATATCCTCACGGGTGTGTGGAACAAACAACTTCTTCTGTATTTGCACAATTGTATTTAGATAAATTCACAAAGCTTAATTCTTCGAGAAAAATAGAAATTGAGAAAAACGTGAAAGCAGCTATTTATAGGTTACAAGATTTCCAAACTAGCTCTGGAGGTTTCTCTTATTGGGCAGGAGAGAGTGAGACAAATGATTGGGGAAGTAATTATGCATCTCATTTCTTGATAGAAGCAGAGAAGAAAGGATACACACTTCCTTATGGAATGAAAAAGAAGATGCTTTCTTACCTGAGAACGAAAGCAAGAAACTGGAGAAAGCCAAGCAGAACAAATCGTTATTACAGATACCAAAGTAGCGAACTTACTCAATCCTATAGATTGTATGTACTTGCTTTGGCAAATTCTGCTGAGATTGGAGCAATGAATAGGTTGAGAGAATATTCTGATTTATCTACCACAGCAAAATGGAAATTGGCAGGAGCTTATCAATTAATTGGTCAAAAAAGCATGGCAGAGAAAATGATTTTTGACACACCAACAAACATTGAAGATTATACAGAATTATCTTATTCATATGGTTCGAGTCCAAGAGACGAAGCCATGATACTGGAAGTATTGAGTATTATGGATCAAAAAGCTAAAGCTGCTACTATTGCTAAGCGTGTTGCAAATAGACTAGGAGAAAACAGATGGATGAGTACACAAACTACGGCTTATTCGTTAATAGGAATGAGTAAGTTTATTGAGTCAAATTCTTCGAGTAAGTTGATGAAGTTTAGTTATGAATTGAATGATGGGAAAACTAAGAGTATTTCTTCAGACAAAACTATTTTCCAAGACAGAAGGCCAAACGTGAGAAATAACAATGGAAAAGTTGAGGTGAAAAATACGGGAGACGTTTTGTTGTACGTAAGAGTAATCACGGAAGGAATACCAGTAGAAAGTAACGACTTAGACAAAGACAATAACTTGAAAATGACAGTTTCTTATAGAGATATGTCAGGAAAAACAATAGATCCTACAAAGATTAAGCAAGGAACTGATTTCAAGATGAATGTTACTGTTTACAATCCTGGTATAAAAGGAGACTTGCAAGAAATGGCCTTGTCACAAATTTTCCCATCAGGTTGGGAGATTCATAATGCAAGAATGGCAAACTCTAGCACGAGTTATAATAACGCCAATTCTTCTTACGATTATCAGGACGTGAGAGACGACAGAGTGTATACTTATTTTTCATTGAGAAGTAACAAAGCCAAAACATTCACAGTTCACCTTAACGCAACTTATGACGGAAAGTATTATTTACCTTCTATTTTGTGTGAAGCAATGTATGATAACTCAATTAGCTCTGTGAAACCAGGAAAGTGGGTTGAGGTTGTTAGAGATTAGGTTGTTTAATTGATAATGAAAAATTGATAATTCATAATGATTATACTTTTGATGACTGTCACTCCCGCGAAGGCGGGAATTTTGACCCGAGAATCATTAAACGAGCCAAACTAACACGTGTCATGCTGAACTTGATTCAGTATCTCTATTCATTGAAATATTACCAATGAATACTACGTGAAATATGCTCTTTTTAAGATTCCTTTCTTCAAAGGAATGACAGATGAAAAAGGAAGGGAAATTGGTTGAGGTTAATTAGTGTTTTATTTAATTAGATACTTCTGATGCCTTATGAATAGATAAAGAAAAATGAGACAAAATAGTATTATCAATAGTGGTATTGCAACATCCCAAAATTCAAATCTAGATTGAGACATGATAAAATAGGTAAAATCCCCAAAACTATAAATCGGGAAAAGCATTCCTGCCACGATAAAATAAAGTCCGATTTTATTCAAATACCAATAATTGATTGCGCCAATCAAGAGCAAAATAAGACTAATTGAAGTTGGAATTGCAATTTGATACAATTCTCGATCTATATCAAAATCAAATGTGCCAAAAAACAACTGAAGTGTATTTATAATTGAAAACAACAATAAGAATCCTGTGATTAAGAATGTAATGACGCATAAAATCTCAAGACTAAAAGGTCTGTGCTTTTTTATCGGTTTACTATCCAAGATATCTTCCTTCATTACTTAGCTAGTTTTTTGAAATACAATGCGAATAAAAGAATCATTAAAATCGCAAAACCAATAACTCCAATGAGTGAATTACGCATCATGATAAAACCAGGTTGGGTTGCGAGCTCGGCAGGGTAATCTCTGAATTGAGCAAGGGTAAAAATGAAGAGACTTGCCAATATTAAGCTTGAAATTAAATAGAGGTAAAATCCTACTCTTTTCATTTTAAGTATTTTTAAAACTCCTATAATCCCCATACTGATAACTGATGCTGATAGGATAAAACCTAACAGTTGGCCTAATGCGACATACACATTCGTATCAAGAGGTAAATTTTTAAATAGGCTAAACACAGTTCCGATAAGAAGCAATCCTTTAAAAATAAGAGCAATAACGGAGAGAATCATAAGTCCAATAGGGGTTTTCTTTTTTTGTTCTACAGCAAAATCATCTAAAATGTCGTTTGTCATGGCTTTTATATTGAAGGATTTAAAGGTAATAGAAACAAATATCATTAACTAACTAACCATTTCACTATTCCATTCGTATTATAATAAAACAGGTTTCGAGTTCAAAAAAACAATATGGACAGCAAAGCTTAAATTTTGTTAAAAACACGTTCTCTTGTAATATTTCTTTCTTGTGGTCGTTATAAAAACATAAGAAATTAAGGTGCATTTTTGAAAAAATTAGCTTAACGAATTTTAACAAAAAAAGAGAGGAAAAGTTGAAATGAAATAAAGATTGGCACGTCTATTGTAGTATTAGAGAAAGAAACCATTAAAACTAATTATTATGATTAATTTAAAATTGAAATACGAATTAGCTCGAGACAGAGCAATTGAATTGATGAACAGAGGATTGGTAAAAGAATATGTGGAACAATTGAAATATATGAATTCACTTAAGTTGCAGCTTGTAACTTTGAATAACTAAAAGAGTAAAGACCTTTTTTTGGGATGTTTTTAATAGTTTCATCCCAAAAAACAGTCACGGTGGTTCGTGACAATAATTATCTACTATTAGTAGTAAGATGATATAAAAAAAAGGATTCCCTAGGGAATCCTTTTTTTTTGTCTTTTACTTTTTTTATCCTAACTTTTTTGTGCTGTCTTCTAATTTATTCACGGTATTTTTCAGCTTCTTTTGGTTATTATTTAGGGTAGTGCTAGGATTTATAAAATTAGTTTTGGTTTCAGTCTTTTTGTTTTTTTGTGTGAAATAAATGTCTAATCCCAAAATCAATACTACAAGCAATCCCATAAAAAAGTACAACCAATAGAAGGATTTTGCATAAGAATGAATCATTCCTAATGATTTTCCTTTCAGGTAACTAAAAGGCATTTTTGCTAATCCATCTTCTCCACTTAAGTAGTCTGCAATTAGTTTCGGAAAATTAATTTTCTCTTCTCCAATCTCTAAGGTTCCTTTTTCTACAGCTTGATTTTTAATGTACTCTATCCCATTGCTTAATGTCCACTGGAGAGCTGTAGTAGATAAATCACCTTGCTGATAGTCGTTTTTAGCTAAATAATTTTGAATTAATTCTTCTTTAGAAGTTACTTTTCCCTCAAGCCAACTGTCTGCGAGCGAGAGTACATAGGAGGAAAACTCGGGGAATAAAGAATTTTCAGCTTTTTCCATGGTGATGCGTGCCATTTCTGTTGCATCTTTCTCCACAATGAAAGTGGCTGACGCAAACCAGCACAAAACCCCAACATAAAGCGGAAAGAATAAATAGTATGAGACTTTCTTTATAAAGTTAATTGTTCCAGTTCTGCCCAGTAAATTATTCTTATACAGAATAATTAGTAGGGTGATTGTGACAAAAATTCCCATAAGAAACCACCAAAATGTTTCTTTCAGTTGATCAATTATGAAACCAAGTACTTCCCACATATTTAAAAGTTTTCTTTGTTATCGTCCCAATTTTTAGGTTTTGGGTCATGCAGTTTTCCCATAGATTTTGCAACAAGCATAGATACAGTAGCGTCTCCTGTTACGTTTACAACAGTTCGGCACATATCAAGAGGGCGGTCTACTGCAAAAATAAGTGCTAATCCGATTGGCAATAATTCTGCCGGAAATCCAATAGCTTCGAGAACAATAACGAGCATTACCATTCCCGCACTAGGAACAGCTGCGCTTCCAATAGATGCCAAAAGGGCAGTTCCCACAATCACTAATTGATTGGTGAAAGTTAGTCCCTCGGGCCAGATCACTTGCATGATAAACACAGCAGCAATTCCTTGGTATAAACTTGTTCCATCCATATTTACTGTCGCTCCCACAGGCAATACAAATCCAGAAACTTCTTTGTCTACTCCCAAATGTTCTTCTACACGCTCCATAGTTACGGGCAAAGTTGCAGCACTGCTGCTTGTGGAGAATGCCAATAATTGTGCAGGACTAAGTTGCTTTAAGAACCAAAATGGAGATTTTTTTGCAAATACTTTTACCAATATCATATAAAAGCAAATCATTAAAAACAAGCCTACCACGACACAAGCTGCATAGCCTAGGAGTTTTATTAAAATGGTAGTATCGTCAAAGGCTATGATTACATTGGCCATTAATGCCAGCACTGCATAAGGTGCGAAAAGCATAATCAAATCCACCATTTTCATCACCACTTCATTGAGTGAATCGAAAAAACTGATCAATGGTTTTGCTTTTTCTTCAGGGATTAATAACAAACAAATCCCAACAAAAAGAGCGAAGAAGATAATCTGAAGCATGGATGCGCTTGCAAAAGATTGAAAAATATTGCTAGGAAATATATCGACTAATGCCTGCAGAGGCCCTGCTTCTTGTGTCATTTTGGCCTTGCCAATCATCAGATCAGCATCTCCTTGGAAAGTAGTTTTGATGTTTTCAAGAGTTTCTGGTGACATGCCAACTCCAGGTTGAACAAGATTTACAATACTCAACCCGATTATTATAGCAATTAATGTTGTTCCAATATAAATTCCAATGGTTCTCAGACCCATAGATTTAATTTTTGAAATGTCTTTTAAATCTGAGACTCCTTTGATAAGTGAGGCCAAAATCAAAGGAACTGCGATTAATTTCAGGAGATTGATGAAAATTTTACCAAACGGAGCTATCCAATCAGTCACGATTTCTTTTCCGCCAGAGATAGAGTTCATTACAAACCCTAAAACGATTCCTAAAACCATTCCGATTATAATTTTCCAATGCAAGGCTAATTTTTTCATAGTTCTTTTTTAATAATTCTTAAATATAAAAAAAGGATAACAGTTTCCCGTTATCCTTTCTGTGGTTTATTTTTTTCTGAACAATTTGTGTTTGGTCAATTTGAGAGGTGTTTCTTCATACAAATCAAAATCTGGAGAGCATTCATTCTTATTTACCAAAAACCAATCCTGTTTTTTCTCGTCCATACGCATGAGCGTTATGTTTCCGTATCGAGCATAATATCCGTGTTTGCTCCAATCGCCATATTGAGAATGACAAATATCAATAGATTTATAGGTTCCAATGTATTCCACCACCATTTTGCAATCTGCTACTTCTTCACTATCTCTCTGGATAGTTCCTGCTTGAAAAGAGCTGAAAATAATACTTGTTCCAGCCAAAAGAACTGAAAATAAAGCAATTGTTTTTTTAATTCTGGCATTATGTTGCCAATTTTCTACCTTATTTTCCGCCCACGGCAAGACTATAAATCCGATTAATAATCCGAAAAATGGATACACTGTGAGAATATAAAAGCCTCTTTGTTTCATGCTTACCATGATAGGAAGGATTCCGCACATTAGAATAAAAGTGAGTAATTTAATTTGGACGGGATTTTTCTCTGTTGATTTTGATTTGTTTTTTCGCGTCAACATAAAAACTAAAAAAGCAATAGCAACTGGAGCAACAATATGTTGTGCAAATTCCCAAATAATTGCAAAACGAGAGTTTACATTGGTTACATTTTTAATACTTCCTAGCACTTGGTTATTGAAATAGGAGGAGAGGTTGTTATTTGCTTCCTCCCAAAATAGAAATATTGCTAACAAGGGAAGTATTGTGGATGCCACAATGACTAACGTATGGATTAGAGTTTCTTGAAAATTAATTTTTTTAGTAATTACAAATATTCCCAACGGTAATGCCCAAATATAAAGGCAAACAAATCCTTTGGATAAAAAGCCTAAACTCAATAAAAATCCTGCAGCAACTAAAAAAAACAGTTTGTTTTTATTGATTGCTTTCAAATAACACCAAGCAGCAAAAATGACAAACACAGCCATGGTGTTTTCTAGCATATTGTTTGAAACTGCCCAAATGATATTGGAAACCATCAGCCAGAAAAAAAGAGGAATCCAACCTGTTTTAATAGATTTTCCAAGTTGAACCCAAATACCTACTAATCCTATTCCTGTGAGTAAATAAGTGAATAAGGAATAGAAGCGCTCAACCAAAAGGGAATCGCCAAAGAGCCAAAACCAAATACTTTGAAGGCCAAGTGCTAAAGGCGGATGTTCGTAAAATTCGGGAAATACTGAATCGGATAAATATGGTTGCCAAAATGTTCCCAATCCATTTGCCATGTTATTAGAAATGGCAGCATAGAGCAATCCATCCATAAACATACCTTCAGAAAACAAAGACATGGAGACGATTCCCAGAAATAGGAATATTACTATTAAATAAAAGTAAAACGAAATGTGGGGTTGCTTCATTAAATGATAATTAATGATTAAAACTAACGAAAATGGACAACTATTTTGCTTTAAGCTCCAATTTCCTTTTTACAAGCAGCCAATATTTTTTGCGCTCCAGCAAGATCATCACTTTCTGCGTAAGTTCTCAGCACTGGTTCAGTTCCAGAGGCTCTAATCATTAACCATTCGTCATTGTCGAAAAAGAATTTAAAACCATCTGTTTTGTCAATAGAAGTAACTTTGTAATCTCCAAAAGAAGAAAAACCGTCTTCTTCACATTTTGCCATAATAGCTAATTTTAGCTCTTCGGTAATGTGTAAATCATCTCTTTGGTACTTGAAAGGACCTACAATTGCATATACTTCATCAATTAAATCTTCCAATGATTTTCCTGATTTTGCCATGTATTCCCAAATCACTAATCCCATCCATATGCCATCTCTTTCTGGAATGTGTCCTTTTATAGCAATTCCTCCAGATTCTTCTCCGCCAAGTAATACATCTTCTACCAGCATTAAGCTAGCAATGTATTTGAACCCAACTTTTACTACTTCAAAATCCAATCCAAATTCCTTAGCCATTTTGCCTAATCGTGGAGTAGAAGAAGCTGCAGTCAATACTTTTCCGGTCATTTTTTTGTGTGTAAACAAATAGTTTACAATGATTAACATGATGTGATGAGAATCTACAAAATTTCCTTTACTGTCGTATAATCCTATTCTATCTGCATCTCCATCTGTAGCAAGTCCACAAGCAATGTCGCCCGAAAGTCTAATAACTTCAGAAAACTCCATCAAATTCTTGTGAATAGGTTCTGGAGCTTGCCCCATAAATGAGGGATTGTAATCGCAGTGCAAGAAATAAGTTTCTGGCAATACTCTTCTCAATACATTTTGTCCTGCGCCATACATAGCATCATATCCAAATTGTAGTCCCGAATTTTTAATTGCTTCCAAATCGAAGTTAGCTTCAATCTCTTCCACGTACATAGTTTCCATGTCGTTATATTCCAGCAATGGATTGTTTTCTAATACAACATCTTGAAAACTTGTATCACTCGCATCAGGAATCATATCTTGCACTTCTTGAACATGAGCAGGTGAAAGTGGTCCTCCAAAACTTCCTTTTAATTTATAACCATTGTATGAAGGAGGATTGTGACTTGCAGTAATGACAACTCCAAGCGAAGCTTTTAATTTCACACAAGCAAGAGAAACCATTGGAGTAGAAACAAAATCTTTGGCAAGAATTACTTTTATTCCGTTTTTGATAAACACTTTGGTTGCAGTTTCGGCAAATAATTCTCCTGCATACCTGCAATCGTGACCAACCACAATAGTTGGGTTTTCTGGGTAATTTGTTTTCACCCATTTTGCAGTAGCTTCAGAAACTCTAGCTACGTTTTCTACCGTGTAGTTTTCTGCAATAATTGCTCTCCATCCGTCTGTACCAAATTTTATTTCGTGTTGTATCATAGTTTCGTTTTTGTCGGTTGCAAATATAGGGATTTCCTTACTATTACCGAATTGGTTGTAGGTTAAAAGATTGTGAAGTTGGTTTGTAAAAAAAAAGTAATTAAATTTTATTTACAATCACACTGAGTAGCCTGTCCCGATTTTCTTCGGGAGAGTCGAAGTGTAACACGAGAATAATTCAAATGTTTCTTGTAATATTTCAATGAATAGGACTTCGACTACGCTCTGTCTGACACGTGATATTTTCTTTTTACTGGTCACACTGAGCGGAGTCGAAGTGTAACACGAGAATCTCCTCATTTTAACTAATGTTTTGACTTACCTAGTAACCTCATAAAGAGCCACAGAAAGTGCATTCACCACATTGATAGAAGTATTGTCTCCAAATAGTTCGAAGTGAAGAACAGCCTCCATTTCTTTCAATATTTCTGAGGAAACTCCCTCTTTTTCATTGCCAATAAATACGGCTACTTTATCCATTGTTTCAAAATTAAAATCCTTTAGTAAACTACTGTTGTCTGTAATTTCTATTCCTATGAGTTTAAAATTTCTTGCTCTTAAATCCTTAAAAATTTCTTGAGGTATTTGATTAAATGAAACAGATAATCCTTTTTCGGCACTGCGAGAAGTTCGTTTCACTTTTCTGTTTTCTAGAGTAGGGGAATCGCCCAAGAAAATTACTTCTTTACTCCCAAAAGCTTCCGAAATTCGCAATATCATTCCCACATTTGCAGGCGAACGAATTTCATCTGCCACCACCACAATTTCTTTATTGGTAGTTGGGTTAGTTATTTCTTTATGTGAGAGTTGGGTCGGCATTTGCAATTTTATTTAAATCACTTGAAATCAAATAACAATTTAGGAATATAAGTAATATGATAGATTAAAATTTAATTTTTCCCTTCCACAACCAAAACAAATTCCCCTTTAATTGCTTGTTTTGCCTCCAAATGAGCAATTACTTCATCAATAGTTCCTCTAAAAGTTTCTTCGTGTAGTTTGGTAATTTCTCTCGAGTAAGAAGCTCTTCGTTCTCCTCCAAAATGTTCTTTCAATAAATTGAATGTTTTTATAACACGGTAAGGAGATTCATAAAACACTATGGTTTTCGTTTCTTCTACGAGAGCTGTCACTCTTTTTTGTCTTCCTTTTTTGTGTGGTAGAAATCCTTCGAACACAAATCTATCACACGGCAAGCCTGAGTTTACTAATGCTGGAATTACTGCTGTTGCGCCTGGCAAAGATTCTATTTCTATGCCATTAGCAATGCATTCTCTCACCAATAAAAACCCTGGATCGGAGATTCCTGGGGTTCCCGCATCTGAGATTAAGGCGAAAGATTGCCCCAGTTTCATTTGTTTGGCCATTTCCTCTACCAAATTGTGTTCATTGTGCTGGTGAAAGGATTTGAGTTGGGTTCCAATCTCAAAATGCTTCATAAGTTTTCCACTTGTTCTTGTGTCCTCACAGAGGATAAGCGAAACTTCCTTCAGTACTTTTATCGCTCTAAAAGTCATGTCGTCAAGGTTTCCGATAGGAGTAGGGACTAAAAATAATTTTCCGTGCATGTATTTATCTAGTTAGTACGATATAATCTTTCAATAAAGTTTTCAAAAACTTCATTCTTTGTTTTGGAATAACATCAATTCCCAGAATCTCAGCTGTTTTCTCAATCAACTCATTGGCAAGCTTTTTATTGGCAGTATTTGGATGTGAACTCACTCTGTCAATCGTATTTTTAATGAGCAACATGTCTTCATCATTTAGTCGAATAACTTGAGTATAGACAGGCTCATAATCTCCACTTTTCGATATATTGAGAATATCCTTTATTCCATAGCGGGCATCTGGATTGAGTTTTATCAAAGTGGTGTTGGCTGACAAATCTCCTAGCCTTTGGCCCTTATCTGAGGCTGAAATGAAAATAGCTGCAAAAGCTCCTGCCGACAGAAATATATCAACCACTCGATATGTCCATCTAATGAAGTAATCATTAATAATAGGGTTGGAGCCGTCTACTTTTATCACTTTAATATTCAGTATTTTTTTTCCTACTGTTTGTCCATCAAAATAAACCTCAGAAATTAGATTGTAGAAAAAATAAACAGGCAGAACCAAAATATAGATCAAGATTTCTCCAAAGAAATAGCTGTTAGTAGAAATGATAGCAATGATGAGCGTGCAGACAAAATAATACAATCCAAGAACCACAACATCTAGCAGAAAAGCCAAAATTCTTTGTCCTACGGATGCCAATTCATATTGAATCGCAACATTATTAGAGGTAAGTATTTCTATTTTCTTCATTGTTAAAACAGGTAAAAGTCACAATTTTTGGTGTAGTACTTTGCACAAAGATAGAGTTTCCATATTTATTGCTCGGTTTTGCCTTTTCCAATTGCTGGATAAAAATATGAAAATCTTTCCTCAAACCCTATAAATGAATTGACAAAAGAACGTTCGAAAAAAAGAACTAAATCCGACATCATGAGTGCTATTAATTCTATATTTGCAGGTGGAAAATCTAAACCCTTTTAATTTATCAAACTCGATAAGATGCATTCATCAGCAAGTAGACACTGCTGAAGTCTCTCATTTTGGAATCACCATAAAAGCAGGTTCTAGAGATGAGTTGGAAAATGAACAGGGATTAGCCCATTTTATCGAGCATTGCATCTTTAAAGGCACAGCTAAACGTAAACCGTTCCATATTTTGAGTAGGTTGGATGCTGTAGGCGGAGAAATTAATGCATACACGACCAAAGAAGAAACTTGCATTTATGGTTCCTTTCTCAATATTTATTACGAGCGAGCAATCGAATTAATTGCAGATATTTTATTCAATTCTTCTTTTCCTAGTCACGAAATCCAGAAAGAAAAAGACGTTATTATTGACGAAATCAATTCTTACATGGATTCTCCGTCCGAGCAAATTTTTGATGATTTTGAAGATCAAGTATTCAAAGGTCATCCAATTGGACGAAATATTTTAGGTACAGTCGACAGTGTCAATTCTTTTGGTAAAGCAGATATTCAAAAATTTATAAATAGAAATTATACTGCTGATAACATTGCAATAAGTTCTGTGGGGAATGTGAAATTAGATAAATTCATTCGCCTTTGCGAAAAATATTTTGGAGTAGGTTTTGGGAACAAAACAGTGAAAGAAAGGAGTCCTTTCTCTGGCTACAAAACTCAGCAAAGTGAGGTGAAACGAGACACTCACCAAGTTCATACCATGATTGGTAATTTGGCTTATGACATGCACAATGAGAAACGCAGAGGATTAATCTTGTTGAATAATGTGCTAGGAGGTCAAGGTTTGAACAACAGATTGAATTTGAATATCAGAGAAAAGTATGGATTGACTTACAGCATTGAGTCAAATTTTATTCCTTATACTGATACAGGTATATTTCAAGTTTATTTTAGTGCAGAGAAAAAATTTCATGCCAAAATAGTGAAATTAATTCACAAAGAATTTGCGAAATTGAGGGACAAAGAGCTTGGAACTAATCAGCTGCATCTCGCAAAACAACAATTGAAAGGACACATAGCTTTGGCACAAGAAAATAGAGTTGGGCTGATGCTTGCTCTAGGAAAATCATTGTTACTTTTTGATAAAGTAGATACCAATCAAGAGATTTTCGATAAGATTGATGCAATTACCAGCACAGAAGTTCAAAGTATTGCCAATGAAATATTTGTAGAGGATAACTTTAGTTCGCTCACTTTTATTTAGTGATTACCAATCTCTTGGTAGTTACAAAATCTCGAGAGGATACTTTCACAAAATAAATCCCAGAGTTGTAGGCTGAGACATCAAATTGAAATGTTTTTTCGTTCGTGTTGTTTTCAAAAACTAATTTTCCAAATGCATCAATCACTTTAATCGTCACTGTTTCACCAGCAAATTTATCCAAACGAATTGTTGCGACAGAATTTACAGGATTGGGATAAATCGAGAAATTTATTTCTTCCTTTCTCTCCGAAAGGGAAGTGTAATCGTTTTGTTTAGTTACATTTTCATCAATTGGGTTTGGGAAAGTAAGACTACTATCAATTTTTATGAGGTAAATACTCGATTCACTGCTATCCATAAATTCTCCCGTGCAAGCAAATATAATCCCATTGTCAGCAGTGTGAAAAGCATCATAAGCAATTTCTGTATTTGGAGAAATAAATTTTTGAAATTCATCTTGTCGTCCAGCATTTATGTTAGAACCAAACCGATAGATGTACACGTTTCCTGGTTCGCCATTGTGATAGGTTCTTTTCCCTGCAAAAACAAGTGAATCGTTATAGTTTATTACCGTTTCATTCCAATCATCATTTTGCGTAGTTGGTGAAGTTGGAGAATAATCTACGACTTTAGAATCTTGCAGCAAATTACCCAAAGAATCTACTTTCCCAATCCAGTTATCTAAATCTGGATAAGGAGGCCTGTTTGTTGCCCCTGCAAACACAAAATCGCTTCCTACCTGGGTAATACCCTTTGCAAAATCTATTCCTGGATTCCCAAAGTTTTTCTCCCAAAGTAGCGTTCCAGCACTGTCAGTTCTTACAACATAAACTTGTCTACCGTTTCCAAATGAACTGGTTTCTCCAGCCATTACAAAGTCTCCATTTTTTGCAATAATTATATCTTCAAACTTACTTGTTAAGCTTGTTCCAAAAGATTTCTTCCACTGCACGTTTCCTGAAGAATCTAGTTTTACCAAATACGCTTTTGAATCGCCATTGTTATAAGTTTCGCCAGCTAATATAAATCCTCTATCTGAGGTTTCCTTGAGAGCGTATCCAAAATCCCAATCCGCTTCGCCAATTAGTTTTGTGAAAATGCTATCTCCGTTTTTATCTGTTTTGATAAACAACATATCATACACGCCATTTTGGTTTCCATAGCCCAAAATTGCAAAACCACTGTCAGTTGTTTGCACTATGTCTTCGCCCCATTCTACGCCCAAACTTCCAAATCTTTTTGCCCATTGAAAAATCCCAAATTCATTGGTTTTCATAAGGTAAACGTCTGTATTTCCTTCGTAACTCACTGTAGATCCCACAACTGCATAACCTCTGTCGGCAGCTTGCACAACTGCTCTTGCTTGGTCGTTTCTGCCAGAGCTGTAGCTATATTCAAATGCGATTTGAGCTCCACAACACAGTCCAATTAATTGAAATAAAACTGCTAATCCAAAGGTTTTGTTTGCTTTCATTTTTTTAAAAAGTTGCATTAAAAAATAATTGTAATCCATTTCCATTGCCATTTTCCATGAACATTCCTGTTACATTGAGTGATTCAACTCCCGCATTAAAATGTTTGTAATTGGCATAAATTCCTAATTCTGCTCTCAATCCTGCGTAACCTCCATAAGCTGCAGCACCTCTCACCCAAAAATGTTGATTCACCTTATAGATTACTCCAGCATTTGCATAAGGCAAATAATTAGACAATAATTTATAACGAACCCCATAGGTGGGTTGCCACTCCACAGAATCATTCATAACTCTGTTGATCGTGAAAATTGTAGGCAATAATGAGACGATTGGTTTGTCTTCTAACTCGGGTAGTAACTCTAAGGCATTTTCTCTCAGTTCTTCGCCTGTAACTTTAAGTATATTATCAATTTCTACTCCTTCAAATTCATATTGTTTTTCTGTGCTAGAATATCTTGAGTTTTTCGACCAAATACTAAACCCAAAATTGGTCACGGTTAATCTATGATTGTACAGCTCTTTTGAATAATCCAATCCCAATCCAGCTCCAGTAAAAGACATAAAGGTTCCTGGGTTTTCATTGTCAGATAATTGAATAGTTCCTTCGTAATCCATATCAATCTTTGTTCCATCTGTGTGGGTAAACATGTTTGCTTTTTTGAAGTTCAAACTGTTTAGTCTGTCACCAATAATCAGGGATACTCCGTAGCTTGTTTTATTGTCTTTGGAAATTAACCCTATTGTTATTTTTTCAAATTTTGTGGA
>JBDMYC010000118.1:0-23805 GCA_039770535.1 Flavobacteriales bacterium
CTTTCACTTCATCACTTGGGATATTGAAGATAGAAACAGAGTTCTCAACTGCTTTTTCAGTGGCAACTCTTTGTATCGACTGAATTACAATTTTCTTCGCTTCTTGATTGGCTGATAATTTGGCTTCGTCTGCAATGTTTTTGATGTAAGCCATTGCATCCGTTTTGGCTTCATCTTTTAATGCTTCAACCAGTTGTGCTTTTGCATCTTCCTTGCTGTATCCCGATAGTTTTTCTAGTTCGGCAACTTGTTTTTCGTGCTTTTTAGAAATCTCGTCTCTTTTGATTGTAACCACTTCCAACTGACTTTCTAGGTCTTTTTTCAACCTTTCTAGGTCTTTGTCTTTCTTTGAAGTTTGCTCTAATTTTTGAGAAATTTGTTTCTCTTTACTCTTGATTCTGTCTTCGGCAGATTGCATCTTTCTATTTCTGTCGTTCACAGAAGTTTCATGCTTTTCTTTCAGGGCAAGAAACTTTTCTTTTGCCTGTAAGATTTTCTCTTGTTTGATTGATTCTTGTTTCAGTTTCACTTCCTTCAGCATTCCTTCTTTTTCTTTTTTAAGAAGTCCTTTTGAGAAAATAAAAACTGCAACTCCACCAATTACGAGTCCAATTATGGCTCCAATTAGTATTCCAGTTAATGTCATTTTTTTTAGTGTTTTATTTAGTTAATAAATAAAAACAAATGAATAGAGGTAGCGTGTAAATTAAGAGATGGCATCATCCAATAAATCAAGAATTGTGTCCAGTTTTGGCGTATTATCTTGGGCGGGTGTTGCTGCTTTAGTTGGTGTGTTTTGAAGCTTGGTTGCAAACTCTAGGCAAGTCATAGCTAGTAAATCTTGAGAATCATTTATTTTATACTGTTGTTTGAGTTTCTGGATATTTTCTTCAATCTTTTTCACAGAAGAATTTACTCCATCCTCCTCACTTTCGCTAATCGTGAGTGGATAAACTCGGTCACCAATTTTTATTTTAATGTTCTTTTGACTCATTCAAAAAACTATATAGTTAACTTTTGAGGAGCGCAAGGCACTCTTCAATCTCTTTAATCATTCCACTGATTTTCACTTCATCCAAGTTGTCACTTTTCTGTGGCGAAGTGCTATCAATTGTTTTCAATAATTCTATCTCTTTTGTAAGGTTCGTGTTGTGATCTGCAAGTGTTAGTTTCTCATTCCTCAAAGTTGTTAGCTCCTCGTTAAGTCTTTCTATTTCTTTGTCTTGGTGGTTTTTTAGGCCAATCAATTCAGTTACTTTTTCAGAAATTAAATTTATTTTTTGCAGTTCAATACTCATTTCTTCTTTTATCCAAGAGATTTTTACGAATTTACAAATCTTAATTCAATCCCACTAATTTTATTTCCTTTTTGTCCCAATTCAAAAGTGAATAACTTTTTTTGGTAATCACAATAAAAGCGCTCATTTCCCTATTTTTGTTTATGAGAAAAATCAATCCCCAGATCGTCTTTTTAATTGTGACCATTCAACTCTTTGTGTTTGTGAGATTACAAGCGCAGGTCTCACCAATAGAAGCTAATTTTAGGTCGCCCTTAGATATTCCTCTTATTGTTGCAGGAAATTTCGGAGAAGTTCGTTCTAATCATTTTCACACAGGGATGGATTTTAAAACAATGGGTGTAGAAGGGAAGAACATTTATGCCATAGAAGATGGATACATTTCTAGAATAGCTTTTTCGCATTACGGCTACGGAAGAGCACTTTATATCACTCATCCAAATGGATATACGAGTGTCTATGCTCACCTTTCAAAATTTAAAAGTCCCATTGCAGAATATGCTAAGAATTACCAATATTCCGTACAAGAAGAAACGTACAATGTTTATCTGGACTCAGGAGAATTGGTTGTGAAAAAAGGTCAAATTGTTGCTTTGGGAGGGAATTCAGGGAGTTCCTCAGCTCCTCATCTTCATTTTGAAATAAGAGAAACAGACACAGAAAACCCAATGAATCCAATGCTTTTTGGGTATAAAATTACGGACAGTAAAAAACCAATGATTAATAATTTGAAGATTTACCCTTTGGATGATCAAGCTTTGATAAATGGAGTTGGAGTGAGAAAAGTAATTCCTGTAAAAAAAGATAAAAAAGGAAATTATTACATCAATCAAGAAATCAGAGCTCACGGAAATATAGGTTTTGCTCTTCACTCAACAGATAGATTAAATGCTCGAAACATCTGCGGATTATACACTCTTGATTTAACAGTAAATGGAAGCGACTTATTTTCGCACAAAATGGATAAGTTAGATTTTTCTACCAATCGATATGTAAATCATCACGTAGATTATTTGCGACACAAACGAAACAACCAGACTTTCCATAAGTCATTTATGAAAGGGAATAACCTGCTTGATATTTACAGTTATGTAGATAATGGATATTTATATGCCGAAAATGATTCGGTTTATACAATGAAATATGTGACAAAGGATTTCTCTGGCAATACTTCGAGTTTAGTTTTTAAAGTGAAAGGAGACGATAACGAAATACCAATTAAAACCTATGTAACCATTTCCTGTGTGCGGGAATTAAAGTACAATGAGTCTAATTATTTTGATACAACTGGTTTCAATTTCTTGATGGCAGAAAATACACTGTATGACGATATGTGTTTTTTTTATAACAAGAAAATAGACTCAACTTATCATTCTGATATTCATGATATGATGACTAGATATGCTCCAGTTCATCAATATTACAAAGTTTCTATTGCTCCTAATCAAGAAATAGATTCTGTTTTGCACTCAAAGTTGTTGATTGTTGCGATTAATGAAAAAGGAAAAATAGCGAGTAGAAAAGGAAGTTTTCAAAACGGAATGGTAACAACAAGAGTAAGAGAATTTGGGAAATTTGCTATAGCAATTGACACAACAAAACCAGTTGTAAAACCTCTTACAGAAACATTCAAATTAAGTAAAACGAGCTCAATCAGTTTCAAAATTGCGGACAACCTTTCGGGAATTCAATCTTATTCTGCAAGAATAGATGGAGAATGGGTGTTGGCGAGTTACAAAAGAAAGAAAGGAAAATTAATAGTTTCACTTTCTGAAGTTGAAGGATTGACTACTGGAATTCACGAGTTGGAAGTGGAAGTTGTTGATGAAAGAGCAAATGTGAATTTCAAGAAGATGAAGATTGTGGTGAATTAGTCTTTGATTATGAAATTTCTTTTCATCAGTCAGGTTGAGCGGAGTCGAAACCCTATTCATTGAAATATTACTTAAGAATTTAAAGTGAAATATCCTTTGCTAGACTCCGACTCCGCTCAGTCTGACGAAAATATATTTAATTATATCTTAGTCCTAACTTTCTTCCAATCTTTTATTTGCCAATTCGTAACACAAGTAGCAATGTGATTTCCTTCTTTGTCGTTTAATTTCACTTCGCACTTTTTATACGTAGAATCCTCTGTTTCTAAGACTTTTTTGATTGCTGCAACATCAGCTTCAGTTACTTCAAAAAAAGCTGTGACATCACTCTTGGCTTGGTAATGGAATTTTATATCGAGCGATTCCATAATTAATCGATACTCTTTCATTCCTAGTTTTCGCAATAACATAAGTCCAGTGCAAAACTCGGCACAAGTTGCAAGCCCACAAGCGTGAATTCCTTTTATGTGATTGTGATTTGCCCTTTTCTTAGGAATAATAGAAGTAACAGAATCGTCTGTCAATTCTTTTATTTTTATCCCGTGAGGTTTATTAAAAGGAACAAAACGAAACAAACCAAAATTCAGTTTCCAAAGAGTGAAAGGAGAAGTTTGGGCCTTTTTGGCAATTGCTATGAAATCCATAATTGTGAAATTTTTATCCAATTTAGGGATTTATTGATACTTTTTTCACAAAAAGGCCGTAATACTAGTGTAAAACTTAAAATCTTGAATTATGAAAACGAAAAAATCAACTGTAGCAGCCATAGGATTATTAGCCTTGTTTATAGTAGGAATGAGTTGCGCATCAGCAAAAGGACCAAAAAAATGTGATGGAAAACGAGGGCAGAAAACCAATATGGGGACAATGTGATTTGTTAACTTTTTTTAAGACAATTATCAATTCAAAACATTGACTTATTCGAGATATATTTTGTAATTTTGAATCATTAAAAATAACATTCAAAAATATAAAATAGTATGACATTAGTAGGAAGAAAAGCGCCTTCATTTAGCGCACCAGCTTTAATAAACGGAAACGATATTGCACAAGATTATTCTTTGGACCAATTCATTGGGAAGAACGAAGTGATCTTTTTCTTTTACCCAAAAGATTTCACATTTGTATGTCCATCTGAATTACACGCATTTCAGGATAAAATGGCTGAATTTGAAAAAAGAGGAGTAAAAGTTGTAGCTTGTTCTACCGATACTGAGGAATCGCACTGGGGATGGGCTCAGGTAGAAAAAAATAACGGAGGAATTAAGGGAATTAAATACCCAATCGTAGCCGATACAAACAAAACTATTTCTGATGCTTTTGGAGTATTAGTAGGAGAATACGACTATAACGAAGAAGGAGCAATGGTTGCTTCAGGACCAATGATTGCTTACAGAGGTCTATTTTTGATTGACAAAGCAGGTGTTGTGCGTCATTCATTAGTAAATGATTTGCCATTAGGAAGAAATGTAGATGAAGCTATCAGAATGGTAGATGCATTACAATTTACAGAAGAAAACGGAGAAGTATGCCCAGCAAACTGGAGCGAAGGTAAAGAAGGAATGAAAGCTTCTTTTGATGGAGTTGCAGATTACTTAGCAAAAAATTAGTATTAAGTAAATAGTCCTTAGTAATAAGTATTAAATCCTCCCGAATTCTCGGGAGGATTTTTTTATGCTTTTGACTTTGTCAAGCTGAATTTATTTCAGCATCTTTATTCAATTAAATGTAGCTCGTGAAATATTCTTTGTTACATCCTCAAATAAATTCAGGATGACTTATAAAAAGAGAATCAATTAATCACTTTTTACCAATCACTAATTACTTAAACAATATGAAAATATTAATGGTTTGCTTAGGAAATATATGTCGTTCGCCTTTGGCAGAGGGAATTATGACGAGCAAAGCCCAAGAAAATGGATTGAATTGGGAAATAGATTCGGCAGGAACTGCTGCATATCATGTAGGTAACTTACCAGACGAACGCTCTATTGAAGTTGCGATTAAATATGGGATAGATTTATCTAGCCAAAGAGCCAGACAATTTAATGTAAGTGATTTTCGAGAATTTGATGTGATTTATGCAATGGACACAGAGAATTACAACAACATCCTTAACTTAGCCAAAAATAAGGAAGACGAGGAAAAGGTAAAACTAATCCTGAATGAGATAGAGCCAAATTCGAATAGTTCTGTCCCAGATCCGTATTATGGAGGAGACGAAGGGTTTGAGAATGTGTATCAAATGTTAGATTTAGCTTGTGAATCGGTCGTAAATAAGTATAAATAAAACGATAGTTTTTAGTTTTTACATTTAATTAAAAATGTAATTATTAATTATTATTTGTCAATTATCAATTATAAAAATGAGCAAAGGAAAATTATATTTATTGCCAATTACCATGGGCGAGTACAACATGGAAATGACAATTCCTGCAGGAGTCCAAAAAAAAATGGACGAAGTAGAGGTTTTTATTGTAGAAAATATAAAAACAACTAGAAGGTATTTAAGAAAGGTAAATTCTACTTATCCAATAGACGACAAAGAGTTTTTTGTCATTGATAAAAGAACATCAGCCAAAGAATTGAGTGAATTTGTGAGTAATAATCGTGACAAAGTAATAGGAGTAATGTCTGAGGCAGGTTGTCCTGGAATTGCAGATCCTGGAGCAGAGGTTGTTGCTTTGGCTCACAAAATGAAAATTCAAGTATATCCGTTAGTTGGTCCTTCTTCGATTTTATTAGCTCTTATTGCCTCAGGAAAAAATGGTCAGAATTTTACTTTCAATGGTTATTTACCCAAAGAGAGAGGGGAGAGAATAAAGACTTTGAAGAACTTAGAAAGATTGTCAAGAAGCGGAGTAACTCAAATTTTTATGGAAACTCCTTTCCGTAATAATCATTTGATAGAAGATTTGCTAATTCATTGCGACAACAACATTGAATTGTGTATTGCTGCCAATATTACTCTGCAAAATCAAAAAATCATCACGAGTACAATTGCCGAATGGAAAAAGTCCAAGCCAGATTACCACAAAGATTTTTGTATTTTTGTGATGTAACACTTTTGTAAGTCACATCTTTTTTTGAATTAAAAAGCAATCTATGAACCTGAAGAAAATAACGGTAGTCTTTTTTACTTTTCTCACAGTCAATGCGTTTTCGCAGTACGATCCCAACTACAATGCGGATGATTCTGACGATTTGAGCGAACTTGCATTCAAAGATAGATTATTCACAGGAGGTAATTTTTGGGCGCAATTTGGTAACATTACCAATATTGACGTTTCGCCTTTGTTAGGGTATCGTGTTACCAAGGATTACTCGGTTGGTATTGGGTTGAAGTATAATTATTACCGTGTTGCACAAAGAAATACAGGATCTTTTTCTACTAGTATTTACGGAGGAAGTGTCTTCACTCGTTATGTTTTACTTGATAAATTTGTATTACATGGAGAATTTGAGTTACTCAATGTTGAATTATTCAATACAAGAAACGCAGGCGAAAGAGCATGGATTCCACTTGGATTAGTCGGAGGTGGTTATGTGAGTAATGGATTTCAGATGATGTTGTTGTATGATTTAATTGGAGACCAAAATAATCCTTACATAGGCATGTTTGGAGCCGATTCCAGAATCTACCTAAGAGTTGGATTCCTCTTCAATTTATAGGCTCGGTAACCTTATTTAAACCAATACAGCTTTTCTTTTTCGCTATTTAACCATAAAAAAAAGGATAGTTATCTAGCAGAGTTGCTAGATAACTATCCTAAAACATTTGTTTTCTAATATATTACACTAGTTTGTTTCCTTCTCCAGGAAACACCATAGATGGCTTGTAAGATTTTGCTTCTTCAAAATCCATGTAGCCATAACCAATAATAATTACTTGATCACCTACTGCAACCATTCTTGCAGAAGGTCCATTTAGGCAGATAACTCCGGATCCTCTCTCTCCTTTTATTACGTAAGTTTCAAGTCTTGCAGCATTTTGTAAGTTTACAATCTGCACTCTTTCTCCCTCAATAATGTTGGATGCATCCAAAAGGTCTTCATCAATGGTAATACTTCCAATGTAATTAAGCTCTGCTTGAGTGATAGATACTCTGTGTATTTTCGATTTTACGGCTTTTATCATCATAATAGTTCTGTGCTATTTTTAGTTTTTAAATTTATTTTAACTTTCAAAAGTAAGAGTTTTACTTTAAACAGTCATCATATCAATACCTGTATAGTTGTGAGGTGAAATTAATAACAACTCCTCTTTTACTTCATCAGAGACCTCCAAAGTATGGATAAATTCATGAATGGTTGCTTCTGTCATTTTCTCATTTTTACGAGTCAATTCTTTAAGCTTTTCATAGGGTTTTGGGTAAGATTCTCGCCTTAATACAGTCTGTATTGCTTCTGCAACTACAGCCCAGTTGTTTTCTAAGTCGGCTTTTATTACCTCAGCATTCAGCATTAGTTTTCCCATTCCTTTCATTAATGATTTAAAAGAAATAAGTGAGTGAGCGATCGGCACACCTACGTTTCTGAGAACTGTAGAGTCTGTTAAATCCCTCTGTAATCTCGAGATTGGTAATTTGATAGATAAATGTTCAAAAATTGCATTGGCAATTCCAAAATTTCCTTCAGCATTTTCAAAGTCAATTGGGTTCACTTTATGCGGCATAGCAGAAGAACCTACTTCATTAGCAACAATTTTTTGCTTGAAATAGTTCATGGCAATATACTGCCACACATCTCTACTGAAATCGATAAGGATAGTGTTAATTCTCTTCATGCAATCAAACAAAGCAGCAAGATTATCGTAATGTTCTACCTGAGTTGTGAATTGTGATCTTTTTAATCCCAATGTTTTATCGACAAAACTATCTGCAAATGCCATCCAGTTTATTTCTGGATAAGCAATGTGGTGTGCATTGAAGTTTCCTGTTGCTCCTCCAAATTTCGCGGAGAATTCTATGCTGTTTAGTTGCTTTTTTTGAGCTTGCAATCTTTCTACAAATACGAATATTTCTTTTCCAAGTATTGTGGGTGAAGCAGCCTGTCCATGAGTTTTTGCCAACATAGGAATTTCTCCCCAAGTACTTGATAATTGCTTCAAGTGTTCAATAATTTCACATAACATTGGTGTGTATGCATTTTCAATCGAATCTTTCAACAACATTGGAATGGCCGTGTTGTTTATATCTTGAGAAGTTAATCCAAAGTGAATAAACTCAGTGGCTTTTCCCAAATCCAAATCTTGAATTTTTTCTTTGATGAAATATTCTACAGCTTTAACATCATGGTTAGTAACCAGCTCAATTTCTTTTACTTTTGCAGCATCTTCTAATGAGAATTCAGAGTAAATTTTTCTCAATTCTACAAAAATTTCTTCTTTGTTAATGTCTTCAAGAGAAGGCATTGGAATCTGGCATAGTGAAATGAAATACTCTATTTCTACGTGCACTCTGTATTTTATTAGTGCGTATTCTGAGAAATAATCAGAAAGTTCTGATACTTTGTTTCTGTATCGTCCATCAATTGGTGTAATGGCGGTAAGCAAGGATAAATCCATAATGTGTGTAACTATTTTTTTTTCAAAATTAGTGAAATTAAGGACAATAGACTACGTCAATCCGCTATTAATTTGTTAAAATCACAGATAAGTTCGGTTATTTAGTCGAATACTTTTACTTTTTAGCTATTTTTAGCTTTGTCATCTATTAAAAATGAAATTTACTACTAATTTATCACTAGGATTCAAGAGTTATCTCGAAGCTGTTGGCTTTATTTTCAAACACAACCTTTGGAAGTATTTAATCATTCCTCTTATTCTTTTTGGAATTATTTTCTACACAGGGCATAAGTTCGAAGCGTTAAGCGAAGCTGCCAAAACTGCACGTGGAGGAGAAGATGTCGGATTTTTAGCAAGTTCTTGGCTTTTTATCAAAGTGCAGTTCTATTGGTTTTTAGAATTCATATTTTTAGATGCTACCAAGTATTTAGTTATGATATTTTTGTCTCCGTTATTAGCTATTCTTTCGGAAAGAACGGAAGAGATTCTGACAGGTAATAAGTATAAATTTAATCTGAAACATTTGATTATTGATGTGAAAAGAGGGATTGGAATCGCACTCAGAATGTTGGTTTTCGAATTCGGAATTATTTTTATCCTTTGGTTACCAATTTGTAAACTGTTCGGTATTAATGACTTTATTTACGAAGGTGTAGCTCTCTTTATTGGTTTTTATTTCTATGGATTTGCCTATGTGGATTACATCAATGAAAGGCTGCGGTTGTCTGTGAGAGAAAGCTGGAAATTTATGAAAAAACATGCTGGATTAGCCATTGCAATTGGCTCTGTGTATTCTCTTTTTTATAAGATTCCTTCACTAATACCTACACAAAACAAATGGCTGGATACTGTCCTCGACAACTTTGGTGTGCTTTTTGCACCTGTGCTTGCGATTGTGGCTGCAACTATTGCTATGCATAAGTTGGTTGATCTCAATAATTCAAAATTTGCACAAAAAACCGAAATGCCCGAAACCAATGTTACAAAATAACCGTATTAGATTTATGAATAAAAATTACTTACTGAAAACCAGCTTTCTTTTTGCTCTTTTGTTCTCAATTGCAGTTTCTTCTTTTTCGCAAGGAAAGAAGCTAAGCATGAGAGAAAAGATAAAAATTAAAAAGAAATTGACCGAGGGCAGAAACCTTGTCTATGCCAATGATTACCGAAATGCCTTGTTTCTTTTCAGAGAAGTTCTTTCGATTGATGGAGCAAATGCAATGGCAAATTTTAGAGCAGCTGAATGTCACCTTAATTTGGGCAGACCAAAATTGGGAAAAAAATATTCGGAAAAAGCGCTTGGAATAGATTCTAATGTAACTGATGAAGTGTATTTTGTGTTAGCAGAATCCCATCATAGAATGGCAAGCTTAGTCGAAGCCAAAAAATATTACACGCTTTTTCAATCAAAATCATCTAGGTCGACAAACGAAGATTTTGAAACATCATTGAGAATTACACAGTGTGATTATGCGCAAAAAATGATGGGAAACCCAGTGGATGTAGAAATCGAAAACATGGGTAACGAAATCAATACTTTCAATCCAGAGTATTCGGCTTCCATTTCGGCAGATGGCAAAATCTTAGTCTTTACATCACGTAGAGTAGACACTAAAGGTGGAGAAGTAGATCAGATGTCAGATCAATTGTATTTTGAGGATGTTTATATTTCATTATGGAATGATACAACCAAGGAATGGACTGATTCTAAACCAGTAGATGGAGCAATAAATACCGAAACTCATGATGCGGTCTTGAGTATTTCGCCAGACGGAAAGTCCTTGTTTGTATATAGAAATGAAGATGGAGAAACAAAGTCGGGTGATATTTATGTTGCAAGAAAAGGAAAAGGGAATAAATTTGGTTCAGCAAAACCAGTTGATGAGGGAAGAAATGTGAACTCGTCTTATTTCGAAAGTTCTGCAAGTGTGACTGCAGATGGAAACACAATTTACTTTGTGAGCGATAGAAAAGGAAGTAAAGGATTGGCTGATATTTATATGAGCAGAAGAGAAGGAAAAGAATGGAGTAAGGCGATTAATCTAGGTGATTCTATCAATACCGAAAGTGACGAAAAATGTGTGTTTATTCATCCAAATGGACAGTTGCTATTTTTCACTTCCGAAGGGCATAATAGTTTGGGGAGTTACGATATTTTTGTTTCTAAAAAAATAAATGGAAAATGGTCGAAGGCTCAAAATTTAGGCTACCCGATCAACACAGTGCAAGAAGAAAAGACAATTTCTGTTACTGCTGACGGGAATACTGCATATGTTTCTGCAGCCTACAAAGACAGTAAAGGTGGAAGTGATATTTATAAAATTGATTTGACTAAACTGAATTTGTTAAATAAATAGTTAATATTTTTAAATTTAAGCTAGTGTTAAAATGAATAAGATTGCACAATTTACATTTTTGATTTCTATAGTTTTAGTATCTTGTAAGAAGGAAGTTGCAGAAAAAGCACCTGAGCCTGAAGTTCCAGAGCCTCTAGTTGTTAGATTTGCAACAGATGTACAGCCTATTTTTCAGGCAAATTGTGGTACAGGAAATGTTTGCCATGGAACTATCAATGCAGAAAGAGGTTACATATTTGAAACGCATGCAGGAGCTGAAGCAGCTTCTTCTGCAAAAATAATCGGTTCGATAAACCATCAATCAGGATTCAGTAATATGCCAAGGACTGGACCCAAATTATCGCAAGATAAAATTGATATCATAGAAGCTTGGATTAACGGAGGAAAATTAAACGACTAATTATGAAATATATAGTAATAGGGATTTTGACAATGACAATAGCATTGTTTTCATGTTCAAAAGAAAAATCAGAAGAGCCAGACACAACACCAGCTCCAGTTTCTGCAAAATTTGCAACAGACGTACAGCCAATTTTTCAGCAAAGTTGTGGAACAGGAGGAACTTGCCATGGGAGTGGGAATGCTGCAGATGGTAAAATTTATGAAACGCATGCGGGAGCATCTGATGTTAACGGAGCCAGAACAAAAGGAGCAATTAACCATACTCCAGGTTTTGACGAAATGCCGAAGAACTTATCAAAATTATCTGATTCGAAAATTGCGATTATCGAAGCATGGATTGATGGAGGAATGTTAAACGATTAATTGTGAATAGAAGTTTTAACCTATTAGCAATTGCTCTTGTCATGTTTTCTTGCAGCAAGGATAAAGACAGCAGTACAGATGAAAATGAGATGCCTGCTCCATTGGCCATAGTGAGTTTTGCAGCAGATGTACATCCTATTTTTCTCACAAACTGTAATGGAGTTTATTGTCATGGCGGAGGTGCAGACGGAAAAAATTTCACAACTCACGCAGATGTGATTGCAATCTCTGGAGAAAAAATTATTGGTGCAATAAATCATTCAGCAGGATTTGAGGCTATGCCAAAATCGCAAATGAAATTAAGTCAAGGCAAAATTGATACGATAACCACTTGGATCAATGAAGGAGGATTGGATAACTAAGAAAAACCTATGACAGTAAAAACCAAAATAGTTCTGCTTTTTCTTGCAGGTTTTATGGGGTATTTTGTGCTTACTGCTTTTGTTATTAAGCAATCGAATATCGATTCTAAAACTAAGGTAAGTGATGTTTTGGTTTCTTTGGGAGATGAAAAATCTTTGCATTTTATTCCTTTCAAAGAGTTGGATTCTAACAAAGTAAAAGCAGGTTTTAATCTCGTTACAACAGGATTCATGAACTCAAAATCCAAACGTCAATCCAAACACTTTGTCTGCACGGATTGTCATAACATAGGAAGGGAAGATCCAGATTTGACAAAAAGTGACCCAGAAACAAGACTGAAATATGTTTCGGAAAATGGATTGAAATTTTTACCGGCAACAACACTTTACGGAACCGTGAACAAAAGCCATTGGTATAACGAAGATTATTTTAAAAAATATGGGGATTTGGTTGTTCCAGCCAGAGATACGCTAGAAAATGCAGTTCAATTGTGCGCAGTTGTCTGCTCGCAAGGACGAGCATTGACTGAGGTTGAGATGGAGGCAATGATGCATTTTTTGAATAGTATTGGATACAGTGTAGAGGATTTGAATGTGACAAAAAAAGAAAATTCTCAGATTGCTAATTTTAATGAAAATTCTAAAAAAGAGGTAATTGAGCTCATTAAAACCAAATACTTAGATTATTCCCCAGCTACTTTTATGGATCCTATCGAAATGGAAAAAAGACAGCAGGGAAAAGTAGATAAAACTGGCAATGTGCTCAGAGGAATGAAAATATTTGAACTGAGTTGTTTGACTTGCCACAAAGAAGGCGGAGTCACAAATTATAAACTGCACACGGATATATTAACTTTTAATCACCTGAAATATTGGGCAAAAACTGACAAGGTGTTTTCTGTGTATGACATTACACGAAAAGGAACCTATTCCAAAAATGGATATAAACCATACATGCCTAATTTTACAAAAGAAAGATTAAGCGACCAGCAAATCGAGGATTTGATGTCTTACATTGCTTATAGATTTAGTGAGAAAGACCCGAAACCAATTAGAAAAGGAGTGCGGAAATTTTAAAATTCACGCTTCAATTTATCCACTTTATTCCACTTTCGATATTTTTGGGAGGTAAATATAAAACTATGAAAAAATTATTATTCTTAAGTCTACTCATTTCGTTTTCAAGTTTTTCTCAAGAAGAAATAACTTACACGTACAATACATTTAACTCCACAAGAGTAATTAACTCTCATTCTACAGAAATGTTAGAGAAAAAAAGCATGGATTTTCGAATTGGACATAGATTTGGAGATATTGCAGGAGAAAATGGCGGAATAGAAACATTGTTTGGAGTAGATAATTCGTCAGATATTAGCATTGGACTGGAATACGGAATTACCAATAATCTAAATGTTGGAATCACAAGAATGAAAGGAGCAGGACCCTATCGTCAGCTTTATGAAGGATATGCAAAGTACAAAGTACTGGCTCAAAGCAACAAGATGCCAATCAGCCTGGTTGGGTTAGCAAAATTTAATGTTACCTCAATGAAAGCCTCCTCAGATCCATCTTCTGCGGTTTCCTTTCCCGATTTTGTGGCAAGAACTTCTGGTTCGTATCAACTAATTGTAGCGCGTAAATTTTCTGAAAGATTTTCTTTGCAAATCGTGCCCACTTATGTTCACAGAAATTACGTAGGTTTTAATGACCAGAACGCAACATTTGCAGTAGGTGCAGGAGCCAGGTTCCAGATTACGAAACTAATAGGAGTCATAGGAGAATATCACTATGTTGCATTTAACGAAGGAGTTCAAGACGATTTAGGTTTAAGAAATCCCATAGCTTTAGGAGTAGAATTTGATACGGGAGGACACATTTTTCAGATTAATTTCACCAATTCAAGAGGATTTGGCGAAGCTCAATACATCCCGTCCACTTTTTCGTCAGTTGCTGATGGAGAATTTAGAGTTGGGTTTACAATTGCTCGGGTTTTTAAATTGTAAAATTGATTTCTGATTTATTAAATACTTGGTTCGTCATTATAAATCCAGCTTCGGGAAATGGATTTGTAAAAGTCAAAAAGAATAAGATTTTAACTTCTTTAGACAAACTGAAATCTCCTTTTCAAGTAAAATTTACAGAATACAAAAGTCACGAAGAAGTTCTTGTGAAAGAAGCTATTGCATTTGGTTACAGAAATTTTATTAGTGTAGGTGGAGATGGAACTTTACATCACTTGGTAAATGGAGTAATGAAGTTTGGTTCTGAATTTTTATCCGAAATAAAAGTTGCAGCACTTCCCGTGGGTACTGGAAATGACTGGGTAAAACAGTATGATATCCCAAAAAATATTGAAAAAGCCATAGAAGTAATAAATAAAGGAAAAACTGTTTCTCAAGACATAGGTAAAATCACCTCAAACAAGAAAGAGTTTTATTTCAACAATTTGGCAGGATTAGGTTTTGATGGTTTTGTAGTCAACACTTTACCAAGATTCAAAAAGTTTGGAAACCTCTCTTACTTTTTATCAGCAATTGTTGGGCTTTTTAAATTCAAATCTCCAGAATTAACCATACAATTAGAAGACAAAGAAATAAAAACAAAAGCATTTTTATTGGCCATTGGGATTTGTAAATTTTGTGGAGGAGGAATGCGATTAACTAATACCCCAAACCCAACAGATGGATTGTTAGATGTTACCATTATCAATGATTTGTCCCGATTTTCTTTTTTATTAAACATCATGAAAATGTATAACGGAAAAATTGCCAATCACAAAAAAGTAGAAGTTTTTAAATCTAGAAAATTCAGAGTCGTTTTGAGAGAAAACGAAACACCATTTATCCAGCTTGATGGTGAATTAATTGATTCTAATAGTTTTGAGGTTGAGGTTCTCGAGAAGAGTTTGAGGTTTGTAGGTGACGGTTAGTATAAGAATAGTAGCATCCCGCAGGGTGTTATGATTTCATATACATTGTTGTAGCCAGTTTTTCTCTGTATTTTTCTTCAATTGCTCTTCCAAATCCAGCTTTATCATTTCTCAAAAATTCCATTTCTTCGTTACTAACTATGGTTGGACGTACTTTTCGTAAATGACTGTCGCTCCAAATTCCTAATTCCAGAATTATTGGTATTAATGCCAATCCTTTCTCCGTTAAAAGATAAATATTAGATTTCTTATTATTTGGAAGTCTGGTTTTGATAATAATTCCAAATTCCTCAAGTTGTTTCAATTTCGCAGTCAATATATTGGTTGCAATTCCTTCATCACTTTCTGTAAAGTCTTTAAAAGTTTGCTTGTTCTCTATGAGCATTTGCTTTACGATAACCAACATCCATTTATCACCTAAAATATCTAAAGCAGAAGTAAAGGGGCAATTGCATCTAAATTTTGTTTCCATTCTCGTTTGTTCCTCTTTTATGAAACAAAGATAGGAAAATATATTTTTTACTTGCAAAATGAAATTAATAGATAAATTTACTTGCATTTTAAAAGTAATATTGTAATTTTGCTTGCGAAACACAAGTAATAATTATTAAAATAAAAATGAAGTCTATGAAAAAAGTAATCACAGTATTTGTGTTGGCAGGTATTCTTGCTTCCTGTGGCACATCAAAAACAAAAGAAACAAGCAAGAATAATCAATCGAAAGAAAAAACAATGACAAACAAAGAAATCGTAGGTACTTTCTTAGGTGCTGTAATGAAGCAAGAAGTTGAAACAATGCGAAAATTCGCCAATGCTGACTATATACAGCATAATCCATTTGTACCAACAGGACTTGAACCATTTATAGGCTTGTTACCAGTGTTAAAAGAACACGGTACTTATGCCGAAAACGTACGAATGTTTCAGGATGGTGACTATGTAGTTATGCACAACATTTGGAAAAATGCCAAACCTTTTGGGGCTGATGAAATGGTAGCTTTTGACATTCTTCGTGTGGATGAAAACGGAAAAGTAGCCGAGCATTGGGATGCAATGATGCCGCAAACCCCACCAAACGCATCTGGAAGAACCCTAACGGATGGTGCTACAGAAATTACCGATTTAGATAAGACCGAAGAAAACAAGGCTAAAGTAAAAGCACTTTTTAATACACTAATTAATGGTAGTCAAGAAGAAGTTGGTAAAAAAGTGATGGAAACATTTACACCCAACTACAAACAGCACAACCCTAATGCAGGAGATGGTATAGAAGCTGTTTTTAATGCTTTTGGCGAGCAACAATGGAAAATGCTAAAGCAACACAAGGTTTTAGGAGAAGGCAATTTTGTTCTTTCGATTACAGAAGGTACAGTAAAAAATAAACCTGCGGTTTTCTATGATTTATTGCGCTTTGAAAATAGAAAAGCTGTAGAACACTGGGACGTGATTCAAGAAATCCCAACCGAGGGATTAGCCAATAATAACGGAATGTTTGGATTTTAATAACTAAAAAAGAAAAAAAATGAGTACAGAAACAATTTCAATTGTAGGGTTAGCTCTATGTTTAGCTCCGGCAGCCATACACGCTATAGAGGTTATCAAGCCCATTTGGGTGCGTTGGATAGTGAATTTGGTGTTGCCCTTCTTTGCACCTGGCTTACCAAATAAACAAAAATCTATTAATGAAAAGGAGCAGTTAAGTATGCTAGATGCTGCTATTGCTGCCGCTCCAGAAGCCAAAAAGGCTGCAGCCAAAGATTACATTTTTATCTTGCTGTTTATTCAAAGACAAGGTGCCTTAGCGTTCATTGCTATGGCAGTAGCTGCTATTTATGCTATGGGATTGTCTTTGCCTGAACGACATATTATTCACCTGATGTTTTTGGTAATGTCCGGACTATTTCTGTTGGTTGATGCCAATCAAGCAGGGATTCCATTCTTGGGAAATCATCCTAGAGTATCCAAAAACGGGCGAAATGTATCTATTGTGTTTTGTCTTTTGTGGATTGCATCTACCATACTAAATTATTTAGCATTTAATGCGTCATCAATTTAATTAAAACTAAAAAATGAAATTTACCATAAAACTCTTAACTTTTGGACTAGCACTTTTGATGTTCACCGCTTGTGGAAAAGATGATGACACAAGCCCAAAACCACTAAGCAATTCAATAAATAAAATACTTCCATTAGGTGCTTCAAGAGTAGAAGGTGCAAGGCCTGAATTTGAAAGTTATCGCTACGCACTTTGGAAAGACTTGAAGGAAAATGATTGGACTTTTGATTTTATTGGAACTCAATCTGATCAAGCTAACTATTCTACATTCAATGCTATGAGTTTTGACATAGACCACGAAGGAAGAAGTGGTTGGACTTCTGGGCAAATTTTGAGTGGTCTAAATGGTTGGTTAAACCAAACAGGTTCGCCTGATATTGTTTTATTCAGTTCGCCAGGCGGAAACGATATTTTAGAAGGAGAAGATTATAATCAAACCATATCAAATATCAATGCAATCATTGATGCTTTACAGGCAAATAATCCGAATGTGACTATCATTATTGAGCAACTTGCACAAGGACGTTCAGATTTTATGACAACAGAATTCACTAATGCTTTTAATCAAATGCGTCAAGATGTTCTGACTATTGTTGCAGACCAAACAACCACAAATTCGCAAGTGATTGCTGTTGATATGTTTACTGGATTTAACGACACTTATTTAGCTGATGAAGTTCATTACAATGAAGCAGGTGCCGAGTTTATTGCGATTAGATATTACAATGTACTTGTGGACTTGTTAGAATAAGAAAACTATAGAGTATTGATTTGGGTACTGTAAGGAAAAAAATGATTAGACGGTACTTTATTAAAGTCGTTAACTTGCTCTTGAGTAATGTCGGAGTCTTATCTTTCCTAATTGGCCAACGGTTAGTATAAGAATAGTAAGGGAATATAAAGACACTTACTTTTCGGTTTAGCACTTAGCCAAATTTACAATTTTACCGTTATTTTTCTTTTAACCGTCAAATTGTAAATTTGGCGGACTTTGTTAATATGCATCAACTTTGGGTTTGGCACTTAACCCTTATTATTTTTAAACCGTGTTAGCTATAGTTTTATTTTCCGATTATTAATTTTCCTTTGTCAAACCAACAGTAATAACCCATTTTCCAAATTTCAAAATATGGTTCAAATAAGTCAAATTTTAGTTTGTCTTCATAATTTGGGTATTGAAAATAATATGAAAGGTTATAGTCACAGTTAATGGAATAATATGCTTCACTTAAAACCTCAATTGTTGATTCGAAATCAGTATTATCTATAAACCAATCTGATATTGATTCATAAACGATTGCATTGGTATCGTTTTCATTATTTCTTTTGTTAGAATCTATTATTTCAACAGTTTTTATTTCTGTCATTGTTTCAATAAATTCTTGGTTGCCTACAATTTTTGAGAATGATTTTAAATTCGATATGTACTTTTCTCCATTTAAGATTAGTAATTTCTTGTTATTTTGTGAGGTTGGACAAAAGTATCCGGGAGATTTTCCTTCTCTCGATAATTCGTTAAATTTTTCTTCGGTTGCGTTATATATTTTAATTAATCTCTCAAAATATAAATCTCCATTTTTAATAGGTTTAAAAACTTCTTTAAGTCCATTTCCTTTTGGCATAAAAGACTGAAAATAACCATAAAACTGACAACTCAAATCATCAGAGTCAATATCAATATCTTCATCAATAATTTCACTTAAATGCTTTGCGTATTCTTTTTTCGTCATTTATACAGTCTCAATTTTTAATTATAGCTAACGTTTGGGTATGAGCAGTTGCGGAACTATTTCCATTAACTGTTCAAATAGCAAGATACTTAATTAAAACGCAAAACGGCTTGAGACTGCTCCCAAACCGCTATTGCTTATACATATTGTTAGCATTAGTTTTTATCCTTTTACGGCATTGGTTTCATATTCCACTGATTTTTGAAACCCTACAACAGCATATACAGATGCCACTATGGCTAGAATTATTCTTACCCAATGCAGAACAATCCATATTTGTAATTTACCTGTTGCTTCACTCGCAGAGTATGCTAGATCCATAAATCCAAAATTCACTGGAATATGGTAAACACTAGTAATTACATTTACTAACACTAATGCTATCATTGCAATTTTCCATGCATTTTTTGATGCTTTGTCAGCTTTAGTTTTAACAAATAAGTAAATGCTTAAAAAAAGTGCGGGTACCAATGTCAGTCCAGCTCCTGGTAAAAAGAGTGGGAATTTTTCGGCAAAATCCTGCATGAATAACATAGGGTCCATTTGTGGCCAATACACACCGTAGGAAATTCCAATATTTAAGGCAAATCCTAGATATGCGGCTGTGGTAATGATTGCTGCAATGCTTAATTTTTTCATAATTCAAAGTTTTATAATGATTAATAGATTTATCTATTAGACAACTTTAAAATGAATGTGTAAAGACTTTGAAGATTTTTAATTTAGATTCAATCGATTTTTCCAGTTTTGATCATCAAGTATTTGTGTTATGAAATTTTTCTTTTCAAATTCTGTCTTGAAACTATGGTCATGATGTAATTCAAGATATTTTAATTCAGATTCATCTGTTAGGTAGTCTGCATCTTGTTCTAACTGCTCGCGAAAAGTAGAATATTCTTTACGATTATAGAGTAGATTTTTGGCATTTATGATACCTACTTCAAGGTTTACCGTGACTTTTTTATGACATCTGCAAGGGTTACTTTTATCAATGAGGCCACATTTATTGTTCATAAAGTTGGTTAGGTCTTTTCTTGCTTTACTCAGTTTCATTCTAAAATTAGCCTTGCTCATTTCCATTATTTCAGAACCAATGGTATGATTTGCTCTAAATAATTCACCAATAATAAAGATCATTCTTTGTTCTTTATTTAAACAAAGTAACATGCCCGACATGCAGGTTAATCGGGTTTCTTTAATCACCTCTTTTTTCTCTTCTTTTTCATCTTCCGTCAAATCTATATTAGGAATAGAGTCCAAAGCTTCTCCGTATTCTTTGTAGTTATTGGTAGGCGTTTTTACTGCTGATTTTTGGTCGTTAAGAAAGTGATTACGCACAATCCGATAAGCCCATGTTTTGAAGGAACTGTCAAAATTAAAATTCCCAAGGTTTGAAATAATTTTAATCAAAGCTTCTTGGCTTAAATCTGCTGCATCTTCAGGATTCCCTGCCATTTTCCAGGCGATATTATAGATGTATGGTTGATGATGTTCTATTAATTTATTTAGGGATTGTTTGTCACCGTTGAGTGTCTTTTTTATGAGTTCCTTATCTGAAACTTCAGTATTGGCTGATATATTGAATGGGTTCATTTTAAAGTGGTTTTAAGCTAGGGCATATAAAAAACATGTTCAATGATTCGAATTTACGAAAAGATTTGTTTTAAAACAATTCACTTATTGTGGTCCAAGAAACTCTCCTTTTTTGAATCGTTTTGGTGCTTTCTTTGCTAAACCAGGAGTAGTTGCTTTAATTCCAAACGTAGTTAATCCTAACGAAACACCAGGGTTATGTCTATTAGTAATTGTCACTGTTGTTTCATTTTCATTTGGCCCATCACTCAGTGTAGCTTGTCCATGCACTGATTTCATAATTACACTAAACGGATAAGGCATTTTATAGTATGGAAGTCCTGCTTTCCATTCAAAATGCCAGTCTCCGTTTTCTGGAGTTTGTACATTCCCAACAATCTGAGTAACCGGTATTCCATAAACATATAGTTTGCGTTCCATGTCATTAGAAATACCAGGCCATGATTTTTCGCCTTCTCCAACATTTCCTTCTTTCTGTACTTCAGCACTTCCTCCTTTGCCCTTTGGCAAATTCCATGCATCCAATACAAATTCCTTGGGTGCTTTAACAACGAAAGAGAATTCCACATTAGGTTCATCAGGCACATCCATTACAGCATCTTCAAATTTTTCAGGGTACACAAGCTGGTACGCACCATCTTTCTTAGTGTTCTTTTTGATTGTAGAATTTGAAGCAACCCTTTGCTCAGTATTGCTGCTTGATTTTGAAGTGCTAAATGCTGTGACAACAGTTGTTAGCAATAGAATTGTTATTACTTGTCTCATAAATTAAGTTTTAAATAGATTAGTTTATCTATTAGACAAGATTAATTTGAATGTGTAAAGACTTTGTAGTTTTAATTACTGCTAACAGTTGAATATAGTTACCAGTGTGTTTTATATCTACTGTATCTTTTTCTAAAGATAGAAAAAATAATTGGACATTTACTTAATCAATAATTTAATATAGAACTGTTTACGAAATTTTTGGCTTGTTTTTTATCCAATCGTAATGTTCCTGCGGTAATTTTTGAAATGTAGAATTATACGTTTAATACACGTTTACATTCAGTTATTTTTTTATTCCAAACTATTTTTGGCAAAAGTTTAGAAAAGTTGAAGATTCATTCTGTTTCTGTTTAAAAACTCTTGATAACTCTCTGTCAAAAATCCAGTCAAAATTTAGTACTTTTAAGGTTCAAATCGCAACCATTTTATGTACTTAATTTTCGATACCGAAACCACTGGATTACCCAAGAATTTCAATGCTCCCGTAACAGATAGTGACAACTGGCCAAGGTGTATTCAGTTGGCTTGGCAGGTGCATAATGACATGGGTGAATTGGTTGAGGTAAAGAATTTTATCATCAAGCCAGATGGATTTGATATTCCGTTTAATGCAACCAAAATTCACGGAATAAGCACAGAAAGAGCAGAAAAACAAGGTCAAGATTTAAGGTTTGTTCTCGAAGAATTTAATAAATCGTTAGAGCAGGTTGACTTTGTAATTGGGCACAATGTAAATTTCGATATTAACATTGTTGGGGCAGAATTCCATAGGATTCAGTCAGAAACCAAACTGATGGGAATGGGGAAGTTGGATTCCTGTTCGGAGAAAACAGCAACTTTATGTCAAATTCCTGGAGGAAGAGGTGGAAAGTTTAAATTGCCACAACTGCAGGAATTGCACAAATTTTTATTTAACGAAGAATTTGCCGAAGCTCACAATGCATCAGCAGATGTGGAAGCAACAACAAGGTGTTTTCTGGAATTGATAAGAAAAAAACAATACACAACTGCCGAGCTTGGAGTTGATCCAGATTATTTTAAAAGATTTCAAGAGAAAAACCCAGAGCCTTTCCAGTTAATAGGTTTAAATATAAAACCGTATGGAGTAGAAGAAGAGCTTGAGGAGGAAAAGGAAGATGCGGTAATCGTAGATGTAAATTCAGCAAAAATTGACTTAAGTCAGGTTCAGTTTTCTCACTTGCACAATCATTCTCAGTTTAGTATTCTTCAATCTACTTCCGATATCAATTCTCTGGTAAAGGCAGCAGTAAAGGATAATATGCCAGCAGTCGCATTGACAGATACTGCCAATATGATGGGAGCTTTTCGTTTTGTGAAAGCCGTTTTTAATCACAACAAAGGAGTAAGAGAAAGAAACAAAGAGCAAGAATTAAAATCGGAGTTGGAGCAAGAAATGACTCCTATTGTGGGATGTGAATTTCATGTGTGTAAAGATCATACGGATAAGTCGGTAAAAGATAACGGAGCGTTTGTGGTGTTTTTGGCAAAGAACAAAAACGGATACCACAACATGGCAAAGTTGAGTTCTATTTCCAACATTGATGGATTTTATTACGTTCCCAGAATTGATAAAAAACTAATTGAGCAATACAAAGAAGATCTGATTGTACTCTCGGGAGGAGTTAACGGAGAATTGGCGAATTTGATTCTAAATGTAGGAGAAAAACAAGCCGAAGAATCTTTGATTTGGTGGAAAGAAACTTTTGGAGAAGATTTTTATATCGAATTGGTAAGACATGGCGAAGAAGACGAGAAATATGCGAACGCAATTCTAATCAAGCTAGCCAGAAAACACAATGTAAAATTAGTTGCGGCAAATAACACGTTCTATATCAATAAAGAACAAGCCGAAGCGCATGATGTATTGCTGTGTATTAGAGATGCCGAGAAAAAAGCAACACCAATTGGTAAAGGAAGAGGATTTAGGTACGGAATGCCAAATGACGAATTCTATTTTAAGTCTCAGGAGCAAATGAAAGCTGCATTTAGAGATGTGCCAGATGCCATTGCCAATACGCAAGAAATTGTAGATAAAGTAGAGCCTTTTGTACTAGCAAGAGATGTTTTGCTTCCAAAATTTGATATTCCAGAAGAATATTTAGATCCTGAAGATGAGAAAGATGGCGGAACGAGAGGAGAAGATAATTACCTGAGGTTTTTAACTTACGAAGGGGCTTACAAACGATACGGAAAAGAGCTGACTCAAGAACAAATAGAAAGAATTGATTTTGAGTTAGAGGTTATTACCAAAACAGGTTATCCAGGATACTTCTTGATTGTACAAGATTGTATTCAGGCAGCTCGAGATATGGGAGTTTCGGTAGGTCCGGGAAGGGGGTCTGCAGCAGGTTCGGTAGCAGCTTATTGTCTTAAGATTACCAACATTGATCCACTCAAGTACAACCTACTTTTTGAGCGTTTCTTGAATCCGGATAGAGTCTCAATGCCCGATATTGATATTGATTTTGATGACGAAGGAAGAGGAA
>JBDMYC010000119.1:0-10922 GCA_039770535.1 Flavobacteriales bacterium
ATAAAACTTTCGTGGTGGTGGTGTCCTTCTTCGTGTGTGTGTGCTCCCATTTCTCTCGTTATAAATCTATTATATTGAAAATTTAATTAATCTTTCTTTACCTATATCTGCTCAGTTTCAACAACTACCATTTCGGTTGAATCTGACATTTCTGCTTTTACCTCGGGAACTATTTCTAATCCTGCAAGTTTGCTGAATGTTTTTGACTCTTTTTGTTTTGCATACCAAGCATCATACTCTGCTTGCGTATCAACAACTACAATGCTCATTTGCATGTTATAGTGTGATCCTCCACAAATCTTGTTACACAATAGCAAGTAGTTGAAATCTACTTCTTCCTTTCCTTTTTCTGCCCTTATTTCGTTTATGGCTTCATAATGAGCTGCAACCTCAGGGTTTCTTCTCATCTCTGCTGTAGAAATCGTTGGTGTGAAGGATGTCCTTGTTGTCATTCCTGGCACACAGTTCATTTGAGCTCTAAAGTGAGGGAAATAAGCTGAGTGTATTACGTCTCTTGATCTAAACTTAAATTCATAAGTTTGCCCTTTCAGCAAGTACAACTCTTTCACTATTACATCATCCATTGCAGCAGAATCTGTTGCTGGAGTTTGCGACTTTCTCAAAGGAGTCAATCTTCTTAGTTGACGGTTTAATCTGTCCACTTTATCTTTCATTTCTGAAAGTTTCGCATCTGGAGTCAAATCTCCTTCTTCCTTAATTTTCTTTTCTATCGCTTCTATTTCTGCAGTCCATGCTGCTTCTTTAGCATCAATCAAGTCAGATGTTACTACTCCCAATGGGTTGTTGCTCTCAATCACTTTGAAATCATAGTTCCCAAGTGTATTATCCTCTCCTGCATATCTTACTGTCCAATCGAACTGCTTGGCATAAATCTCAATTACTTGAGCATTTTCTGGTGGAGTTGTAATCTTGTTCCATACCATTAGACCTCCAATGATTATCCCTGCAAGTGTAACAGCTGGAATAATTGTCCACACTAACTCCAGTCTTGTAGAGTGAGAAAAGAATACAGCTTTTCGGCCTTTCTTTTGGTGATACTTGACAGCAAATACAAACAACAAAGTTTGTGTCAAATAATATACACTAAGTAGAATTATCCAGTTCACATCATACAAATCATCAATATCTTGACCGTATAAAGAAGCTGCAGGCCCAAGTCCTGGTCTTGCTCCGTAAACAATAAAAAGATAGGTTGAAGAAATCATCAATCCTATGTAGAAAATCAATAACATTCCTGCATTGAATTTAGTTTCCCCATCTGTGATATCAGCTTCATCCTTCCCTCTTAATCTCGAAGAATGCTCATATACTTTCATCAACTGCGCGGCAGTGATGATTACTAAAACTATTACTATAATTATTAAAAATTTCATTTCTCTTTAATTTAATCTTTCCCTATAAAATAATTTAATCTCTCTCTCTTTCTACTATGTATCCTGATGTAAATTCTCATCTAAGTAAGGATGATTCTTCACTAACAAAGGTGCTTTCGAAAGTGTATTCAAAACTACAAAAATAAATATTCCCAAGAAGGATATGAACATACCAATTTCTAAAAATCCTATCGCCCAATGGTCAAATACTGATCCTGGCATAACTAGAATGAAAACATCTACCCAGTGGAATACAAATAGGATAGAACCTATTATTAAAATTGTGATCTTACTTCTCTTTGCCTCTCTTGACATTAGCAATACAATTGGGATAACAAAGTTAACTGCTACGGTTGTCCAAAGTATCCATTTGTAGTTACCAAATCTATCCAAATAATATGTAACTTCTTCTGGAATATCTGCATACCAAATCAACATAAACTGTGAGAAGAAGAGGTACGTCCACAAGAAACTAATTGCAAACATCCATTTACCCATATCATGAATATGAGATTCATTAATAAACTTCACATAACCTTGGCTTTTTAGCCAGAATGTAAGCAATAATATGAAGATTGTAGCTGACACCCAAATTCCTGAAAATACAAACCATCCAAATAATGTACTAAACCAGTGCGTATCGATTGACATAATCCAATGCCATGACATTACTGATGAAAGGTACCCAAACAACACTAAGAATAGCGCTCCTTTAGCAAAGTTCCTCATGTGAATTTTGGTTCCACCCTCAATATCTTCTTGTAAAGATCTTTTTCTAAATCCTCTTGCAAATAATAAGAATACTGCAAAATATATTGCGTTCATCAGCCAAAAGAACCATTGTGATAAGAAAGGCTTTTTGTTTGCAATAATAGGATCGAAATGACTACTAGCTGGATCTGTTACAGCTGGATCCATCCAATGCCATATGTGATTCCAATGCATTGTCCCAGCAAAAAACACAATTACTAAAAATATCGCCCCAATTGGAAGCCACCCGATAATTGCTTCTAAGATTCTTTTGTACACAACACCCCATCCTGATTCAGTTGCATATTGTAGTGCAATAAAAAATAAAGCTCCAAGCCCAATTCCGAAGAAAAAGAAAGCATTAACTAATAAGTTAGACCAAGATCTCGCATGTCCAGCATCTGCAAATGCACCTTGTTCATGCACTATGTGTCCTAAAGTTTCTATTGGCGAATGAGCAACTCCTCCATGAGATCCGTGCGAATCATCATGATGAGCACTGTGCGAATCATCATCATGAGCACTATGCGAACCTTCACCATGAGTATCATTTCCATGAACTTCTCCTTCATGACCGTCATGTTCATGCCCTACTTCTTTTGCATGTGTTGCAGCTGTCTCAAGAGCGTGCGGAGTCAACAACATTTTAAACTCAAACTCATCATGGTGATCAGATTCTTGATGACCTGCGTGATGTCCGACTAGATTTTTAAAATCAACAGAAATGCCTTGCTCTGCAGCTGCAGCTTTCACATTCTCTTCAAACTTTCCGTCCATCAAAGAAGCTGGTAATTCCTTGTAATATTCTACCAAAATTGATTCTGTGCCATCTTCAGCAACTGCTATTTCGGAATACATATGGTTTTTTTCACCCATAAAACCTACAATGAACATAACCAAACCTGCGGCTATTAGGATAAATAGGTTTCTTTTTATTTTACTTGTAAATTGAAAATTCATAGTTTTAATTTTCTACAATTATTTGATTTTAACTTCTGTTCTTCTATTCATTGCGCTTCCCTCTTCCGTCTCGCTTGACGCTACTGAGTTGGCAGATTCAAAATCTACTGCTGTAGTTTCTTCACTATCCATATCAGCTGACATTTCCTCTGGATCTGGGATAGATGCCGCTCCAGCCATAGACTTGATGTAAGAAATTACTTGCCATCTCTCTTTTTTATTCAACTGAGAAGCGTGAGACCCCATGGACCCTTTTCCATAAGTAATAGAATAAAACATTTGTCCTTCAGCTTTCGTAAATGCATTTGCTGGAGGGATGATATACCCATTTCTTGAAATTGCTCCATCTCCTGCTCCTTTCTCACCATGACAGTGATCACAAAACGTCTCGTACAATCTTTTCCCTTCTTTCACATTTGACTCATACATTTTCATTGGATTCACATCATTTGCAGATGCTTCGTAATCAAGATCACTGTATTCCAAACTATTTGCACTGTGTGATGCAATCATAGCTTCAGACGGCAGCCTGTTATATGGCATTGAGTACACTGGATCTGCATCTGATCCTTGGAAAGGAATTGTTCCCATTGGCGGTAATTTTGCAGATTGCGTATTCTTGATAGAATCATTTGATTTCCATGTTCTAACTTCTCCGTAATCTACATACACCTCTTGAGCAGGTGAACGGTACATATCCGGCATGTATTCATAACCAAAAGAGTTTTCATCTTTCATACAAGAAGTAAAAACTACAGTCAGTGCTAACCCTGCCGCTATTTTATGTAAGTAATTAATATTCATAATAATGTTTTATCTAATTAGATAATGTATTAAACTGTTTTTTCGTCTAGTTCTACAAATTCTGTTGTTCTCACCAAAGCTTGGATTTCGCTTGCAGAATGTTTTCCATTCTCTGAAGTTCTGATTTCCATTACAAATCTGTCATCTGTTGTTCTTGGGTCAGGATTTGAGGCAGGCATTCCTGGCAGTGTCTTGTTTCTGATGAAATAAGTGATTGCCATTCCGTGTGCTGCGCAAAGAACCGTAAACTCAAAAGTAATAGGAATAAATGCTGGTAAATTCTCTAAATATGAAAAACTTGGTTTACCACCAATATTCATCATCCAATCATCTATCATGAAATATTTCATTCCCAATGTTGCAAGCATTAATCCGGTCAATCCATACAAAAAGGCAGCAATACCTAATCTTGTGTGTCTTACCCCGATAATATCATCAATCCCGTGAATTGGCATTGGTGAAAATACTTCATTGACGTGAATTCCTTCAGAAACGAGCTTTGTAGCTCCGTCTTTCAGTTTGTCATCATCATCATACATTGCATATATTATTGTATCTGCCATGTTCTTTAATTATTTGTTCATTAAATCTTTTGCCTGAGACGCCCAGTTGTCTCTTTCTGCTCTTCCTGGGAATGATTTCGTTAAAGAATCTAATAAATTATATTCTTCCGATTGCATTTTACTTACTTGTCCAAAAGTAAATATTCCAATAGAGTTCAATGTTTTCTCAAGTACTGGTCCTACTCCACTTATCAGTTTCAAATCATCTGCTTGAGATGCATCTGCTGTTCCAACTCTCTCCAGTAAGGTAGATTGATTTTGTTTCAATTCATCCTCAGACAGTTCCACAGGCTTCTCTTCCACTATTTTGTTAGAAACTGCTTCTTCATGTCCGTGATCGACATGACCATGGTGACCGTGAGAACCATCTGCTCCGTAATAACCTTCACCTGCTCCAAATCCTTCTTTGTAGTTTTCTCCAGAAGACTTCAAAATTGTTTTTACCTCACTGATTGCTAATACTGGGAAGTATCTAGCATATAATAAATACAATACAGTAAAGATTCCAAGTGTTCCTAAGAATACACCAATATCAACCCACGTTGGATAGAACATTGACCAAGTAGATGGCAAGTGTCCTCTGTGCAATGATGTTACGATAATTACAAACCTTTCGAACCACATTCCTATGTTTACTACGATAGAGATAATGAAAGTAAAGGTTAAACTTGTTCTTAGTTTTTTGAACCACATCAATTGCGGAGAAATCACGTTACAAGTCATCATAGAAGCGTAAGCCCACCAATAAGGTCCTGTTGCTCTGTTCAAGAATGCGTACGATTCATATTCTACACCAGAATACCAAGCCATGAAAAGCTCTGTTAAATAAGCTACCCCAACAATAGATCCTGTAACCATGATCACTATGTTCATGTATTCAATGTGCTTTGTGTGGATATATGCTTCTAAGTGCATTACTTTTCTAACGATAAGCATTAAAGTTTGTACCATTGCAAATCCTGAGAATACAGCTCCCGCTACAAAGTAAGGCGGAAAAATAGTTGTATGCCATCCTGGAATTACCGAAGTAGCAAAATCAAAGGATACAATAGAGTGTACAGAAAATACAAGTGGTGTCGCGATTCCTGCCAATACTAGCGATACAATTTCAAATCTGTTCCAGTGTTTAGCTCTCCCAGACCATCCAAAACTTAAGATTCCATAAATCTTTTTAGTTAACGGCTTTGTCATTCTATCTCTAATGGTAGCAAAATCAGGAATTAATCCAATGTACCAGAATACTAATGATACAGAGAAATAAGTAGAAATTGCAAATACATCCCAAAGAAGTGGTGAGTTAAAGTTTACCCATAGAGAACCAAACTGGTTTGGCAATGGAAGTACCCAGTATGAAACCCACAATCTTCCCATATGTATTCCTGGGAAAGTAGCTGCCATTATTACGGCAAATATTGTCATTGCCTCTGCAGAACGGTTTACTGCCATCCTCCATTTTTGACGGAAAAGTAATAGTACTGCCGAAATTAAGGTTCCTGCGTGTCCAATTCCTACCCACCAAACGAAGTTAGTAATATCCCAAGCCCAATCTACTGTGTTGTTCAATCCCCAAGTTCCAATTCCTTCTCCAATAAGGTATAGGATACACCCAACTCCGTACAGTGCAATAACTGCAGCAATAGAAATTAAAATATACCAACCTCTTGGTGCTTGATTTTCAATAGGGCGACAAACATCTTCAGTAATCTGATGATAAGTTTTGTCACCTAATATTAAGGGTAATCGTATGTCTGATTCTTTATGCATTCGTAAGATTTTTAGTTCTTTACCTAAATAATTTTTTCTTAAGCTTCATCTGTATTTCTTACCTTAACTTGGTAATAAATATTTGGTTGTGTTCCTATTTCTTCTAGAATATGGTATGCTCTATCGCTATCAGCTCCCTGTCTCACTGCTGATCCTTTTCCTTTGTGTGATTTAAAATCATTTAAATCTCCAAAAGTAATTGCATCTGTCGGACAAGAGGAAGCACATGCAGACTGAACTTCTCCGTCTGTAATTGTCTTTCCAGCTCTTTTAGCTTCTAGTTTTCCTGACTGGATTTGTTGTACACACATACTACATTTCTCCATTACTCCTCTTGATCTAACTGTTACGTCAGGATTCAATACCATTCTTCCCATATCAAATTGTGATGGGTTGAAGTGAGCAAATCTTGAATTTGTTGGGTAATTAAACCAGTTGAACCTTCTTACTTTGTAAGGACAGTTGTTTGCACAATACCTTGTACCGATACATCTGTTGTAAGTCATTTGGTTTAGCCCTTCGTTACTGTGTGTAGTTGCTGCAACTGGACAAACTGTTTCACATGGAGCGTGATTACAGTGTTGACACATCATTGGAATATGAACTACTGAAGGATTTTCTTCTGCAATCTCTAATTTTTCGTAGCTGTAATCTTTTTTATTTTCTGCAAGAGTGTCTGCTCTTACCTCGTCTTCTGCTGAAGAGAAATATCTGTCAAGTCTTAACCAGTGCATATCTCTACCTCTCTTGATTTCATCTTTTCCTACCACTGGAACATTGTTCTCAGTGTGACAAGCAACAATACAAGATCCACATCCGATACAAGAACTCAAATCTATTGACATTCCCCATCTGTGACCTACATTCTCTACTGGATGATCATCCCACAAATCGAATTCAGAAATGTCTTTCTTTACAGTTCTTCCTTTTTCGTGTGTAGATAATTGGTGAGCTGGGTTGTAATCTTTTTTGTTTCCTGCTTTGTATACATCAAAAGTTGTTTCTCTCACGATTGATGTTCTCCCCATAAATGTGTGGTGAGTTTGCGTACATGCTAAGAAATATTCTTCTTCTAAGTTTTCGATAGTTGCACCACCTGAATAAGATAACTCTCCATCTTTCAATGAAGTCAATCTAAATGCATTTTCTCCGATTAACTGCTTGTTTCCATTCTCATCCGTAATATGTGTTCCATACTCCTGAGTTTGGTAAGCAGAATCTCCAATATTCTCTTGGTTTGCTCCTCTTCCGTATCCTAGTGCGATACCAACTGTACCTGATTTTTGCCCTGGAAGAACAAATACGGGTAAGTTAAGAGTTGTTCCATTTACAGTGATAGCTGCCATTGAAGCAGGATTTCTTTCTCCTAAAAGAATATTGAACCCTTTTGCCTCAGCATCAGCTCTTGACATTGTAATGTAGTTATCCCAAGTCACTTTTGTAATTGGATCTGGAAGCTCTTGTAACCATGGGTTAGCAGCCTGTTGTCCGTCTCCTATTCCGTTCTTTTGGTACATGATTACCTCAAAATCTCCAGTTTTTTTCATGCAATCTGCAATCAAAGAACCTGCTGCAGCCATATCTCCTGCGAATGCTGCACCAGCTCCTGCTACTTTTGGCATATCTACAGAACCATTATGAACTAACATGTTCCAGTCTCCTGTGTATTTTGATTTGATGTAATCGTAAATTACTCTTGAATTTTTTCCAGCTCTTGACGCTTTACCACTCCACACCAAGAAAGATTCTTGTGCTTGTGCTGTATCATATAAAGGTCTGATTGCTGGCTGAGCAACTGCATAGTGATTTGGCTTTGGTGCAAAATCATTCCAAGATTCCAAATAATGGTTATCTGGACAAATGAATTTACAATTACTTGCCGTTTCGTCTGCATATTGCGAGAATGAAACCGATAGTGGCACTTTTTTCAATCCTGCAGCAAATTTATCTCCGTTTGGTAAAGTGTAAACTGGATTAGCTCCATAGATAAATAATGCATCTACTTGTCCTGCTTCTACTTCTTTTACCAAAGCTTCAACCTCTGCATCATTCCCTTTGGCAATGTTTACTGGGTTGTTAATGTCTATTGTTGTTCCGTAGTTTCCTAATGCATTATTAATTGCATTTACTACAGTTTGTGTTCCAGAGCAGTTACTTCCTGCAACTACTAATGATTTTCCTTTTTTAGCTTTTAATGCGTCAGCAGCTAATTTTGTTCTTGCAAGGATATCAGCAGATACTTTTACTCCTGGAACTGCAGCTCCGGAGATATGTTGCAACAATGCTGCTGCTACCATTCCTTCCTCGCTTGGCTTAATCGGAACTCTTACATCCGAATTAGATCCTGTTGTTGTCATTGTAGATTCGAAATGGAAATGCTTAGACATCCAATCGTTATCTGGCTTTCTATTTGACAAATAATCTGGCATATAATCTGTTGCCAACAACCAGTTTGTCAAGAAATCTGCAGCAATACTAACTATTACTTCAGCTTTATCAAAATTGTAATCTGGAACCATTGCAGTACCAAAAGAATTTTTGTTTGCAGTAGTAATTCCTGAATAAGATATAGAATCGTAGTTTACTACTTTTGCATCTGCTCCAGCAAGTGAACCAATAAAGTCATTGATTATTGCATCTGTAGATGGGCTCATAGTTGTACTCGAAAGAACTCTTACTTTTCCTCCTTTAGCAACTACTGCTTCTAATCCTTTTTTAATTTCTCTGTCTACAGTACTCCATGTTGCTTTTGAGTTATTTGCCATTGGCATTTGCAACCTAGCACCATTATATAAGGAAAGAACTGAGGCAATCATTCTTGGAGTTGAAGCTCCTTTGTTGATTCCAAAGCTTTTGTTTCCTTTTACAAATATTGGTCTCCCTTCTCTAGTTTTCACTAAAATACTTCCGTAATCGTTTCCATCCCAATAAGTAGAAGAATACCAGTTTGCAACACCTGGAGTAATTTCCTCTGGTTTGTTTACGTAAGGTATAGATTTTACTACAGGAGATTCACAAGCTGCTAGAGTTGCTGCTGCAACACTAAACCCCATGAACTTCAGGAAATCTCTACGATTAGTAGAAGATTCTCCTAGGTTTTCGTCAGCAAGAAATTCTTGCACTGGCAAATCCTGTGAAAACTCATTTTTACTTTGCTCAATAAAAGAAGGTGATTGCTCTTTTTCTTCTATTCCTTTCCAATATGTTTTGACTTTACTCATAAATCAATTAAACTAAATTTGTTTTTAATAATGACATTTTGAACATTCCCATCCACCAAACTCTTTCACCTTCACCTTGCCATCTTCCATTACACTTTTGTATAATTCCTTATCTTTTTTCAATCTATCATGAATTTCATCATAGTATTTATTGTCTTTTGTAGAAACTTCAGCAGTTGAGTGACACTCAATACACCAACCCATTGTCAACAAGGGTTTAGATAACTTTACCAACTTTTTCCCTGGAAGGTCCAGATTGTTGATTGTCTCAGTTCCTGAGATTTTTCCAGTAGTGTAAGTCTTCACATCTCCATGGCAGTTTTCACATTCAATTCCTCCAACAGTAACGTGTTGCGAGTGATTGAAATAAACGTGATCTGGCATATTGTGCACTTTCACCCATTTGATAGGTTCAGTTTTCCCTGTGTACTTTCTATTTTCATGATCCCATCCTGCAGCTTTGTGAATTTTTGCAATTTCAGCTGTTCCTTTTTCTCCTGAACTTGCTTCACCAATTGCTTTGTGACAATTCATACAAACATTTACAGTAGGAATTCCTGCACTCTTACTTTTTGCAGCAGAGTTGTGACAGTATTGACAATCAATTTCATTTGTTCCTGCATGAATCTTGTGAGAAAATGCTACCGGCTGATCTGGATTATATCCCTCTGGCACAAGACCGACTTTATATAGTTGTTCTGCTCCGTAGTAAACAACAATACAAGTGAGGACAAATCCTAATACACTCACAAATTTCATATTTCTTCCTATCCAGCTCTTCACTTCTGAACCGAAAGATTCTTCTTCTTCAATCTCAACTCCTTCTTCTTTTTCTTTGGCTGCGTAATACAATTGCTTTCTTACACCCCACAGAGCTACGATTAACATAGAAAGGATTCCCCCAATGATTAACCACATTAACCAAGAGTTGTTTTGCTCAGAACCTCCACCTTCAGTTGCTGTTGGCGCTAGTGTTGGCGCAACTGGCGGAGTGTATTCATCCACATACTTCAAGATTGCATCAATCTCTTCGTTATTAACAGCTTGACCAGGCATCATGGATGCGTCATAATCTTTTATTGCCATTGCACTTGGAACTCCAGCAGCAATTTGAGCGGCAGGATTTTTAATCCACTTGTAGATATTATCTCCAGCAGCTTCCCATTTTGCCCTTGCCCCTTGAAGCATTGGTCCAGTTCCGTTTTTGAGCGGTTTGTGACATGCAGCACAGTTTTGCATAAAGAGTGCCTTCCCATCTAATTGGGCAGTTGTACTGAAAGAAATCAGCATAAAAAATAAAAACGAAAGTCCTAAAGTTAATTCTTTGGTTTTCAATTTTCTCGATAAATATAAGTTCATATTAAGAATTTGTGGTTCATTCAATAATGGAACAAATGTACCACTGCAAACAATTATAAGAAACTATTTGAGTGCTTTTTTTTGACCATTTGTCCTTATTTATAATA
>JBDMYC010000120.1:0-7022 GCA_039770535.1 Flavobacteriales bacterium
GTTAAAGAATGAACTTGAGTTGCAATTCTTTTTATCCCTTCTTGACCGTGATAAACCGCATACATTGCTGCCATATTTGCCAATAAAGCTTGTGCAGTACAAATGTTTGAAGTAGCTTTTTCTCTTCTAATGTGCTGTTCACGAGTCTGCAATGCCATTCTCAAAGCATTGTTTCCGTGTCTGTCTTTAGATACTCCAATAATTCTCCCTGGCAAGTTTCTTTTGTATTCTTCGCTAGTTGCAAAATATGCTGCGTGTGGCCCACCAAATCCCATTGGTACTCCAAATCTTTGCGTATTTCCTACTACAACATCTGCTCCCCATTCTCCTGGAGGAATCAAAAGTGCTAAACTCAAAATATCTGCAGCAACAACTAATTTTGCATTCTGTTCGTGTAAATCTTCAGCAATAGCCTTGTATTCATGAACTTCTCCGTTAGATGCTGGATACTGAACAATTCCTCCAAAGAAGTCAGCAGTGGCTACAAATTCTTTATGGTTTCCAATTACTAGCTCTATTCCAAAACCTTTAGCTCTGGTTTTGATCACGTCAATAGTTTGTGGGAAACATTCTTCGGAAACGAAGAATTTAATTGCTCCACTTTTTACTTTATCTCTTTTTCTTGTGTTGAATAACATAGACATTGCCTCAGCAGCTGCCGTAGATTCATCCAACAAAGATGCGTTCGCGATATTCATTCCAGTCATGTCGCTTACCATAGTTTGGAAATTCAAAAGAGATTCCAATCTACCTTGAGCAATCTCAGCTTGGTAGGGAGTGTAAGCAGTATACCATCCTGGATTTTCCAATACATTTCTTTGGATTACTGGCGGTACGATTGTATTGTAATATCCTAATCCAATGTATGATTTGAAAACTTTATTCTTAGCTCCAATTTCTTTTACTTCATTCAAATATTCAAACTCGCTGAGAGCTTCAGGAACATTTAATTTATTCTCTAGTCTTATGTTGCTAGGAATAGTTTTGTCAATCAAGGAGTCAACCGAGTCAATTCCAATTTCTTTTAGCATTAATTCTCTGTCGTTTCCAAGAGTACCAATGTGTCTGGTTTCAAATAGTTCTTTTTTCATTGAATATTTTTCTAAGTAATCACTAAAGTTTGAGAAAGCAAAATTAAATCATTTTTTGTTTATTATTCAGGAAATTTTTGGAAATAATTGTCACGTCCTCTTTAGAGGCTAGTCTATTTATTTACAGAAAGTTAGTCAACTTTTACTTTACTAGCTAAATTCTTCGTTTTCGCAATCAAAGCCTCCATATCACAGCCAATTTTGTCGTAAGCCAAAGCAACAGCCATTCTCCTGTAGGGTCTTGTGATTTGTTTTCCAAATACTTTTATGTCTGTGTACGGTTCTTGAAGCGCTTCTTCTATTCCTTCGTATACAGGGTGTTCTCCGTGTTCTCTCGCAAGAATTACAGCACTAACTCCCGCTTGCAACTGCTTAATTTCTGGAATAGGAATCCCTAAAATAGCTCTAAAATGCAATTCAAATTCATTGTAATTTTGAGTATTTGCTAACGTTACCATTCCAGTGTCGTGGGGTCTTGGCGATAATTCAGAAAAATAAACAGCATCTTTAGTTAAGAAAAATTCTACTCCCCAAATTCCTGCACCACCTAGTTCTTGAGTTACTTCGGCTGCCATTCTTTGGGCAGTTTCTAATAAAGAATCTTCTACTTTGGCAGGTTGCCAACTTTGCTGGTAATCTCCTCGTTCTTGCACATGACCAATAGGTGGGCAAAATAAAGTATTTCCATTTTTTTGAGTAACTGTTAGTAAGGTTATTTCCGAATCGAAAGGAACAAATTCTTCTACAATAACCTCAATCAAATCTCCTCTAGATCCTTGCACAGCATATTTCCATGCTTTTTCAATGTCTTCTTCTGTTTTGATAACAGATTGTCCTTTTCCAGATGATGACATCAATGGTTTTACCACACAAGGCATTCCTAATTTATCTACTGCAGTTTTCAGCTCTTCGCCTGAAGTTGCGTAAAAATAAGCAGCTGTTTTTAATCCCAATTTGTTAGCGGCAAGATCACGAATTTCTTTACGATTCATAGTGTAATTAGCAGCTTTGGCACTTGGCACCACTGTAATTCCTTGTTTTTCGTAGTCATAAAACCTTTCTGTTCTAATGGCTTCAATTTCTGGAACAATATAATCTGGAGCGTGTTTGGCTACAATTCTGTCCAATTCTTCGCCATCAAGCATATCAATTACTTCATGTAAATCAGCCATTTGCATTGCGGGTGCATTTTCATAACTATCTACAGCTATGACTGTTTGCCCCATTCTTTTTGCTGCAATTGTAAACTCTCTTCCCAGTTCTCCAGAACCCAATAACATTATTTTAAAAGCCATTTTCTTTATTTTTTATAAAACTAAGGATTTTCTCTATTTAAAATAAAAAATGCAACACGGATTTATCAGTATTGTATTTTTTGATTTTCAAATAACATTATGATTTTTAGGTGACATCATACGAAATCAGAGTTGTAATTTAGGGTTTTACTATCAAATATTATGTTGTATTATCTGGCTTCATTATTTTCATTGAAATGATAAATTTACATCCGACTTGGCACAGCACAATCTTTTGGTATGATAATGATGAAAAAAAACAAGTTAAATCAAAAAATCCATACCGATTGTCAGTGCTAGAAAAAACCCTAGAATTGCAAATCTTGCTTTTGGAATTTTCTTTCCATTTTGATAAATTAAATAACCAAAAAAGAGTGCTGCAATTCCAATTATGGTAAATTTTACAAATTGAGAATCAAAATCTTTCATTATGAGCACAAACAAAACTAGGATTAGGATATTTTGATTGTTTTTGGTCATAACTGGTATTTTGATGTAGTTAAACTTACGAATTATTGCGCATAAAAAAAGCAAAAGCTGATTTCTCAACTTTTGCTTTTTTAACATATTTTAAAATAGATTATCTCCCCAATAATCCTCCAATGAATCCTGCGATTCCTCCTTTTTTGCTATTGATAAACATGCTTGCAATATCTCCAATGTCAATTCCTCCTTCAGAGTTTGAGTCATTTCCTCCCAAAAGGTTAGAAACTAAACTTCCTATTCCGTTTGACTGAACATTGTTTTGTTTTTTTTCTTTCCCCAGAAACGCCATTACCAAGGGTGCAGCCATTTCAAGAATTTTTGCCATTGATCCAGAATCAACTCCAGTCTTTGCACTCAGCATTCCTTCAACTTCTGTTCTTCTTGATCCCAAAGTGTGCTTTAAAATCCCTTTTCCGTTTGCTGCTTGTGGGTTTTCAAAAAATCCTGATAGGTTGTCTAACAGGCTCCCGTCATGATCTTTTTCTAATGCACCAGCCAATTGTTTTTGCCCCAATTTGCTTTGTGCGTTTCCTTGCAAAGCAGATAAAAATGTTGGTAATGCTCCAGATAAAGCGCTCATTGTTTGATTTTTATCTAGTCCTGCTTGGTTACTCATTTTTTCTACTCCATCATCTCCAAGGAGACCTAATATGCTGCTTAAATCCATAATATTCTTTTTTTGTGCTTTGTTAAAGATACAAAGTATAAAATCTTTCTAATTTTTCTCAATTTTTCAACTTATTATTTTCTATTTTTGAGACATAATTACAAAATAAAACCATGAGAACTGACCAGTTTCAAGCCCCAGATTATTACAATTTAGATGATTTATTGACGGAAGAACACAAATTAATTCGTGATTCTGCACGTGAATGGATCAAGAAAGAAGTGAGCCCTATTATTGAAGATTACTACGAGAGAGCAGAATTTCCTAAGCAAGTAATTCCAGGATTGGCAGCAATTGGAGGATTTGGGCCTTATATCCCAGAACAATACGGAGGACCAGGATTGGATCAAATTTCTTATGGATTATTGATGCAAGAATTAGAGAGATGCGACAGTGGTTTGCGTTCTACTTCTTCTGTGCAGAGTTCGCTTGTGATGTACCCAATTTACGCGTACGGAAATGAAGAGCAAAGAATGAAATACTTGCCAAAATTAGCTACGGGCGAATTTATTGGAAGTTTTGGATTAACAGAACCTGACCATGGATCGAACCCAGGAGGAATGTTGACTAATTACAAAGACATGGGAGACCATTACTTATTGAATGGAGCAAAAATGTGGATTTCTAATTCACCATTTTGTGACATTGCTGTAGTTTGGGCCAAAAATGAAGAAGGAAGAATTCACGGATTGATAGTGGAAAGAGGAATGGAAGGATTCAGCACGCCAGAAACGCACGGAAAATTATCTTTGAGAGCTTCGGCAACTGGAGAGCTTATTTTTGATAACGTGAAAGTGCCTAAAGAGAATTTATTACCGAACAAATCGGGATTGGGAGCGCCACTTGGTTGCCTAGATTCTGCAAGATATGGAATTGCTTGGGGAGCAATTGGAGCAGCTATGGATTGCTACGATTCTGCTTTGAGATATTCGAAAGAAAGAGTGCAGTTTGGGAAACCAATTGCAAGTTTTCAACTAATGCAAAAGAAATTGGCTGAAATGATTACAGAAATCACAAAAGCACAATTGCTAACGTTCAGACTTGGACAGTTGAAAAATGCTGGAACGGCAACTACCGCTCAGATTTCTATGGCGAAACGAAACAATGTGGAAATGGCACTGAACGTAGCTCGTGAAGCCAGACAAATTCATGGAGCAATGGGAATTACAAACGAGTATTCTATCATGCGTCACATGGCAAACCTAGAATCTGTAGTGACTTACGAAGGAACTCATGATATTCACTTGTTAATTACCGGAATGGATATTACTGGGATTCCAGCTTTTAAATAGGAAATAGAAAAACAATTTTATTAAATCCTCAATATTAATTTATTGGGGATTTTTTTTGAAATCATATTTTTTAATACTACCTTTTTTGACTACAAACATTCCGTCTTTTCCAATTGCAAAATCATCAAAATGAACATCTAATGCCATTTCCGTCTTTTTGTCAAAACTCACCAAATTATAGCTGTAAATTGAGTTTTTTACTCGATAATACACGTTTTTTTGATAAAATTTCACAATTTCAGCATTATCTAGTTGAATTCTTTTTCGGTAATTTCCGTACAAATCAAAAACGAAAAGTCCTTCGTTTGGGTCGAACAAAAACACCTCGTTTTCATATTCTATCAATTGAGTCGGATTAATATCTCGCTCAACCAATTGCGCAATGTTTTGGTACCTATTGGTTATTTTGCCAGTTTTATCCGTTTTGATAAGTGATTGAGTCGTGATGGAATATAGCCAAAACGAATTGTCCCGATTGGAAGAACAGGCCAAATCTATTAATTCGAAAAATAACAACCCAATTTTATTAGTTTCGGAAAGCGTATTGTCCAGCAAAATTATTTCTTGTTGCTGTTTGTAGAACAGCATGAGCTGCAGTGGATTTCGTGAATCAAAAGAGGAAATAGAGCCACTGCTAAAGATTGAGTTCGACTGAATGGGTTTCAAATCACTAGATAGTTTAGTGATTTTCATGTTATTGATTTGATAAATATTACCCAATTTGTCTTGCGAGAGAAAAGCTGTTGGTTTTTCTTTTTTTATAGTGTTTTTGGTTGTTTGGCAAGAGAAAGTGAATAGGATAAATCCTAATAGGAATAGAAGTATTTGGTTGCCTTTTGTCATAATTACAGAGTTTATTATTCTGAACTTGATTCAGAATCTCACAGAGCATATTTCACATTTTCTAATTGTAATATTTTAATGAAGAAGGTTTCGACTCCGCTCAACCTGACACGTGAAGTTGGTTTTGGTGCTTTAACTTACTCCTCATAGTTTTGATACAAGAAATCACTGTATGGAAATCTTGTGATGTGAATTTTCTTCACTTGTGCATACATTTTTTCTCTCAACTCTTCAATGTTTAGCTTTTTTGCTGCCGAAATAAAAATACAATTATCCTCATTCATTCGGTTCATCCAAGTTTTTTTAAGTTCCTCTAGCGAGATGTTTTCTCTCAAAACGGGGGTCAAATCATCCTCGTCTTTCTTCACAAACGTAAAAGCATCAATCTTATTGAAAACTAACAAAGTAGGCTTGTCTTGCGCTTCAATCTCTTTGAGTGTTTCGTTCACAGTGTTGTAATGATCTTCAAAAGCTGGGTGAGCAATATCTACCACATGAAGTAATAAATCAGCTTCTCTTACCTCGTCTAAGGTAGATTTAAAAGATTCTACCAATTGATGCGGTAATTTTCTTATAAATCCTACGGTATCAGCCATCAAAAAAGGTATGTTTTGAAAAACAATTTTACGAACGGTTGTATCCAAAGTGGCAAACAGTTTATTCTCAGCAAATACTTTTTCTTTTCCCAAAAGGTTGAGAATTGTAGATTTTCCAACATTGGTATAACCCACCAAAGCTACACGCACTAGTTTTCCTCTGTTTTGTCTTTGAGTGAATTTTTGTTTATCAATTTTTTCTAGCTTCTTCTTTAACAGAGAAATTTTATCGCCAATAATTCTTCTGTCTGTTTCAATTTCTGTCTCTCCAGGTCCTCTCATCCCAATTCCCCCTTTTTGTCTATCAAGGTGAGTCCACATCTTGGTAAGCCTTGGCAAAAGATATTGATATTGAGCCAGTTCTACTTGTGTTCTGGCGTGAGCAGTTTGTGCTCGACTGGCGAAAATATCAAGAATTAATCCTGATCTATCAAGGATTTTTATTTCCAATATTTTTTCAATATTTCTTAATTGAGAAGGAGAAAGCTCGTCATCAAAAATGGCCAAATCAATGCTTTTTGATTTCACATATTGTCTTATTTCGTCCAGTTTTCCTTTACCCACAAAAGTTTTTGGGTTAGGGTATTCCACTTTTTGGGTAAATCTTTTTTCGGTAATTGCGCCAGCAGTTTCGGCAAGAAATGCCAATTCATCTAAATATTCTTTTACATCATCAATGGATTGTTGTTGAGTAATTACACCAATTATCACAGCTTTTTCGGCTGTATATTGCACTTTTTTATTCTTTTCTA
>JBDMYC010000121.1:0-9295 GCA_039770535.1 Flavobacteriales bacterium
CTGAAAGAACATTGGCTCAGAGTGAGTTAGATGTAATTGTGAGTAAACAAAGATTAAAAACATTTCTTGGTTTAGCACCTGCTGAGTCTATAAATCTTATCGTAGATGAAACCGTTCCAAATGTAAATGTAGATATTGCAAAGGCAGTGAAATTTGCGAACGAGAATCGGTCAGAGATTGTGAATTTTGAAAAATCATTGCTGCAAAGTGAAAGAGATTTGGATCGAGCAAAAAAAGACAATAATTTGAATGGAGATTTGTTCATTTCATATGGAGTTACGGGAAGTGCTCCCAATGTAAATGGAGCAATTACCGATATCACAGATCAGCAAACGGTAAATGTTGGCATCTCTGTACCGATTTACAATTGGGGAATGAACAAAGCAAGAGTGAAGCAGCAAGTGGCTAACAGTGAGCTGATAAATATTCAAGTAGAGCAAAACAGAGTCAATTTTGAGCGAGAAGTATTCATTCAGGCAACCCAATTTAACCTGATGAATAAGCAAGTAGAGATTGCCAAAAAATCTATGATTGTGGCAGAGAAAAGATACATAGTTTCCAAACAAAGATTTCTGATTGGAAAGAGTGATATTTTGACTTTTAATAATTCTCTGACCGAGAGAAATAGTGCTGTAAATTCCTACTATCAGACACTTCAACAGTTTTGGTCAAATTATTATTTACTAAGAAAACTTACTCATTATGACTTTGAAAATGAGGAGGTTTTGAAATTTGTGGAAAAGGAGTTGTAGGATATTTAATTCTCTAAGATCCTCTTAATGTCTGGTTTAAAGTAATTAGGTCCTTTCATTACTTTTCCGTCTTCACGGTAAATTGGTTTACCATTTTCTCCCAATTTACTCATGTTACTATTTTGTATTTCTTCAAACACTTCAGTGATTTTGTGTTGCATTCCGTGGGATAAAATTGTGCCACACAAAATGTAAAGCATATCACCTAGCGCATCTGCAACTTCTACCATGTCGTTCGCTTTGGCAGCTTCCAGATATTCTTCGTTTTCTTCGCGCATCAATTCAAATCGAAGGTCAATTACTTTTTGTCCAACTTCAGTTTTGGGTGCTTCCTCATTATTTATCCCAAAAGATTCGTGGAATGTTTTCACATGATTTATTACTGTTTCTAATGTAATTTCTTTGCTCATAGTTTTTTTGTTTTAATACTCTTTTTTACTTCCATTCAATAGCTGCCGTTAGGTTTTTAAGCCTGATAGCCTAAAATTAGGTTTGGAATTTGGAGTTTGTCATTTGGAATTTTCACCTAGTTTGTTCCAAAATGTATTTAATAGCCTCAATTCTTGCAGGTCTTTTCTTGTTTGCATCAATTATTTTCCATGGATTCAACTCCGTATTCGTTTCTGTAAACATTCTTTCTTTGTAAGCAGTAAACTCGTCAAATAATTCGTGTGCTTTCAAATCTACTGGAGATAATTTCCATTTTTTTAGTGAATCCGTTTCCAATTCTTTGAATCTTTTAGCTTGTTCTTCTTTGGTGATGGAGAAATACAGTTTTATCAATTTCACACCAGAATCTGTAAACATTTGCTCAAATGCATTCACCTGACTCATAAATTTCTCATATTGCTCAGGGGTACAAAACCCCATTGCAGGTTCTACCATTGCTCGGTTGTACCAACTCCTGTCAAAAAATACAATCTCTCCGGGGTTGGGCAAATGATTTACATACCTTTGAAAGTACCACTGTCCTTTTTCTTCAAAACTTGGTTTTGGAAGTGCCACAATTCTAAAATGACGAGGATTTATCCTAGAGGTTATTCTTCTTATAGCTCCCCCTTTTCCAGCAGAATCTCTTCCTTCAAAAATGACTACAATTTTTTCGTGATTATTGATAACACGCTCTTGCAACTGTATCAATTGCACTTGTAATTCTCTCAGCTCCAATTCATATTTTGTAGCTTTCAATACTTTTTCAAGATCAATATTACTACTAGACATAAGCTGTTTGATGCCTAATTTTGAGTTCAATAACTCAACATCTTTGTCCGATAATTCCATTAGTCAAGTTGTTTTAATTGTCTGTAATATTTTGCAACAATATTTGGATCAGGAAGTAGATTTGGATTTGAATCTTCTTGCTTTTCAAAATATAATTTTGAAAGTAGAAATCGCATACTTTCTAATCTTGCCTTTCTTTTGTTATTGGTTTTTACAATTATCCACGGACTAAAATCGGTATGTGTTTTTGAAAACATCAACTCTTTGTATTTGGTGTATTCATCCCACAACCTCTGTCCTTCTTTATCTACAGGGCTAAATTTCCATTTTTTTAGTGGATTGCTTAATCTTGAAGCAAAACGTTTCGACTGCTCTTCTTTGGTAATAGAAAACCAAAATTTAATCACAATCACACCATCTTCATACAACATGTGCTCAAATTCAGAAACTTGAACCATAAATTGATTGTACTGTTCGTCTGTGCAAAAACCCATAACAGGTTCTACAACAGCTCGGTTGTACCAACTTCTATCAAAAAACACGATTTCGCCTGGATTGGGTAATTCTTTTATATACCGTCTAAAATACCATTGTCCTTTTTCAATTTCTGTAGGTTTACTAAGAGCAACAACTCGCATAGCTCTGGGGTTTAGATGTTCCGTAAATCGTTTGATAGAACCTCCTTTTCCGGCAGCATCACGGCCCTCGCAAATTACTGCAACTCTCAGATTATTTTCATAAATCCAATTTTGTAAGTTGACTAATTCACCTTGCAATTTTTTGAGTTGCTTTTCGTAATCGAGATCTCGGTTGTATTTTTCTATACTCACTCCTTTTTCCTTTGCCAATTTTCTGAATTCGGATCGGGTAGCGACACTTAGAAAGTCTTCTTTAGTAAATTTCATAATTCTTTCTTCTTCAAGTTAAAAGTAATAAAAATTGTTAAATAACTTCTTAACAAGTATAAGACGAATCAGATATTATTTTCCTTTCTAATGTTAATTTTGTATTCAAATTCTTAACAAGTTTTAACACTCACAGTCTTTCTTATAATCTGTAAATTTGTTTTTTTTGTAATACAAAATATTTAAAATGGAAAACCAACCAATACCAGAGCATTCACCAAATGAAGAGGCAATCCAATCAACTGCCTCAGACATTCAATTGTTGAATGAGAAAATAAAGAACGAAAGTGCTTTTATAGAATTATTGACCCTAGAGATAGGGAAAGTAATTGTAGGCCAAGAACATATGGTAGAAAGACTATTAATTGGTTTATTATCAAATGGTCACGTTCTGCTTGAAGGTGTTCCAGGATTGGCAAAGACCTTGGCAATTAATACACTTTCAAAAGCTGTTTCTGTAGATTTTAGCAGAATTCAATTTACACCAGATTTGTTACCAGCCGATTTGATCGGGACAATGATCTACAATCAGAAAAAAGAAGATTTCACCATAAAAAAAGGACCAATATTTTCCAACTTTATTTTGGCAGATGAGATAAATAGATCTCCAGCCAAAGTGCAAAGTGCCTTGCTAGAAGCCATGCAAGAGAGGCAAATTACCATTGGAGATGAAACTTATAAATTGCCAGAACCATTTTTGGTTCTTGCCACACAAAACCCAATAGAACAGGAGGGAACCTATCCATTGCCTGAAGCACAAGTCGATAGATTTATGCTAAAAGTCGTATTGGATTACCCAAAAAAGGAAGACGAGAAATTGATTGTACGTCAGAATATTTCTTCTACACCATTTCCTAAACCAAACGCAGTAATCACACCAGCACAAATTCTGAGTGCAAGAAAAATGGTGAGAGAAGTGTATTTGGATGAAAAAATAGAACAATACATTGTCGATTTAGTAGGGGCAACAAGACATCCAGCCGAAAACGGAATGGAAGAACTAGAATCTCTAATCGAGTTTGGAGGGTCGCCAAGAGCCAGTATTAATCTTGCTTTGGCAGCAAAAGCTTATGCATTTATAAAAAGAAGAGGTTACGTAATCCCTGAAGATGTAAGAGCAATTTGCAAAGATGTACTTCGCCATAGAATAGGATTAAGCTACGAAGCCGAAGCAGAGAATATATCTGTTTCTCAGATAATTGATACGATTTTGAATAAGGTGCAAGTGCCTTAATTGAGATATAAGTTAGGAGTAATTAGAGATGATATTTCTGAAAATTTAAAATTAAGTTTCAGTTCGAGTGTTCCACTTTTTCTGTGGAATGTATCGAGAACAGAACGACTATAGAAAGGTAAAATAAATTGCAGACTAAAGAACTACTAAAAAAAGTACGAAAGATTGAGATTAAGACGAAAGGTCTTTCCAATCAAATCTTCTCAGGAGAATACCATTCGGCATTCAAGGGGAGAGGTATGACTTTTTCTGAGGTTCGCGAATATGCTCACGGAGACGAAATTCGTACCATAGATTGGAATGTAACTGCTCGTTTTGGAACTCCACATGTAAAGGTGTTTGAAGAAGAAAGAGAGTTGACAGTGATGCTATTGGTAGATGTGTCGGGTTCTCAATATGTAGGTTCTGAGGGTCAAATGAAAAGAGAATTAATCGCAGAAATTTGTGCAGTCATTTCTTTTTCTGCTATTCAAAATAACGATAAGATTGGCGCACTATTTTTTACAGATAAAACAGAACTTTTTATTCCTCCAGCCAAAGGAAAAAAACACATACTTAGAATTATTAGAGAATTAATAGAGCTAAAGTCAAGCAGTAATAAAACAGATATTGCAGAAGCTTTGAGGCATTACACCAATGCAATTAAGAAAAGAAGTATTGGTTTTTTATTATCTGATTTTAAGACGAATAACAAGACAGAATTAGAAAAAGCATTAAAAATAACGAACAAAAGACACGATTTGGTGGCTGTAAAAGTGAAAGACAAAAACGAGGAAGAATTACCTAATGTCGGATTTGTAAAATTTGAAGATTTAGAAACGAAGGAGTCAAAATGGGTAAACACAGCAAGCCGAAAAGTAAGAAAGAATTATAAAATAAACGCACTCCGAGAAGAAGACGAAATTAAAGAAATATTAAGAAAAAGTGGAGTCGATTTTACAGCTGTAGAAACGGATAAGTCTTATATAAAACCGCTAATAGATTTGTTTAAAAATAGGTAGAATGAGATTTAAGACTGCTTCGCTTCTAGACTTAAGATTTTGAGCAATGAATAAAGGTTAAAACGAGAATCTCTCCTCTTGAGAGGAGAATTAAAGAGGTGTGTATTTACACGAGAATAAATGAAACAATTAACGAAACATATATTATTAACACTAGCAATTATAATAATTGCGAGCTCAATTTCCTTTGCCCAAACTTTTACAATACAATCAAACAAAGATTCAATTCTAATAGGAGAACCTTTCAATTTATCTGTTCAATACACTGTATTTGGTGCAACCTCTCAGCTTTCTTTCGAGAAAGGAGATAGCTTGGGAAATGGATTCGAAGTGCTTGAAGTTGAATCTACAGATACTATAAAAGGAACTTTACTCAGTCAGCAGTTGATGGTTACTTGTTTTGAATTGGACAATCAATTTATCCCAGCTTTTTCAATTTACTACGACAGCAATAAAGTTGTTTCAAAACCCATACCAGTTCACGTTTCTTTGATGCAAGTGGACACAGCTCAACCGATAAAAGATATAAAACCAATTGTTTATGATGAGTTGACTGCAGGAGAAAGACTTTCTATGGTTTGGAATTGGATGAAAAAATATTGGTTTGTTTGGATTCCGATCCTACTTGGATTATTGTTTTTAATTTGGTTTTTGTTCATCAAAAAGAAAACAGAAAAGGCAACAATTGTTCCAGAAAAAGAAATTATTCCGGCTCACATATTGGCAAATTCTAGACTGAAAGAGTTGGAAGAAAAACAACTGTGGCAGAGCGGAAAACAGAAGGAATATAACGTACAATTGACGGAGGTGATTCAGGAGTATATCACCAATAGATATAACGTTCCTACGAGCGAAAGAACAAGTTCTGAGATAATTCAGTCGTTACGTTTTGTAGAAATGGGAGAAGAAAACAAAGCTAATTTAAGAGAACTATTGATGTTATCGGATTTAGTGAAATTTGCCAAGGAATTACCCACTGCAGATGAAAATGAGAAGGTGCTGAGAAATGGATATGAATTTATAAAAACTACTCAAAACGCTATCAATTAATGAAATTTTGGGAATACACATATCATTCGCCTTGGTGGTTTTGCTTGTTTGCAATCGTTCCGATTTTAATTGCTTTTAAATTATTCAAAAAAGCAAGAAAAGAAACAGTGATTGGTCATTCTGGTTTTAGTTTGTTTGGAACAAAAGGAAGTTTTTTGTCTCAATTATTATTGAATATTCCATTTATATTGAGATTGTTAGCTCTTTCTTTTTTGATAATTGCTATGGCTCGTCCACAACAAAAATTGGATGACGATACTATTACCGAGCAATCTATTGAAGGAATAGATTTAGTACTTTCTATGGATATTTCCATTAGTATGAAAGCTTTGGATTTTAAACCAAATAGACTGGGAGCTGCCAAAAAAGTAGCCAAGAACTTTGTAAAAAAACGACCAAACGACAGAATAGGCTTGGTAGTTTATGAAGGTGAAAGCTACACAGCTTGCGCGTTAACAACAGACCACGAAAGTCTGCTAAAACGTTTTGATAATCTTGAAAGTGGAAAAATAGGCGAAGGAACAGCAATTGGGATGGGAATTGCAACAGCCATCAATAGATTGAGAGAAAGTGAGGCGAAAAGTAGAGTCATTATTTTATTGACTGACGGAGAAAATAACACAGGAAAAATTCATCCGATCACAGCTTCACAGTATGCAAAGGAGCTGGGAATAAGAGTATACACAATTGGAATAGGTACTACTGGAAGAGTTAGAATGCCAGGCGGTTCTGTTTTTGGAGCAAATTTTATCGACAGCAAAATTGACGAAAAAATGCTAAAAGAAATAGCAGAAAATACGGACGGAAAGTATTACAGAGCAAAGAATATTAAACAATTAGAATCTATTTATGGCGAGATTGATAAATTAGAAAAATCCAAAATTAATACGATTCAATACAAAAGAGATTTACCTGAGGCATTTCATTGGTTTGTCGTTACCGCTATGATTTTGTTGGTATTAGAATATTTATTTAAACACTTTATCCTAAGAGTAAACTCTTAACAAAATGAAAAAGAATTGGACATATAGCCTTTTGATTCTATTAATCTTCGAAATTTTATTTTGGGGAATTGGCTATTTTGCGTTTCACTATTTTATTACGCAAGTAGAAGAATTCAGATTCGAAAACAAAGAATTTATTTGGTATTTATTGGGTGCAAGAGGATTGATATTGTTATTCGTAATGTCACATTTTTTGAAGAAAAGAAGAATGAAAAAATACGCTTCATCCTCTGTTTTGGACAAAATATCAAAGAACGATTCTTGGTCAAAAAATGGGTTTAGATTTTCTTTTTTGATGCTAGCTATTTCTTTTTTCATAATCGCCTGGGCAAATCCTCAGTTTGGGAAAGACGAGAAGAAAATGAAGACCTCTGGAATAGATATGATGGTTTGTTTGGATGTTTCCAACAGTATGCTGGCGAAGGATTTGTCAGGAAATATGAATAGGTTGGAAGTAGCCAAATTGGCAATTAAAAACTTATTGAGACAATTAAAAGGAGACCGAGTTGGAGTAGTTGTCTTTGCAGGTTCGGCATATAATTACATTCCTATCACAAACGATTATGAGTATATAAAATTGGAATTATTATCCATAAATCCAGGGATGATGTCCACACAAGGAACTGCAATTGGTGCGGCAATCGAAACAGCAATGACTTCTTTTGAAGAGAATAAAACCAACAAAGCAATCTTGGTATTTACGGATGGTGAAAATCACGAAGATAATGCGATAAAAGCAACTAAATCTGCCACTAAAAAAGGAGTAAAGATTTACACAATTGGGATGGGAACAAATAAATCTGTCCCTATTCCTAAAGGAAATGGAAACCAGTTTCATAAAGACAGAAACGGAAATACAGTGCTCACAAAGTTGAATGAAAAAATGCTGAAAGACATTGCCAGTAGAGGAAACGGAGAATATGTGAGAGCGCAAAGAACAAAAGTAGATACAGAAAGAATTATCAAGGATATTTCGGGATTAGAAAAGACAAAATTCAAAGAAAAAACTTTTTTGGAGTACGAAGATAGGTTTCAATGGTTTTTGGGAATTGGGTTGATTTTCTTATTGTTGAATGGATTTATTTATAAATATTTTTAAAAAGAAACAAGAGTCAAGAAAAAAGAAACAAGATAGAATAGAGTGTCAGTTCGAGTGAAATAAATGACTGAATAGGAATTTATTTAGTATCGAGAACAGTTTGAATAGATAAAACGAGAATAACAATGATTAAAATTTATAACATATTAATTGGATTAAAAATCTCAATTTTATTGACAATAGCTTTGTCTGTTTTTTCGGTTACGGGAATTTCACAATCTCATAAAATCGAGTTAAGTGAAGGAAATTCATTTTACGAACAAACACAATATAACAATGCTTTGTCGCATTATGATTCGGCTTTGAATTTAGAGTCTAATTATTATCCAGCTTATTACAATTCAGGAAACGCAAATTATAGAATAGCTCAAAAATCTAACGATAGTTTAAAAGCTGACTATTTCGATAAAGCAGTTTTGTTTTATTCTTCGGCACTTTCGGATGCGAAAACAAAGCTAGAAAAATCAGTTGCTCATTACAATACTGGGAATGCTTATCTGGAACAAAAAAAGCTGAAGGAAAGCATAGAATCGTACAAAGATGCATTGAGAAATAACCCAATGGACGAAGATGCTCGTTACAATTTGTCTTATGCTTTATTGAAATTGAAAGCACAAGAAAGTTCTATTGAAGACATTCAGAAAAAAATTGATGACTTGCAAAAGAAGATTGACAAGGAAAACGACAAACAAAAGAAAAAGGAATTAGAAAAGAAGAAAGAAAAAGAACAGAAGAAGAAGGAGGAGAAGCAAAAAGAAGAGCAAGAAAAGAAGGAAAAAGAAGCAGATAAAAAGAAAAGCGAACTGGATAAAAAGCAAGAGGAACTGAAGAAAAAGCAAGAAGAACTGAATAAGAAAAAAGAGGAAGTAGAAAAAGAGAAGAAGAAAAATGAGCAAGAACAAAAGCCTAAATCTGAAAAACAAAAAAAGGAAGAAGAGCTCAAGAAAAAGCAGGAAGAATTAAAGAAAAAGCAAGAAGAACTGAACAAAGAAAAGCAAGAAAACGAGCAAGAGAAACAAGAAGCAGACC
>JBDMYC010000122.1:0-3068 GCA_039770535.1 Flavobacteriales bacterium
CTGCTTTTTGACCGAAAAAGAGCTAATATTAACTCTATGTTAAGTCAATATTATTTTTATGAAAAGGGGTGTTTCCCTCCAAAAAAATGGTTTTCTTTGTTAAAGAAATTTTAACAAAAGATGGCTTCACACAAAATATTATTGGTAGATGATGATGAGGATATTCTCGATTTATTAGAATATAACTTGTCCAAAGAAGGCTATTTAGTGGAAACCGCAATGAACGGAAAGTTAGCTGTTCAAAAAGCAGATTCTTTTGTTCCCGACCTCATTATAATGGATGTGATGATGCCCGAGATGGACGGAATTGAAGCTTGCGCAGAAATAAGGCAAAATCCAAAGTTAGCCAATTCAATCATCACTTTTTTGACAGCAAGAAGCGAGGATTATTCGCAAATTGCAGGATTTGATGCGGGTGCAGACGATTACATTACCAAACCTATTAAGCCAAAAGTTTTGTTCAGCAAGATAAAAGGATTATTGAGAAGAAATTCCACGCAAGAATCTGCTGTTCAGGGAAGTTCGTCTATGTTTGTGGACAGAGAAAAATATGTAGTGATGCAAAATGAAGTAGAAATTTCACTTCCTAAGAAAGAATTTGAATTGCTAGCCTTGTTGATGTCAAGACCAAATAACGTGTTTACCAGAGAAAAAATATTTGCCTCGGTTTGGGGAGAAGATATTGTAGTAGGAGACAGAACGATTGACGTACACATCAGAAAACTAAGAGAAAAAATTGGCGAAGACTACATCAAAACAGTGAAAGGAGTTGGTTATAAGTTTGTAGATGTGGAGGGTTAAATACTGATTGCAACTTCTATAGTTGTTTGGTAAGTGTCTTTCTTTTCAATTTTTGACTTAAGCCACGCAAAGAAGCTTACGACAAAAATATCTTCAGCAATCCTTGGTTTTGTCTCAATATTAGATTCAATGAATTTGTGAAATCGAGTACTTTCAATACCAAGTGGACTTGAAACAACTTTCTCGGCACAATAGAGGAAAAAACGCACTTTTTTATTTTCCCTGAGGAATCGTGCATTTTCCGTTTTGAAAGTTGTAATATATTTAAGTGACTTTTCAATTTCTCCGAGCTCAAAATATGTGAGAATAAGGATTAAATTTTTTCTTATTACCCATTCTATGCCAGCTGTACTCGCATAGTAAGTGTCTTTTTTGTTAAATTGCCTATATAGGTGGGAGATTTTGCGATATTGCTTGCCATGAAATAGTATTAATGACATTGCTCCATATCCATCTAGCCAGTTTTTGTTTTTTTTCTCGAGTTTCGAGTTTCTCATAAAATCTGTTAATGTCTTATTTGCTTTTGTATTAAATCCTAGGTAGTTAAAGTTTAGAGATTTAACAATTGCTATTTTGAATTTCATCTCCTCACTGATGTCCAAATTGCTTTTATTTATAAATTTCTGCATGGAGTTAATATAATTAGTACTCTTTTGGAACCGATTACTTCTGAAATTAGAAGAAGCAAGAAGGTACATTAACTTTATTTTATAAATTTTTTCGCTAAAATTTTTAGGCTTTCCTGCCAGAATTATTTTCTCTGTTTGACTTTCCAAGAGGTTTAGTTCATTTGCGTAATTTTTGGTGACATGTGATTTTGCCAAGGTGATTTGACCTATTTGGAATAAGATCCGAAAGTTTGCATCAATACTAAAGTTCAGTTTGTGTTTATAAAAAATATCTTCGATTTCTTGCAAGGTATTAACTTGTATCGAATTAGTGAAAAAGAAGTTTAATCTTTCTTTTATTTCTGCATAGGCAATTGTGATAGTGTCGTGCTTTGCTTTCAGGTTGACTTGATAGTGGTAATCCTCCACTAATTCTGCCAGACTTAAGGAGTTTTGTAAATGAGCTACCTGAATTATTGCCAATAGAATTTCTGCGCATTTTGCATGGAGTTCATTCTCTTTTGATTTCTTTAGAGCTTTTTCCATGCATTGAAAACCCAAATGATAGTGCTTGAAAAGAATCAGATTTTGTCCTGCTTTGAAAAATAAGTTAATGTCATTTTCTTCAATATTGTGTTTTCTCCCTTTTTCATAAGCAAAGAACTCAATAAAAATACTATTCACCCTTTTTCTCAAAGCATAGAAACCTGTTTTAGGATAGGATCCGTAGATCGTTTCGCAAATAATACGAGAAGAGACATGTGTATATAATAAGTCTAAGTACCGCAGTAACTTGGACTCTTTGCTGTTAGTTCGCGAAGCCAAATAGGATTTGAAATGTTGTTTTTCGCTCTCGCTAAGATTTGTTATTAACTTCGAAATGTCACTCATAATAAATGTGAAAAAGGTTTTCTTAGTTCATTTTTTTGAGAGCTCAGGTTTATTTTATTTTAACAGCTCAATTTTTTTCAAAAACTGACTTGGTTTGCAGCCTCCTTTACTCACAAAAAGACCGTTTAATTGATTTCAATTAATACAGTATCTACCATTCCTGTGCAAGCTGAAATTAAAAAATGAATATCTTTATTTTTTACTAAATTAAAAGAAGGGGTATTCATTTTACCATTATAAACAAAATAACTAACAGGATTAGGGGAGATCTTATTTTTTTTTGATAATGTTCTATTAGTCAAAGATGAATAATTGTAAACAGGGTTAAAGGTTGTATCCTGTAAGGGGCAGGCTAATTTTACTTTTAATGTTTGTGTAAAATCAGGTACAAGTAAAGTATCCCCCAAACTATACGGGTTATTAATTTTAAGCTTAACCACAAAATCGGCTGTGGGAGAGGCTATAATAGTTCCCATAGTATTGGAGTTTGGTCCGTCAGGCGTTATGTTGGCTCCTCCAAGTCTTATTTCATTTACGTATTTTCCATCACTAAGATCTACAGTAAAATTAAAATTACCAGTAGCATCTGTCCTATATTGTTCTATCAGTGTGTTGGAACCAAAAGATTGTGGCTCTTTAATAAAAACGGTTATTGTTTCATTGGGCATAGGAGTCATAGCACAATTTGCTACCAGTAATCCTGTGTAGGTTTTTGAGTTAGAGTCATTTTCTAGTGGTTTTTCTTTTTTGCAACTTGTTATCACAAGC
>JBDMYC010000123.1:0-5313 GCA_039770535.1 Flavobacteriales bacterium
CTAAAAACAAACATTACACAGTAGAATGCGGAAAGAGTGGTGAGAAGTATCTGGTTTTTCCCCTTCGTTTTACGATATAGAATCCCAGTTAGAGTGAGCAAAACAAGCACTGGAATCCATATAAAAAGCGATTTGGTGGGGAAAATGAAAATAAGAACAAGAAGAACCACAGCCACAAACAGGAAATTAAGAACTATATGAGAAATTCTTAAAAATTTGTAGGAAAGCTCTGTGGGCTTCAGTTTCAGGAAGTACCAAGAAGTAAGAATCATCCAAAACGGGAAGAAAACTAAAATGTAGTGAGGCAACTTATAAGAGGAGAGAGACAGAGCAATGAAAGGTAAAATAATTGATCCAAGGGTGTAAAATTCACTAGTTTTAATGGATAAAAAAGAGCTCTTGATTTTCTTGTATAGTGCAATTACTCCCATAATTGACCAGGGTAAAAATGACCAAAGAAAAGTGTGGACAAAGAACAAAATAGTAGTGTTATCTTTCCATTCTTTGTTACTTCCAGTTATTCTCCCGAAACTTTGATCCCAAAAATAAAATTTCAGTCCAGATGTTCCTGTTCCATCTATCCCGGAGGAGAGTGTGAACTGCTTGTTTGGTTGTAAATCAAACTGTTGGTATAATCCCCACAACATAGGAGAAATTACTAAAAAGGAAATGATTAGTCCCAAAATCCATTGCCATTTGAATATGTTTTTCCATTCTTTTTTGACTAAAAAATGAGTTCCTAACGCTAAAACCGGAACCATCAATCCAATAGGCCCTTTTGTGAGCATGGCTAATCCAATTCCAACAAATCCAAGGATGAAGTTTCCGTAATTATTTGTTTCAACATAAGCAATAAGTTGCCACAAGGCAAAAGCAATAATTCCGACCAAAATAGTGTCTGTTCTCACATCTTGGTTGATGAGAATAATTGAAAAACATGTGTATAAAAGCAAAGCTGCTAGTCTTCCTATGTTTCTTGAATACAATAAACTACCCAATTTGTAAGTGGAAAAAATTCCAAGAATTGTAAACAAAAAGGAAGGTAATTTATAGGAAAAAGTATTGATTCCAAACAGTTTGAAAGAAGTTGCAGAGAGCCACAAATGTAAGGGAGGTTTATCGAGGTAATCTTTTCCTTTGGTGTAGATCTGTAGCCAATTGCTTGAGTCTGTCATTTCTGCACTAATAGAACCGTAAATACTAGCGTCAATTCCGTAGATGATGCTGAAAAGGCCTTTGGCATAAATGATAGTAAACAGAATCATAACTCCCCAAAACAGGCGATTATCTTTAACGATAAGTAGAGAATTGTTCATGTTACTTGTTAGTTTTTTTGATTTCTATCTCTGGTTTTTTCTGTAAGTCTTTTTTGGATAGAGGTTTCATATCAATTTTCCATTTGAACCCTTTCAGCTTTTTATCTTCTTCAGTAGCATCTTGAATAGGGATTAGCTTTCCTGAGGGTTCTTTAATAAAGAGAATTTCGTCTACTTTATTTTTCAAAAACTTGATTTTGATATCGCTACAATCAATTTTATTCACTCCAGATTTTCGTTTTCCGTCTTCGCCAGTAAAGAAAATACTTTGTCCATTTCCATTCACAGTTACTGTTCTGATGGAATCATCTGCAAAATAACCTGTAATATTTTTTCCTTTAATCTGATCGTATTGGTTGTCCAAAATTTCTGTTTTGCTCAAGCTATCATAAAAACCAACTGCATCAATGATGAATGCATTTCGTCTAAATCTCAATTCTTTGATTTTGTTATTCGCAAGCTGAATAAAAATAGTGTCTCCACTCATTTGGCTACTTTCGGACCAAATAATGGGATCTTGATACATTTTTAGAATAGAATCTGATTGCAAGTAAACCATAGAATCACACACTCCTTGAATGTCTTTTTTGAAAAATCGCACTGCATGATAACTGAATAAGCTATTCTTATCTGTGATGTCATTTTTCACAACCTTGATTGTATCTGAGGCAAGAAAGAGTGTGTCTTCTGCTTCGAACCATTTGCTGGCTAGCGCATTTCCAGTTACAAAAGAAGTGTTAGTGACCTCGTTTCTGGTTGCAAAATCCCCATTCACTATTATTTTGTTGGCTGTGTCAGTTAGTGTTACCATGCCAGAAGCTTTTCCAAAACCCGTATTTCGGTCGTAGTAAAGCTTTTGTCCTTCTATTTTGTGTCCGTCAGAAATTAAGAAAGCATCTTCATTGAACTCTGCAATGTCGTTTTTGGTGTCGTAATAGCCATTTTTACAAAAAATATAATTTCCATCTCCTTTAATAATCGTATTTCCAGAAAAAAAGGCAATCTCAGAGATTTCATTATAATCCAAAGTATCCGAAGTCATGGTATATTCTGGATTGGTTAGCACTACATTATTTTTGAAAGATAGTTGCTGAGAATTGGAGTAATAATAGCCTTTGGTACTTGTCAAAGTATTGTTGTTCTTGGTACTCACCACAGTTCCATTATCTGTGTAGTAGGCAATATTCGTATTCAAATCATAAACTAGGGAAGAGGAGGAAAGCGTCATGTCGCCTTTCTCTAGCCGTACATTTCCTCTTACGATTGCAATTTTTGTTTCTCCGTCATAATTGAGAGAATCTCCATATAAAAAGAGTGAGTCGCCTTGGTTTACCTTAATATTTCCAATGGCTTTTAGGTATTGGAGTTTTGTTTCAAGGTAACCGACATCACATCTCATGAAAACACTGTCTTGACTAAATCTAGCATTGCCAACAAATTTTGCAACATTTAGATTTCCTTCGTCATCTCCAAAGTAGTCTGCACCCAAAATATTTATCACGTTTTTATTTGTATCAGTAAGAAGTGAATCATTGAAAACTTGACTAGAGGCACAGAAACTAGAAAGCATAAAAAAAACAACTGCAATCCATTGTAATACAGTTGTTTTATTGTTATTTTTTGAAATACTGTTCAAATCTTGATTTAGGTTTAATTGTACACTGAACGGAAAAAACCTGCTTCTATTACTTATTTCGCAATAATGTTTGCGTTCTGTTTGGTCCTACCGATACAATAGTAATTGGAGTCTCGACTTCATGCTCCAAAAACTCAATAAAATCATTCAATTCTTCTGGGATTTGGTCAATGGATTCTAATTGCGTTAAATCATCTTTCCATCCTTTGAATTCGATATATACAGGCTCAATTTCTTCGTCACAGATATCAAACGGAAAATAATCGTACAAATCATCCCCAATTTTATAGTGTGTACACACTTTTATTGGATCAAACCCAGAGAGTACATCTGCTTTCATCATGCTCAATTCTGTTACTCCATTGATCATGATTGCATATTTTAATGCAGGTAAATCCAACCATCCACATTGTCTTGGTCGCCCAGTTGTAGCTCCAAATTCATGTCCAGCTTTTTGCATGTCTTCTCCAGTTTTGTCGGTCAATTCCGTAGGGAAAGGTCCGTTTCCAACTCGAGTCACGTAAGCTTTGAAAATACCGTTTACTTTATCAATTTTGTTTGGTGCAACACCAAGTCCAGTTGCAGTTCCTGCACTAGTTGTGTTGGATGAAGTCACAAATGGATAAGTTCCAAAATCTACATCTAGCAAAGTTCCTTGAGCACCTTCTGCAAGTATGGACAATCCCTCTTTCATTTGGCTGTTCAAGAAATGCTCACTGTCGATAATGTTTAATCCTTTTAAAAAGTCAATGCTCTTAAACCAATTGCTTTCCATTTCTGTTAAGTCATATTCAAAATCAGAATAGTCGAGCATTTTGATATGCTTATTTTTCAATTTTTCGTACTTCTCTTTGAAATTGGCACTTAGGATATCTCCAACTCTTAATCCGTTTCTTCCTGTCTTGTCCATGTAAGTTGGTCCAATTCCTTTTAAAGTAGAACCAATTTTTTCTTTTCCTTTTGCTTTTTCAGAGGCAGCATCCAATAACCTGTGTGTCGGCAAAATTAAATGTGCTTTTTTTGAAATGAACAATTTTTCGTTCACTTCCACATTCATTTTAGTCAAGGCATCAATCTCATTTTTGAAAATAATAGGGTCAATTACTACTCCATTACCAACTACATTCATCACTCCATCTCTAAAAATTCCCGAAGGGATTGTATGCAGAACGTGCTTGATTCCATTAAACTCTAAAGTGTGACCTGCATTCGGTCCACCCTGAAAGCGAGCTATGATATCATATTTTGGTGTAAGAACATCTACAATTTTACCTTTTCCTTCGTCTCCCCATTGTAGTCCTAATAATACGTCTAATCCCATTTAACTGTGTATTTTATTTTTTAAAATTATGATTGTAATTTACTTCGAAAAGCTATTTTGTGCCTCTTCTACGGTCGCAAAAGTGCTAAAAACAGTATTTAGTTTGGTAATGACCAACAGGTCTTCTACTTTCTTGGAAACAGAAGAGATAACCAATTCGCCACCGGTATTTCTTGTTTTTGTAAAAGAGGAAATCACAAAATTTAATCCCGTGCTGTTCATGTATTCAATCTCTTTTAAATTGAAAACAATATGATTTCTGCCTTTCTCAATGTTAGCATCCAATTCTGCAGCTATTTTTTCTGAGTCTTCTTTTGTAAGAATTGTTCCTGAGAGATTGAATACAACTTCGTCTTCTTCGGAACTATTTGTTGTGTATGTCAAATTCATATTAATCGTTTTTTTGTGCATAAAGGTAGAGCGAATGGTGCATTACTTTTATGTTGTATTTTTTCTCTACCATTTCTCTTATTTCGTTAATCATTGGGTCGGTAAACTCAATAACTTCCTCTGTATCAGTAATGATGATGTGGTCGTGTTTTTTGTATTGGTAAGATTTTTCGTACTGTGCCAAGTTTTTACCAAATTGATGCTTTCTTATTAAGTTACAAGCGAGTAGAAGGTCAATTGTATTGTAAATTGTAGCTTTACTTACTCTGTAATTTTTGGTTTTCATGAGTGTGAATAACTCTTCTACATCAAAGTGCTCCGGATGATCGAAGATTTCACTCAAGATGGCAAATCTTTCAGGAGTTTTTCTGTGTCCGTTTTGTTCCAAATACTTGGTAAAGATTTCTTTTACAGATTCTTGTACAGTTTTACAGGTCATTTTTATTGATATATTTAAATGCGTTTAGCACGTATAATCTTGCCTAAATGTAAAGTTAACAATAGTTTCTATTATCTAAAAACTAAACCAAACTATTTCTATCTTTGAGACTCAATTAAATATTAACAATGTTTGAAAATCCTATTGAAATATACAAGAGAATAAATCGTTTTTCGCAAGAGAACGGAATGGAATTGACTGTCAAAATACC
>JBDMYC010000124.1:0-7922 GCA_039770535.1 Flavobacteriales bacterium
CTTGGCACATTCCGCAAACTCCATCTACCCAGAAACTGGTTTTGACTTCGACTTGTGCCAAAGATTGAGATGCCAGAAATACCAGCAAAGCAATCAACCTAAATTTTATGTTTTTCATTGTAATTCAAATTTTTAATTAATTGTAAATTTTCAAAACCTAAGATTAGATTTTGAGACTAATTAATTAAAAATCAAATTAAGAAAGATTGAATAAATGGCGCTTCTTGCCTGTATTGGAGAATGGGGACTTCATAATCTGAAGGTTCCATTATTACATCTTCTTCATTAGAAAAAGCAAGTAAAAACTGAGATAAAATAACAAGGTGAGTTAAAGTAAACTCGGTTTCACTATCAGTAAAATTAAAATCACTTTCTAGCAACATAGAAGCTCTATCAGAACTACAACAATCGCTTTTTTCTACCTTTACCTCAGTTGGATTGTGGCATTTGGTTGCATTCTCAATTTCACAACAAGACTTCACTTCCACTGCATGATCGCATTCGTCTGCATCAGTTAGTAAACTCCAGTTTACAATTTCTCCTTCGCAATAATGATAATTCACAGAAAATCCTGTAGATGCCAAAAGCATCCAAAAGGACAAGAAAAGCGACATGCTTTTTAATATGAGTTTGTTTTTAATCATTTTGTAAGGCAAAGATAATCAAAAAAAAATTATCCCTGACTTTCTACAATCCAACTAAACCTTTAATTGTTCCCTTTGGGTTGGCAGAACCAAATACATAACTTCCTGCTACTAATACATCAGCTCCTGCTTCCAATAGTTTTGGAGCTGTTTCTGCATTCACTCCTCCGTCTATTTCTATCAATGCTTTGGAGTTTTTTTCTTTGATCAATGTTTTCAGCTTTTTCACTTTATCGTACGTATTTTCTATAAACTTTTGACCTCCAAAACCAGGATTAACAGACATCAAACATACTAATTCTATGTCTTGGATTACATCTTCAAGTAAACTGATATTAGTGTGAGGATTAAGTGCAACCCCTGCTTTCATCCCCTCTGCATGAATGGCTTGAATCGTCCTGTGTAAATGGTCGCAAGCTTCAATGTGCACAGTCAAAACTTCTGTTCCGTGCTCAGCAAATTTCTTGATAAACTGATCTGGATTTACAATCATCAAATGAACATCAAGAGGTTTTGTAGCGTGTTTTTGTATTTGCTTCAATACCGGAAAACCAAACGAAATATTAGGAACAAACACTCCATCCATAATATCGATATGAAACCATTGAGCTTCGCTTTCATTTACCATTTCTACCTCTTTTTGCAAATTTCCAAAATCTGCTGCTAAAATTGAAGGGGCTATCAAGTGTGACATATCTTTGCTTTTTTAATATTACTGAGCAATTCTCTCTGTATTGTAAAGATTAGAATTACCTTTGTTTTGGTTACACAAAAGTAATTAAAATCTAACTAATAGAAATGCAAAAGGAAATAGAAATAACCATACCGCCTCACAAAAATGACATGGAATCCATGAAGAGAATTGCAGCCTCTACTCTGAAAATAAATATTGACAGAATAAAGACTGTGAGAATCGTAAAACGTTCTATTGACGCAAGAAACACAAAGCCTTTTTACAGAGTTAAATTGATGATTTTTATTGATGAAAAAGCACCTAAAAGTGATTTTGAACCGCAATACAAAGACATCACTGGAGCCAAGCAAGTTCTTATTGTTGGTGCAGGACCAGCAGGCATATTTGCTGGAATTAAAGCACTTGAACTAGGTCTGAAGCCAATTATTGTAGACAGAGGGAAGGATGTAAAGAAAAGAAGAAGAGATTTGGCTGCTATTAACAAAGAAGAAGTCGTTAACCCAGAATCTAACTACTGTTTTGGCGAAGGTGGAGCCGGAACCTATTCAGATGGAAAGCTGTACACGCGATCTAAGAAACGTGGTGACGTGAAAAATGTACTAGAAACCTTAGTAGCGTTTGGTGCAGACAGCACTATTTTAGCTGATGCTCATCCACATATTGGGACCAATAAACTTCCTCAAATTATAATCGAAATGAGAGAAGCTATTATCAAAAATGGTGGAGAAGTTCATTTTGAAACAAAGATGACTGATTTACTGATTAAAGATAATGCCATAGAAGGAATAGAAATAAACGGAGAACGAAAAATTATGGCAGAGAATGTAATTCTTGCTACAGGACATTCGGCTCGTGACATTTATTATTTACTAGACAGAAAAAATATAGCCTTAGAATTTAAACCCTTTGCAATGGGAGTTCGTGTGGAACACCCACAAACTCTTATAGATTCTATCCAATACAACACGCCACAAAGAGGTGAGTTTTTACCGCCATCTTCTTACAGCTTAGTTTGTAAAACAAAAGAAAGAGGAGTATTTTCTTTTTGTATGTGTCCTGGAGGAATTATTGCTCCTTGTGCTACTGACCAAGAGGAAGTGGTGACAAATGGATGGTCACCAAGCAAACGAAATAATCCTTATGCAAACTCAGGAATTGTTACTGAAGTGAAAGAAAGTGACGTAAGCGATTATTCGCATGCAGGCGCTTTGAAAGGACTGAAATTCCAGCAGAAAATCGAGAAGAAATGTTGGGAAGCTGGAGGTAAAACTCAGCACGTTCCTGCACAAAGGCTATTGGATTTTATGCAAGACCGAAAATCAGAAGACTTGCCAGAAACTTCTTACATCCCGGGAATTACTTCCGTAGAAATGAAGGATGTATTTCCTGATTTTATTGTCAGAAACTTGAGAAAAGCTTTTATTGAATTTGAAAAAAGAATGAAAGGATTCATCACCAATGATGCAGTGATTCACGCACCAGAATCTAGAACTTCTTCGCCAGTGAGAATCCCTAGAAATAGAGATACTTTTGAACATATAGAAATCAAAGGATTTTATCCGTGTGCTGAAGGTGCTGGATATGCTGGAGGAATTGTCTCGGCCGCTATTGATGGACAAAAATGTATAGAGAAGATTATTGAGAATAATCAGTAAAGATTAAAATTATTCAACAGAACTGAATGTCATTCCTGCAAGGGCAGGAATGACAGCAATTATTTGATGCTTTCTGTCAATTCTTCGCAAAACTGCTTCACCTCTCCCCTCACCTTTCTAAAACTAGCTAACACTTCTTTTACTGTTCCCTCTGCTCCTGCTGGATCTGCAAAACTATGATGAATCATTTTGGCTGAAGTAGGGAAATACGGACAAGCTTCTTTGGCATGATCACATACAGTGAATACCAAATCAAATTCAATATTCATGTAATCATCAATGTGATTGGAGGTGTTTTTTGTAATGTCAACTCCATCTTCATTCATTACACCAACTGCAATTGGGTTTAATCCATGAACCTCCACTCCTGCGCTATAAACCTCAACATTTTCTTTACCGAAAAACTCTAAATAACCATGAGCCATTTGGCTACGACACGAATTTCCTGTGCACAATACTAATATTTTTTTCATTTTTATTTATTTAAATATTTTTAAACTAAATTATTCATCTTTCATACAACTGAAGAAGGGAATCTTGTTAATCAGGTAACATTCTCGCTTTAAGATTCCTGCTGTAGTTTATCTTGAGCAATAGTCGAAAGGCAGGAATGACAAAAATAAAAAATGAGCTTACTTAATAATTTTCCAAGCACTGTAACTGGCAAACATTCCAGAAATTGGCGCAACAATATACAACCATAACAAGGTAAAATCTCCTACAGCTAATGCAGGACCAATCGACCTTGCAGGATTCATGGATGCAACTGAAATTGGACCTCCAACCAAAGCACAAATCAACACTGTAATTCCAATTACTAATCCTGCAATGACCCCCTCTTCTTTGGATCCGGTTGCGATATTAAATATCACAAACATTAAAAAGAAAGAAAGAATAAATTCCATGACAAACACCTGCTGCCAGGGATTTTCAGTAATAGTTTCCCCTAGTTTTATTGCATCAGGAAATAGAAATTTGAGGGTGAAGCTTGCTAAGATTGCGCCCAAAATTTGTGCAATAATATAATAAGCTGTCTTCTTTACAGTTATTCTTTTATCCAATAGAAAAGACAAAGTAACCGCAGGATTCATGTGCGCTCCCGATTTACCTCCAATGCTATAAATCATGGCTAACACAACTAATCCCCAGGCAATTGCAACACCCAAATGTGTAATTACATTTCCGTGTAATTCATTTACAATCATTGCTCCAGTCCCGAAGAAAATCATGATGTAAGTCCCAAGCATTTCTGCAAAGGAGTGTTTTAATAATACTTTCATACTCTTAACAACATCCGGAACCTGGCGCGCATGATTCTCCTGACAATTCGGTCATTTTCACCTTAATTTTGGGTTGTGGCGGACAACAAGCAGCAGCTTTTTCTTCTGGCGTAGTTGCTCTATCTTGAGCTTTGCAAGTTGTAGCTTCTGTGAATAGTTTTACCGTTACGGCTTCTGCAACCTCCACTTCTCCCACACTTAATACAGCAGTATGAAATAGCGAATTCCCATATTCAAACTTCACTTCTGTATCTTTGAAAATCGGTCTTACTTTGTCTACTGAATTAGCTATTTCGAGCGCTTTTGTAGTATCTACATAATTGCCATCTGGCACATTATTTTCCCACAGTTGTATAATTGTTTCTTTCCATTGGTTAACAACTCCTCCGCAATCAACAGTGTCATAAATCACGTTTTTAATTTCGGTCAAGTGAAAATCTTCTCGTGCAAACTGGCCTTTGTGGTATTCAAACCTCAACTTTTTACTTGGATTTTGCTCCAGTAAGTTTAAAAATTCTTGTGTTTTCATGATTTTATTTTTTTTTAGCAACATTCGATTCCCTTAATTGCAGAATCGAAAAGAGTATTAAATTGATTTTTAAAAGATTCCCAAGTTTCAACATTCACGCAATAGCAAACGGAAGTTCCTTCGATAGTTCCTTGAATAAGCCCTACCCGTTTCAGCTCTGCGAGATGCTGCGAAATAGTAGATTGCGCTAATCCTATTTCATCTACAATACTTCCACACACACAACTTTGTGACTTTATGATATGCTCAAGAATAGCAATTCGTGCCGGATGACCAATTACTTTGGCAACCGAAGCAAGCGCATTTTGTTCTTGCGTAAAATTTTCTGTTTTGGTAAGTCCCATTTTTATTAATCGTTATATCGCAATATTACGATTAATAGCTTAGATAAAAAAAGAATTCGTCTTAAATAGTAGTCAACTTTTTGATTCTTTGTTCTAAATTTCCGCGAGTAATCACGAAATTTAATTTCAAATCTTGCAGTGTTTTTAAGTACAATTCAAATAACTCTTCACGATCATTTGGGTTTTCTCTTAATACATCTTCCTCCCACGGAATATCAGGATAACAGAGGACATAAAGAGCATCCTTGTTTGAATCTAACCTATCTAAAATCCATTGGTCACAACTTCCATATTTAAATTCACTCCAAATTTTTATTGTTATTAAATCTGTATCCATGCAAACCCAGTCTTTATGTAGATTTTTAGCTTTCCTCTCAGATTCGTATTGAAGTTTTGCGATTTCTAGTAAATCTGCGACATAATATTCTCGACCAAGATTTGATAGATAATCTCTTGCTGCTTCTGAAACTACAAAAGCATTAACATTTAGGTTATTTAAATAATTACATAGCTCATTTGCCAAAGTGGTTTTCCCCGAAGATTCTGGCCCTGTAAATACGTAGTTCATGCCACTAAAATAGAAAAAATAAGCAAGAAAAAAGCCATTGACTAAAAAGTCAATGGCTTTACTCATTTTACTAAAATGTGATTTAGCTTTCTACTCCATATTTTTCTTGGATATAAGCTGCTTTCAATTTTTGTTTTCTGTTCGCTACAGTAGGTTTAATGTACTCTTTTCTACTCCTCAATTCTCTCACTACCTTCGTTCTATTGAACTTGTTTTTGTAACGTTTTAGGGCTCTTTCAATGTTTTCCCCATCTTTTACTTGTACTACTAACATATTTATCTTATTATTTTGGAGTGCAAATGTATAAATAACATTTTTGTTTTACAAAATTTTAAAACAGAAAATCTCTTACTTCGCCTTCCACAACTAGGATGTCTTTTTATTTAGTGATGTTTCTAGAAATTACTAATTGCTGAATTTGAGTAGTTCCTTCTCCGATTGTACACAATTTTACATCTCTGTAGAATTTCTCTACTGGGAACTCTTTTACATATCCATAACCTCCATATATCTGAACTGCATCATTACATACCTCGCAAGCAATTTCCGAAGCATACATTTTTGCCATTGCAGACTCTGTCACTAATTTTTCTCCTCTGTTTTTCAAATCTGCAGCTTTTGCTAGCAACAAATCTGCAGCTTCAATTTTAGTAGCCATATCTGCCAGTTTGAAAGCAATAGCTTGGTGCTGAGAAATTGGCTTACCAAACTGCTCTCTCTCTTTAGAATACTGCAATGCAGCCTCATAAGCACCTCGGGCAATCCCAAGAGCTAGAGCGCCAATTGAGATTCTTCCTCCGTCTAGCACTTTCATGGCTTGGATGAATCCACTTCCTTCTTCCCCAATCATTTGATCTTTGTGCACTCTGCAATTGTTAAAAATAAGCTCTGTAGTTTCAGATGCTCTCATTCCCAATTTATCTTCTTTTTTTCCTGCTGAAAATCCTTCTGTTCCCTTTTCGATTATAAAAGCACTCATTCCGTGCGAGTCACCCTTTTCTCCTGTTCTTACAATAACAACAGCAACATCTCCAGACTTTCCGTGAGTAATAAAGTTTTTAGAGCCATTTAATATCCAATGGTCTCCGTCTTTCACTGCAGTAGTATTCATACCTCCAGCATCAGAACCGGTTCCGGTTTCTGTCAATCCCCATGCTCCAATCCACTCTCCTGAAGCTAATTTTGGCAAATATTTTTTCTTCTGCTCCTCGTTCGCATTGTAATAAATATGACCTGTACACAAAGAATTGTGTGCTGCAACAGAAAGACCTATCGAGCCACAAACTTTTGAAATCTCAACAATTACCGCAATGTATTCGTGATAATCCATTCCTGAACCTCCGTATTCTTCTGGAATAAAGATTCCCATCAATCCAAGCTCTCCTAATTGCTTGAATAAAGGAACAGGAAATTCCTGGCTTTCATCCCATTTCATTACATTAGGCCTGATTTCTTTCTCTGCGAAATCTTTCACCATTCCTTTTATCATCTTGATATTTTCCGACTCAATAAAATTCATTTCCTTTATTTTAATAGGTTGCTAAATTAACTATGTTGTTTGTGTATTTCTCTAATCTTTTGGATCCTTCCAGAAAAGCCAGCTCGATAATAAAACCAAAACCCGCTACTTTTCCTCCTTGTTGACGAACCAATTCCGCAGCTGCAATTGCAGTTCCGCCTGTGGCTAATAAATCATCATGAATAAAAACATTCCAATCTTTTTTTATTGAATCCACATGCATTTCTACTGTAGCACTCCCATATTCTAATTCATAGGAATACTGTATAGTTGTGAAAGGCAATTTCCCAACTTTTCTAACCAAGATAAATGGAATATTCATTTCCAAGGCAAGGGGCATCCCATAGATAAAACCTCTACTTTCAACTCCCACAATGGCATTGATGTTTTTATCCTTAAGCTTTGTTGCAAATTCCTTCACAATCTCTTTGGATAACGCTGGATTTTCAACAATTGGCGAAATATCCTTAAAATTGATTCCCGGCTTTGGGAAATCAGGTACATTTCTTACCGTGCTTTTTATTTTTTCAGATATATTCAACTCGCTTTATTGTATTTTTAAATAAGGTACAATTTTACGATATTGTTTAGCCTTTATCAAGTTATTTTCTAGAATTTGTTCGATAGACTCGAAGTCTCCGTGCATTTCTCGAAAGTTTATTATTTTTTGAGTCGTATTGTAATCAAA
>JBDMYC010000125.1:0-4750 GCA_039770535.1 Flavobacteriales bacterium
GATATGATTACTGCAGGAAAAGAAACGGTTGCTGTGAGAATTCCTGATCACCCTGTGGCCCTCGAATTGTTAAAAAAATTATCTTTTCCCTTGGCTGCACCTAGCGCAAATCCATTTAATAGAATTAGCCCAACAAAAGCTTTGCACGTGAAAAACTATTTTAATAAGTCTTTACAAATGGTACTTGAAGGAGGAGAATGCAAAAATGGACTTGAGTCAACTATAATTGGCTTTGAAAATAATGAACCGATACTCTATAGGCTTGGATCTATTAGTGTAGAAGATATCGAAAAAGTTGTGGGGAATATTAAGGTAAAAAATAAGAAAGAAAATAGTCCCAATGCTCCAGGGATGTTGACTAAACATTATTCACCCAAAACAAAAACTTACCTCACTGATGATTTAGAAAAATTTATTAAAAATTATGAGGATAAAAAGATTGGCATCCTATGCTTTTCAGATTCTATAACTAGTTCCAATATTAAACATGTTGAAGTTTTGTCAATGTCAGGAAATTTGAAAGAAGCGGCTTCTAATTTATACAGTGCACTACACACTTTAGACAAGTTGAAATTGGACATGATAGTTGCAGAAAGATTTCCAGATTTAGATCTAGGAAAATCAATCAATGATAGGCTAGAAAGAGCAACAAAATAGATAATTGAGATTTAATGAGTACTCCATTATTTAAAAATAGAAAACTTCTAATTGCAACTAAACATGAAAAGGAAAAAGTAATTGCTCCTTTACTAGAAAAAACTCTTGGAGTAACTTGTGTTACTACTAAAAATTTTGATACTGACGTTTTAGGAACTTTCTCAGGGGAAATTGAAAGAGAACTTGACCCAATTGCAACTGTTCGAAAAAAATGCCTGATGGCAATGAACGCAAGCAACTGTGATTTAGGTGTTGCGAGTGAAGGCTCCTTTGGTCAGCATCCCTATTTGTTTTTTGCGAAAGCAGATGAAGAATTCTTGATATTTATAGATTTAAAAAACAACTTGGAGATAATTGCAAGAGAATTAAGTACTGATACAAATTTTGAGGGTAAAACAATTAAAACTAAAAAAGAACTAATTAGTTTTGCAGAAGCTATTAAATTTCCCACTCACGGACTTATACTGCGGAAATCTGAGAAAAATAAAACTGATATAATAACCGTAATAAAAGATGAGGTTGTGTTGCTGCAAGCATATGAAAAACTGAGTGAAGAGAGTGATTCTGTATACGTAGAAACAGACATGAGAGCAATGCACAATCCTACCCGCATGACTGTAATTGAGCATGCTACCAAAAAATTAATAGCTAAGATAATTTCTTGCTGTCCACAATGCGAAACACCAGGCTTTGAGATTGCAACTGCACTTAAAGGTTTAAAATGCAGTTTGTGTGGCTTGCCCACCAAATCAACATTAAGCTTCATTTATAAATGTAAGCAATGTGAATACTGCAAAGAAGAAAAATACCCGAATAAAAAAACAACAGAAGACCCCATGTATTGCAATTACTGTAATCCTTAACAAGTTTTGGTCACACTGAATACACACACACAAAAGTTACAAATTATGCTACACAAACAGATTCATCTTATTTTACTAATTGTAACTCTACTACTTCTAAGTTGCAACAATACCCAGCAGAAAACTCCCTTTACAATGAAACAAGGAGATTTACTTTTTCAAAACACTGGAGATGATGAGGTTGAGAACGCAATAAAATCCGTAACTGCTACATCTAAAGCAAAGAACTATTCACACGTGGGAATAGCAATGCAAGAAAAAGGCAATTGGTTTGTATTGGAAGCTATCACAAAAGCAGGAGTGACAAAAACTCCTTTGAATGCATTTCTTGATAGAAATAAAAATAGAAATGGAAAATCACAAACAACAGTTGCAAGGCTAGATTCATATTATAATTCATACATTCCTAAAGCATTAGAATATGGACTAACTAGACTTGATTTGTCTTATGATAAGATATTTCTTTGGAATGACAGTTCTTATTATTGCTCCGAATTAGTCTATAAAATGTTTTCTTCTCAAGATTTACTTCAAGATTCTCTTCCATTTCTTACAAATCCAATGACTTTTAATGACAGTTCAGGTAATCCTTTACCAAGTTGGGTAAATTATTATGAGAAACTAAATCATTCTATACCAGAAGGAATGACTGGAACAAATCCTAATTTAATGGCGAGTAGTCCGCGACTGTCATTTATTTTTGATTATGAAAAGGATTGAGCTAGTCTATCCCTCAATCATATCTACAATCTTCTGCCCAATTGCCAAACCTGCTGTTGCTGCTGGTGAAGGTGCATTGAGAACGTGAATGCTATTCCCTTTGTACTCAATCCTGAAATCGTCACGGGTTTCTCCGTTTACTCCCAATAATTGAGCTCTCACTCCACTTCTACCCTTTTTCAAATCGTCCATTTCTAGGCTTGGAATCATTCTTTGGAGGGTTTCCAAGAACAATTTTTTAGAAAATGCTCTACGGTACTCCATCCAAGCATATTTCGTGTTTTCGGTTAGTAATTTCCAAGTCCCCGAATAACTCAATGCATCAGCCGTATCTTTCAGGCTGAATGAAGTTCGGCTGTAACCTTCTCTTTTAAAAGAAAAAACCGCATTGGGTCCACACTCAATTTCTCCATCTGTCATTCTTGTAAAATGCACTCCCAAGAAAGGAAAATCTGGATTAGGAACTGGGTAAATTAAGTGTTTTACTTTGTGTTTGGCTTGCTCTGTCAATTCGTAATAATCGCCTCTAAAAGGAACTACTTTTTCTTTCAAATCTACTTTATCCTTCTTCGCTAGTCTATCGGCTTGTAAGCCTCCGCAAAAGATCATTTTTTTTGCTTTGTAGCTTTCTTTGTCTGTAACCAATTCTGAAAATTCTCCTTGATTAATTAATTTCACCTCTTCGCCCAATTTAATATCTGCTGGCGTTTCACTTGCTTTTATCAAATCTGCCAATTTATGAACGGTAGCTCGGTAATCAATAATACCTGTGCAAGCAACATGAATTCCTCCGATAGATTCTACAAAAGGCTCTATTTGTTTCACTTCATCTGAAGTTATTTTGCTAATTCCTTCGGTTCTGTTGGCAATTCCATTTTCATAAATCTTATTCATAAATGGAAGTTCTTTTTCGTCTGTGGCCACAATCACTTTTCCACACACATCATGAGGAATTTGATATTTCTTTGCAAAATCTACCAATTCCAATCTACCTTCTCTGCAATTTTCTGCTTTCAAAGAACCAGGTGTGTAATACAATCCAGAATGAATTACACCTGAATTATTGCCAGTTTGATGTGCAGAAAGTTCTTTCTCTTTTTCAATTACCAAAATGTGGGCTTGTGGAAATTTGAGAGTGAGTTTGTAAGCTGTGGACAATCCCACAATTCCTCCTCCAACCACAGCATAATCGTAAATTTTTGACATAAAGTATCTTGTATTTCATTTCAAAGATAAAAAACACACCTCTTTATCCCCTCTCAAGAGGGGAGATTCTTTGCACAAAAATATTTTCATCATAATCCTTATCAAAATTGTAAATCTTATTTTTGATGTTCTTTGGTGGTTTTCTTGCCAAGAAAATATCGCCCTCTCGTGAATGACAAACTTTTACATATTTTTTAAATAAATAATTACCTTTGAAAATCATAAAAAAAAAGACAAATGGATTTTTCTACGGATATAAAAATAAGAGGATTTCACATTGATGTGTTTGGGCACATGAACAATGCTCGCTACCTAGAATTAATGGAAGAAGCAAGATGGCAATATATTGACGCCACTAATTTTCAAGATTATTTGACTAAAAATAACTGGGGATTTGCCGTGGTTAATATCAACATATCATACAAAAGACCTGCTCACAATGGTGACATTCTTACTTTCTCCCAGAAAATAAAACGAATGGGAAATTCCAGCATGACCATTGATCAAATCATGACCAAAAAAAATACAGGGGAATTAGTTGCTTCTGCTGAGGTTACTTTTGTTGTTTTAGATTTAGCAACTCACAGACCTGCAAGAATAACTGACGAGATAAAAGAGGCTTTTTCTACCGCAAAGTCATGATTAAAAAATAGTTGTAATTTATTTCTTGAACCTGTCATTTATGCAAAGGCATGAATCTTACTCATCAGGTAAAATTTTTGGTTACAGATTCCCGACTTCGCAGGAGGGACAACAAAAAAGGTAAAAAGATGAACATTAAATTAATTATAGTGGGTAAAACGGATAAATCTTATTTTACAGAGGCCGAAAACGAGTACTTAAGCAGGTTAAAACACTACATTAAAGTTAATTATGTAACAATTCCTGAGTTAAAGAAAACAAAAAACTTATCTCCCGATCAAATCAAAAATAAAGAAGGAGATTTGATTTTGAAACAACTTAACCCCACTGATGAAGTTTGGCTGATGGACGAAAAAGGAAGACAGAAATCCTCGGTTCAGTTTTCTCAGTTTTTACAAAAAAAAATGAACCAAGGTATCAAAGATTTAGTTTTTATTATTGGTGGAGCTTATGGCTTTTCTGATGAAATTTATAAACAATACCCTAGTAAATTTAGTTTATCCGAAATGACTTTTTCTCACCAAATGATTCGCACTTTCTTGCTAGAACAAATATACAGGGGAATGACAATAATCAAGAATCAACCCTACCATAATGAGGGTTAATTAGGAAAAATTGAACTGTAAACTTTGCGCATCAAACTCTGAACAATTAAACCTTAA
>JBDMYC010000126.1:0-20299 GCA_039770535.1 Flavobacteriales bacterium
AAATAAATAAAGGATCTTCTGCATCCATTATTTCTGGTTTGCACTTTTTAGAAGCTTCATCCAACAAAGGTTGCAACCACTGGTCACGGCCTTCCTTCATAGTAATATCTGAGTTTATTCTTTTCACTACCAATACATTAGTAGTACATTCACACGATTCGAGTGCTTCGTCCACAATGCCTTTTAAGTCAATAGTTTTGGCACCTCGGTAAGAACCGTCAGAGGTAATTACCATTTTGCAATCACTGTCATTTATCCTAGTAGATAAAGCCGTAGCTGAAAATCCTGCAAAAACTACCGAGTGAATGGCACCAATTCGGGCGCAAGCCAAAAGTGAAATAGCCAATTCTGGAATCATAGGCAAATAAATACACACGCGATCTCCTTTTTTTACACCTTGATCTTTCAGCACATTCGCAAATTGATTCACTCTTTTTGCTAATTGTTTGTAGGTAATATGTTCAGCTGGCTCGTCTGGATTATTGGGTTCAAAAAGAATGGCTGTTTTGTCTCCTTTTGTTCTCAAATGCCTATCAATGCAATTTTCTGTGATGTTTAATTTGGCTCCTTCAAACCATTTTACTTCTGGCTTCGTGAAATCCCAGCTCAAAACTTTGTCCCATCTTTTTCTCCAGCTAAAATGTTCTTCAGCTATTTCTTCCCAAAAAACTTCTGGCTCACGCACAGATTTTCTGTAAACTTTGTAATATTCTTCAAGGTGTTTTATGTGGTAATTACTCATCTTCTTTTTATTTTAATGTATTCCTACTTTGTTAAATTTATAAATTTCTTTTATTTCTTCAATAATTGCTACGTCATCAATTGTGGATGGCACGTTAAATTCTTTTTCGTCAGCAATGTTTCTCAATAGCTTTCGCAGAATTTTCCCCGACCTAGTTTTGGGTAATCTCTTTGCGACTAAAACATCTCTAAATGAAGCAACTGCTCCAATTGCTTTTCGCACATCTGCTATTATTTCTTTTTGAATTTCTTCTTCTGTTTTAGTCAGGTCAGACTTTAAGACAATCAGTCCAAATGGTTTTTGACCTTTCAAGTCGCAATGAATTCCAAACACGGCACATTCGGCAACCGAATCGTGAGAAGCAACAATTTCTTCCATCTCGGCAGTAGATAATCTGTGCCCTGCCACATTGATTACGTCATCTACACGACCAGTGATAAACACATAACCGTCTTCGTCTTTGTAACCTCCATCTCCTGAAAAATAATACCCTGGAAATTTATCCAAATAGCCAGATGTAAACCGATCTGGATTTCCCCATAAATTCATCAAAGTTCCTGGAGGCAAAGGTAATTTTACTGCCACATATCCTTCCACATCATGCTCTACTTCGTCTCCATTTTCATTTAATATCTGAATGTCATAACCTGAAACTGGCAAAGTTGCCGAACCAGGTTTCACGGGCAACAATCCTAAGCCTACCATATTGGCAAGCATTGGCCAGCCCGATTCTGTTTGCCACCAATGATCAATTACTGGGACGTTCAATTTATTTTCTGTCCAGTTGAGAGTGGCAACATCACATCTTTCTCCAGCCAAAAATTGATATTTGAGGCTTGACATATCGTATTTTTTGATAAAATCTCCATCAGGATCTTCTTTTTTGATGGCTCTAATTGCAGTTGGTGCAGTAAACATCACTTTTACTTTGTGCTCACTTATCACTCTCCAAAAAGTAGAAGCATCAGGGGTTCGGATTGGTTTTCCTTCGAAAAGAACGGTTGTATTTCTATTTAATAATGGACCATAAACGATATAACTATGTCCTACAACCCAACCCACATCACTTGCCGCCCAAAAAACATCTCCTTCATCAACTCCGTAAATATACTTCATAGAAAATTTGAGAGCTGCGGCATATCCTCCTGTATCTCTAATAATTCCTTTTGGAGTTCCTGTGGTTCCCGAAGTGTATAAAATATACAATGGATGTGTAGATTCAATTTCTATTGGTTCCGCACTTGACGAAGATTTTACCAAATATTCATAATCAATGTCGTACTCCTTTTTTGGAATTTCTACGTGTTGTTTTCGGTCAAAAACTATTACGTGCTGGGGTTTGTGACTTGCCTCTTCAATCGCACTATCCACACAAGGTTTGTAAGGAATTATTTTTTCAATTTCTATTCCATTCGAGGCAGTAATAATTGCTTTTGGTTTGCAATCGTCTATTCGTATGGCTAGTTCGTGCGGAGCAAATCCTCCAAAAACTACCGAATGAATGACTCCAATTCTGGCGCAAGCCAACATGGCATAAATCGCTTGCGGAATCATTGGCATATAAATAATAGCCGTATCTCCTTTTGTCAAGCCCAATTTTTGTAATCCTCCGGCCAATTTGGATACTTCGTAATACAGTTTGTTGTAAGTGATAAATTCCTTGGTATTGGTAACTGGCGAATCGTAAATTACTGCATTATCTTCTCCAAATCCATCCTTGATATGTTTGTCAATACAGAGATAACTGATGTTTAGTTTTCCATCAGAAAACCACTGATCGTATTCAAATTTATCTTTGGATAAGATATTTGTTGGTTTCTTGAACCAGTCTAGCTGATTGGCGTGATTTCCCCAAAATTGTTCTGGGTTATCAATACTTTGGCTGTAAAATTCTTGGTAATTCATTTGGCTTTGGTTTTTTTATCAAATAAACCAAACCAATTAGGATTAAGCACTTTAAGTTTAATTAATGCCCAAATCATCAAGATAAAACTGGCACCAATAAATAGAGAATTTACAGGACTCACTTGTCCTGAACCTTCCATTTGGAAACGTAAAAATAGGGTAATAACAATGTACACACTGATAATGATATCAGAGGTCAAGGGTTTAAATTGCAATTTCATAGTCATTTACTTTAAATTAAATTGTTAGTCTGTTTGCACACAAGACCAAAACTTAATCCAATAGTTCATTCACTTCCGAAACTAATTTTTTTACCGAGAAAGGCTTTAATAAATATTTGTCTGCTCCAAGACTTAATCCTTTTTCTATGTCAGAGCTTTTACTTTTTGCACTCAAAAACACAATTTTAATGTGCTTTAATTTTTCGTTCTCTTTTATAAGCTTAATCGTTTGATATCCATCAACTTTAGGCATCATCACATCTAGCAATATTATATCTGGAATGTTGTTTTCCAGAATTTCTAACGCCTCGCTACCATCTCTTGCGATATACACTTCGAACCCTTTCTTTTTGAAAGTATATTCGAGTGACATTACAATATTTGGCTCATCATCTACTAGTAGTATTTTCTTCATCTAAATCTTACACAAGTTACTGAAAAGGGAGTTTAAAAACAAAGATTGACCCATTTTTATCCGACTGTTTTAGCCAAATATCTCCTCCGTGTTTTTGAATTATTTGCTTGCTAATTGCCAGCCCAAGCCCACTGCCTTTGGGTTTCAAGGTATTTTGGTTTTCTGATTGGTAAAATTTATCAAAAATATGATTTTTATCAATTTCGTCAATTCCTTTGCTGTCGTCCTCAAATGCCACTTCGAGCCAGCTTTCATTGGTGGTATAACTGATTATTATTTCTCCATTTTTCTTCTCGTTAAATTTGATGGCATTGGACAATAAATTGGTCAAAACCTGAATAATTCTGTCTTCGTCATAGAATAAAGTGGCTGAGTTTTTTGTTTCAAAACGAATCTCAATATTTTTTTCTTTGGCCAAATGACTTAAGTTGTTTACCACATTCGAAATGGTGTTGTCAATATTTGACTGGGTTAAGTTGAGCTTCTGGCGGTTGTTTTCTAGTTTTTCAATATCCAAAATATGGTTTACCAATCGCGCTAATCTATCTACTTCTTTTTCAATATTACCTAAGAATGTTTTCTGCATTTCTGGTTCCATCTCCTCGATATCATCTTTCAGAATTTCGGTAGAAGCCTTGATTGTAGTTAGTGGAGTTTTGAGCTCGTGAGCAACTGTATCTAAGAATTCGTCTTTTTGTTTGTATTGAAAAAGTAGTTCGTTGTTGCTGTTTTTGAGTTCGGCAGTAAGTTTGGATAATTCGTCTGATTTTTCTTTCAATGCTTTGTTATTAGCCAAAGCTTCTTTGGATTCATTCAAAATTTCTAGAACTTCAACCAAGCTAATTTCTTGTTCTTTCACCACATTGGCAATCAATATTTTGGAAGAAGCTCCGCCAATACTTCCTGTTAATAGTTTTTCGGAGAAACTAATCAAACGAGCATCTGCCATTTGTGTATCGGGTGGCAAATTATATTTTCTAAAGAATAAACTCAAAGCTCTTTCTGTTCTTGAAACACCCAAGAATTTCACTAATACATTTTTGATGTCAGCAACATAAGCCTCTCCTTTCCAAACCAATGCATTATCACCCAAAGTGGAGTAATTTCTGGGATCGATAAACATTTCGGCATAGTTTCGCTCTCTATAATTTCCTTTGAAAGATAAAGACACAACTGCAAATGCTAACAAATTGAGTAGCAAACTCCAAAAAACTGCGTGCGCGTGTGGAGATAAGAAATCAATTCCAAACAAGGCAAAAGGTTTTAAGTTTTCGACACCAAATAATCCGTTTTCTATAAAGTCTCTTGAACCAGTGAAAGCTTCAATACTCATTGGAAGGACCAAAGTATAAAGCGTGACACAAAACCCAATTATTAGCCCAACAATAGCTCCTCTGGATGAACCTCTATTCCAAAATAATCCCATAAAAAAAGAAGGAGCAAGTTGGCTGATGATGACAAAAGAAACCAACCCAATGGAATACAAGGAAAGTGGAACTGAGAAATAGTAGTAAAAATAATAAGCAGCAATAATGATTAAGAAAATAGAAATTCGCCTAATTCTTTTGATGTAACTCGTGTTTTTTCCTTGCTCGCCTTTGATAAATTTGGAAAGAAATCCATAAGGAATAATGAGGTTGTTACTCACCATTGTAGAAAGTGCCAAAGTAGAAACCACCACCATAGAAATTACCGCAGAAAACCCTCCGATAAAAACTAGTAATGCCATAAAGACATTTCCTTCTTTGAGAGGTAAAAGTAATGCGTAATAAGAAGAATTACTGGTAGAGCCAAATTTTACTATTCCAGCCCAAGCAATGAAAATTACAAAAATATTGAATAATAAAAGATAAAGTGGGAAGAGCCAAATTGCTTTTTTCAAGTGTTTTTCTCTGTCGTTTTCTACTACTGAAACTTGAAATTGTCTGGGCAATAAAAATATGGCAAAAAAGGAAAGCAGGATCATAAAAAACCAATTGAATCCGCTTTCTACATTATCTAAAGTTGTTAAGCTTTTGAAGTTTTCGTGAGAAGAAATTTGGTTGTAAACATCTTCGGTTCCATTGAAAAGATAAAAGGTGACATAAATTCCAACACCCAAAAAGAAGACTAATTTGATAATAGATTCAAATGCTACAGAAGCAACAATTCCTTTGTGTTTCTCGGAAGCATCTGTTTTTTGAGTCCCAAAAAATGTTGCAAAAACAGCTATTAAAACTGCAATATAAATTGTATAATCACTCAGGACAGCTTGGTTTTCAATTACCTCTCCGTGAGTCATTATTTCAAAAGATTCTGAAACGGCTTTTAGCTGAAGCGAAATGTAAGGCACAATTCCCAAGACACAAATTACCGTGATTAATGCCCCCAGAAATCGGTTGTTTCCGTATCTCAAAGAAATAAAATCGGCAATAGACGAAATTTTGTGTTGTTTAGAGATTCGGATGATTTTTTTCAGAATCAAAATCCAAAGTGGAGCAGCAATAACAGGCCCAAGATAAATGGCTAAAAAACTAACCCCAGTTTCGGCTGCAACACCAATACTACCATAATAAGTCCAGGCAGTACAATATACCGCAAGCGACAAACTATAGACATAAGGATTGTTCACCCATTTACTTTTCGATTTTTTTTCGGCAAAAAAAGCAATCAAAAACAATACAGCTAAGTAAAGAATTATAGCAATAAATAAAACTAGGCTATTCATAATGCTTTTTGAGAATGAAATAGGAAATTAAAATGGAACACAACCAAACCGAAAACAAATAAAAATACAAAGTTGGGAAACCCAAAATGTGTCCTTCTTGATTAAAAATCATCACAATAGGAATGTTAATGACCAATACCAAAAGGATGGAAAGAAGGATTAATTTTTGTTCATGTCTTTTTTTCATAAAAGTAAAAAACAGCATGAAGAAAGTACTTCATGCTGTTAAGGTATTAAAAATATATTAATTCTTAGTGCGATTCCTGAGCTTCTCCAGCTCCGCTAGGAATTCGGATGCTTTCCACAATTTCTTGCACATCTTGAGGTGGGGCGGGAGTTAATCTTGACACCACAACCGACACTATAATGTTAATAGTCATTGCGATAGTTCCAAATCCTTCTGGGGAAGTACCGAACCACCATTCTGATTTTGGCAATGGATCCATCACGCCTACAAGTCCCGTTTTGTAGCGAATCATGTAGAACAACATAATTGAAATTCCGACTACCATTCCGGCAATTGCTCCTTCTTTGTTCATTCGCTTATCAAATATTCCGAGCACAATGGCTGGGAAAAATGAAGCAGCTCCAAGTCCAAAGGCGAGCGCGACCACTGCGGCCACAAATCCTGGGGGATATATTCCGAAGAGACCCGCTACAATTATTGCAAATACAATTGCAATTCTTGCTGCCATTAACTCTCCTTTGTCAGAGATGTCTGGCTTGATTTGTTTCTTGATTAAATCGTGAGAAATAGAAGTAGAGATTACTAATAATAATCCTGCTGCTGTAGAAAGGGCAGCTGCTAATCCACCTGCTGCAACTAATGCAATAACCCAATTTGGCAGGTTAGCAATTTCAGGATTTGCAAGAACCATAATGTCTCTATCTACATACAATTCGTTTGTTTCATCCATGTTTGCATTAGAAATCATTCTTTCAGCATTTGGTCCTCTTTCACCTGTAAACAATGGTTTTTTTCCTTCCAATGCATTTCCAGCCACATATTGGATTTTCCCATCTCCATTTTTGTCCGCCCAAGCAATTAATCCTGTGTTTTCCCAATTTTTGAACCATTGAGGTATTTCTTCGTAGCTTTTTTCGCTTACTGTTTCGATTAAGTTTGTTCTTGCAAATACTGAAACTGCTGGTGCAGCTGTGTATAAAATAGCAATCAACAATAAAGCTAATCCAGCAGATTTACGAGCATCTTTTACTTTTTCAACTGTAAAGAATCTTACAATTACGTGAGGTAATCCAGCAGTCCCTGCCATCAAAGCCATGGTAATTGCAAATACATCCCAAGTAGATTTACTGCCCGAAGTATATTCTTTAAACCCTAACTCTGTGTGAAGCGTATCTAATTTATCTAATAAATAAGTTCCGTCTTGTACTTTTCCTCCCATTCCTAATTGTGGTAACGGATTTCCTGTCATTTGCCAAGAAATAAAAATTGCAGGAACCATAAAGGCAAATATTAATACGCAATATTGAGCCACTTGTGTGTATGTAATACCTTTCATTCCTCCCAAGAAGGCGAAGATTAACACTACTGTCATTCCAATGATTACCCCAATGGTTACATCCACTTGCAAGAATTGAGAAAATACAATTCCCACTCCTCTCATTTGTCCAGCTACATAAGTAAACGAAACAATAAGAGCACAAATAACTGCCACTGTTCTGGCTGTGTTGGAGTAATATCTGTCTCCAATAAAATCGGGTACAGTAAATTTACCGAACTTTCGGAGATAAGGTGCTAGCAAGAGAGCGAGGAGGACGTATCCACCGGTCCAACCCATAAGGAAAACTGACCCATCATATCCCATAAAGGAAATTAATCCTGCCATAGAGATAAAAGAAGCTGCACTCATCCAGTCAGCTGCTGTTGCCATACCATTTGCAAGAGGAGAAACTCCACCACCTGCAATATAAAATTCTTTTGTGGAACCGGCTCTTGCCCAAATTGAGATTCCAAAATAAAGGGAAAAAGAGGCCCCTACCATTATCCACGTCCATACTTCTACGCTCATAATATTATAGTTTTAATAGTTTAATAATTATTTTTTTAGTCGTCAAATCCGTATTTCTTGTCTAGCTTATTCATAAGTCTTACATAGACAAAAATGAGAATAACAAATACATAAATTGATCCTTGTTGTGCGAACCAAAATCCTAGTTTAAATCCACCCAATCTGATGCTATCGAGAGCATCTTTAAATATGATTCCTGCTAAAAAGGAAACAGAAAACCAGATTGTTAAAAGAATAATAAGATACCTTACGTTTTCTTTCCAATAGGCTTTTGCGTGTTGTTGTTTTTTGTCGTCCATAGTTGGTTGTTTTTTATAAATAAATCATTGCTTGAAGCCTTACCGTTCCCGATTGAGTAGCTCCAAAATCTTGTTTTTGATATTCTAAAGTTAATTTGGAATGGTGTCCGCTCATGTACGCGTTTATTCCTACACCCAAGGTATTTCTGGAATCAGAGGAAGCATCATAAGAATGAGTTCCATAAGATACATAAGGTTGAAATCTTGTTTTGTCTTTAGCTCCTGGTAATACGTATCCAACATGTCCATAAAACATGGTTCCAGTTCCGTAAGCACTAAATAAATAGTCGGTTCCGTAATCGTTAAACTGAACAGTCGCATAAGCCGTAATTGCCGAATTGTTGCTTCCAATTGGCGCTTCGTAAAATGCATCCACAGCAAAAAGAGCAACATTTTCTCCGCTTACTGCTCCTGAAGTATCAGAAACGGCAGCTCCATTTGGGTGTAAATGAAAACCAGCTCCAACATTAAAAATTCGTTTATCTCCTAGGTAACTTCCCACTTTATAAGGTAAAAAATTGGACTCTTGGTCGAGAAAATTGTATTCGAAATAACCTGCATAAGCAAATCCCGCAGTAGCCGAACCCAATAGTCGTTTCCCTCCAAAAACTGCTGTTCCAGTTGAATCTGGTGTTCTGCCATCTAGCGAATTAGTCATGGCATCGTTTATTGCTACTCGGTATTGTAATTTTCCAAATTTACCTTTTCCAAATACTCCTAAATGACGTGCAAATTGATCAGAAAGACCAATTGTACTCCATGATTGGCGGTTGTTATCAAGCGTCAACATATTTAAGGTGCTTTGGTTGTTTAATCTTGAAATTCCATTGAAATAATGTAATCCTGCTCCAATGGTGTGGTTCTTTGCAATGTTGTATTGTCCCCAAAAATCGTGAAAAAAGAGTTGTGATCTATCTCCCGTTCCAATAGGACTCATGTTGTTTGCATTTAAACTGTTTAATCCAAAATGAGATAGTATTAAAAATTTGTCTGTAATTTGGGAGTACATTAAAAAACGTGCTCTTCGTAAATTGAAGCTCAGTTGATTTTGATTAGGTGCAGCAAACTCGCTATAATTTGCTTGTACTTGGGCCCAAGAGATGAAACGCAGGTATTTTTTTCCTGTTGAGTCAAATTTGATTTTGTATCCGCCATTATAATCTGGCGAACCTTGAGAAAAAGAATATTGGGAAATGGATAACAATCCAACACCCAATATTAGTAATAGTTTTTTCATAAGACTTTTGTTTTTTTGGTTAATAGTTTTGGTCTTGTGTGCGACACTAAGCTATCAACAAAAATCTCTATGAAAAAAACAACTATAGTTTTATGTTAATCCAATATAGTTATTTCTTGAATCTCTCCCATTTTATAAGCATAAACTTATCACCTAATTCAGTAACTACAACTCCAGCACCCGATAGGTTTTCTTTATTTTGAAAGAATATTCCAAGTTCAGTCGAGTTAAGTATTTTATAGGTAGGATGATACTTCTGATTTACAGGTCTTTTAATGTTGTATTTTTTTACCCAATTGAGGATAGTAACATGCGAAATCCCCAAAATTCTTTCAATTTCACGGTAAGTAAGTCCTTCTAAATAAAGTTGCAGCGCTTTATTCACATAATACTCATCTATTCCTTTACCCATTTTGTTTACAGAGAAGTAATAATTACAATCTTTGCATTTGTATCGTTGGCGGTCGTTTACAATTCCGCTTTTTATATTCGATTTTGAGGAACAATTGGGGCAAGTATTCATGTTGCTATATTTATTTAGCATAAATATAGCAAATTAGCATAATAGATTAGCTGTTTGATAACTTTTATTTCAAGTTTTGGAAACAAAAAACCCGAATTTCAATTAAGAGATTCGGGTTTTTTTACTTTTTTCATCTGAATCAAGAGTCTAAAAACTTCGTGCTTCTAACTCCTAACTTCTATCAAAGTTTTACATCATTCCGGGCATTCCACCCATTGGTGGAGCTGGGTGATGGTGATCGTCTTCTTTTTCTGGTAAGTCTGTAATTACACACTCAGTAGTTAATAACATACTAGCGATAGATGCCGCATTTTCAAGAGCAACTCTACTAACTTTTGCTGGGTCTATAACTCCAGTTTTCAATAAGTTTTCGTAAGTATTAGTTCTGGCATTGTAACCAAAATCTTTCTTTCCTTCTTTCACTTTTTGCACTACAACTGAACCTTCGCCACCTGCATTGGCAACAATTTGTCTCAATGGTTCTTCTATTGCTCTTCTGATGATTGCAATCCCTGTTGCTTCGTCATCATTTTCTGGCTTTACTTTGTCCAAAGCAGAACTAGCTCTGATGTAAGCAATTCCTCCACCAGGAACAATTCCTTCTTCTACTGCTGCTCTTGTTGCATGAAGCGCATCATCTACCCTGTCTTTCTTTTCTTTCATTTCTACTTCGGTAGTTGCACCTACGTAAAGTACGGCAACTCCACCAGCCAATTTTGCTAGTCTTTCTTGTAGTTTTTCTCTGTCATAATCAGATGTTGTGCTTTCTATTTGAGCTTTTATTTGCCCAACTCTCGCAGCAATATCGTCTTTGTTTCCACTTCCATTAATAATAGTTGTGTTGTCTTTGTCGATTTCTATTTTATCAGCAGAACCTAACATTTCTAATGTCGTATTTGCCAAAGTCAATCCAGTTTCTTCAGAAATTACTGTTCCTCCAGTTAAGATTGCAATGTCTTCCAACATAGCTTTTCTTCTGTCTCCAAATCCTGGTGCTTTCACTGCAGCCACTTTCATTTGCCCTCTTAGTCTGTTTACTACTAATAATCCTAGAGCTTGAGATTCAATATCTTCAGAGATAATGATAAAAGGTCTTCCTGTTCCAACTACTGCTTCTAACAAAGGAACAATATCTTGAATATTAGAGATCTTTTTGTCATAAATAAGGATCAAAGGATTATCATATTCTGTAATCATTTTCTCTGCATCAGTAACAAAATATGGAGATAAATATCCTCTGTCAAATTGCATTCCTTCCACCACATCTACGTAAGTTTCAGTTCCTTTAGCTTCTTCTACAGTGATTACTCCTTCTTTACTCACTTTTTTCATTGCATCAGCAATCAAAGAACCAATCTCTTTGTCGTTATTGGCAGAAACCGTAGCAACTTGCTCAATTTTTTTGTTATCTGCTCCTACTTCTTGAGAAAAGCTTGCCATTTCTTCAATGATAGCTTTTACACCTTTGTCAATTCCTCTTTTCAAATCCATTGGATTTGCACCAGAAACTACACTTTTAAGTCCGGTATTGATGATAGATTGAGCTAAGATTGTAGCCGTAGTTGTTCCGTCTCCTGCTTGGTCAGCAGTTTTAGAAGCTACTTCTTTTACCATTTGTGCACCCATATTTTCTACAGCATCAGAAAGTTCAATTTCTTTTGCTACAGAAACTCCATCTTTTGTGATGTGTGGAGCGCCAAATTTTTTATCTATCACAACATTTCTTCCTTTTGGTCCTAATGTTACTTTTACTGCATTGGCTAGTTTGTCAATTCCTTTTTTTAATCGATCTCTAGCTTCAATGTCAAATGTTATATCTTTTGCCATTTTATAATTTTTTTAAATGATTTGTGTTTAACTTAAAATTCCGAAAACGTCTGCCTCCCTCATAATAAGGTAGTTTGTTCCGTCTAGTTTTACTTCTGTACCCGAGTATTGTCCGTAAAGAACCGTGTCACCAGATTTTACTGTCATTGGTTCATCCACTTTTCCAGGACCTACAGCCACAACTTTTCCTTTAAGAGGTTTTTCTTTGGATGCATCTGGAATAATAATTCCCGAAGCAGTTTTTTCTTCTACTGCAATTGGTTCTATAACTACTCTATCTGCAAGAGGTTTAATTTTTATTGACATAATTTATTTTTTTTTGAATTAATACTTAATTAAAAATACTGTTTTGAAATATGCACTTTTTGTGCCAACCAAGATAATGACAAAAAACAACAAATTAACACTGAAATTGTTTCTTATCTCGTGTCATTCTGTCACAGAAATATGACTGTAAGAATAGTTAAGATAAACTTTAGTCTGGTTTATTATTTGTCCAAGTAAAAATCCCGAGTTAATTCGTGATGCCTTTCGGAATAAATTTGGTGAGATTGATACACACAAAATGTTTCTTTTTCCAGTTTTTTTCCAGTTAGTGAGAAGGTCATCAGCACTCTATTTATTTCTTTCTTTTCGTTTGGTTTTATAAAAGCAATTCTTGTCAAAAAGAGCGCAGAGTTTTCTGCTATATTTCTAAAGATTTCACTTTCTGTAAAAGGGAGCACCAAACTAAAACTTCCCATGTCGGATAAATTATTTTCTGCGAAATTGATTAATTCAATAAACGAAAGAGAAACGGTATGACGTGCTGTTTTTTTATTTTCATCCTCATTTTTCAAATCATTTTCAAAATAGGGTGGATTCGTAATGATACAATCAAATTTTGTTTCGGCAATAAATTCTTGCAAAGGTAAATTTACGGCTCTAAGCCGCTTTTGATAAGGAGAGTTTTTAAAATTTAATTTTGATTCTTCAAATGCTTTTTTTTCAATTTCTACTCCAGTTAATTCAATCTCAGAGTTTTTTTGAGCAAACATCAAAGCTAAAATTCCAGTTCCAGAACCAATATCGATTCCTGTTTTGGCCTCTTCAGGAATTTTTGCCCATGCTCCAAGTAATACCGAATCGGTATTTACTTTCATTGCACTTTTTTCGTTCTGTACCGAAAATTGTTTGAAATGGAATGTGGACATTGTTGTTTTCGTTATTCAGAGTCATCCTGAATTTATTTCAGGATCTCACAGAGAATGTTTCACTAAGAATCTTGGTGTAATATTTTATATGAATAAAGATGCTGAATTTATTTCAGCATGACAAACAATTAGTATAAGTGTTTAAAAGTAATCTCTATAAATCCATCAATCCTTCAGGAATTTCTATGTGGAGTTTTTTATTCTTTTTATCCAACTCTATCATTAAGTTAAGCGGGCAAAGAACTTCCTTTCCGTTAATCATAATTTCTGCAACAGGATTATTGGGCAAATCATAAATCTCAATTACTTCTCCCACTTCTTTTCCATCTTCATCAAACGCATTGAAACCAACTATCTCATGAAAATAGAACTCATCCTCACTCAACTTCGGCAGTAAATTGTCAGGTAAATATAAGTCGCATTTCAATAATTTTTTGGCTTGCTCTTGGGTATCGATTCCTTTGAATTTGATACGAACAAAACCGTTTAATTGCGGTTCAGCTTTCTCTACGAAATAAGGAACAAGACTTCCTTTTTCGTCTATAAAAATAGCATTCAGATTATCGAAAAGATTGGGAACTTCTACGTTAAACTTAGCAACAATTTCTCCCTTAAATGAAAAAACCTTGGAGATAGCTCCAAGGTTAAAGTATTCATCAAATTTCATTGTAATTTTATTCTTCTTCTGCACTTGCAGACTCTTCAGCTGGTGCTTCTTCAGCAACTGGCTCTGGAGTATTAGCAGCAGCAATTTCAGCAGCTTGCTTTTCTTTAGCAGCAGTTTCAGCTTTCATTCTTTCAGCAGCAATTTTGTTTGCTTTTTCAGCCACACCATCGGCTTGCTTTGCGTTTTTTGCTTCTTTTTCAGCTACCCATTCTGCGAATTTCGCTTCAGCTTCTTCAGCAGTCATTGCTCCTTTTTTCACACCTCTCATCAAGTGTTTTTTGTACATTACTCCTGTGTGAGAAAGGATGTTCTTTGCTGTATCTGTTGGTTGAGCTCCGTTTTCTAACCATTTCATTGCTAAATCAACATCTAAGTCGATTGAAGCTGGTGTAGTAATTGGGTTGTAAGTTCCGATTTTTTCAAGAAATTTTCCATCTCTTGGTGCTCTGCTGTCCGCAGCTACTATGTGGTAAAAAGGTCTTCCTTTTCTTCCTAGTCTTCTAAGTCTAATTTTTACTGGCATCTTTGTTAAATTTTAGAGGGTCGAAACCCCTGATTATTAATTTGGACTGCAAATATCGTGTTTTTTTATTAATTGCAAAGGGTTTGGGAGGAAATTTTATGTAAATTTGGATTAAAGCTAACCCGTATGAGCACAATAGAGATTAAAAATAAGTTAATTAGCGTAATCAAAAACACGAATAATAAGAATCTGTTGGAAGAATTGTATCAGCTTTTGTCATTGGACAGAAATACGATTAAACCTTATGAACTTAACTCTGAACAAGTAAAATCAATATCTGTAGCTAGAGAACAGATAAAAAACAATGATTATTTATCTAATGAAGATGCTAATAATGAAATTGACGAATGGCTAAACAAATAATTTGGTCAAGAAAAGCTCAAAAAGAGAGAAAAGAAATTCTAGAATTTTGGATTAAGAATAACGGGAACAAAAAATATAGTCGAGAATTAAACGTTTTGTTTAAGGAAACGGTAAAGAATAATCTCAATTTTCCCTAAAATTTGAATACTCACTTCGGATAAAGACGTAAGAGTGAAAGTTGTTAAGGAATATTTACTTTTTTATGAAGTGAAAAAAACTAAGTTATTTATTTTAACAGTTTGGGACACAAGAAGAGATTCGGAAAAAATAAAGATTAGATGAAAAATGTAGTTTTGTTTATTGGTATCACATTGCTTATTAGTTCTTGTTTTTTAAAAAAACGAAATAGTTTTTTGTACAAAACAGCTGTAAAAATTTCTAAAAATAAAGGAATTTTTGAAGTCTCTCTGCCAGAGGAACTATTGTCTTCGTTTAAATATAAAGCTCAAGTTGAGTTGTTAGATGAAGATGGAGAGATTGGCGGAAAAGAATTATTTGAAAGAAACGTTTTGGTTTACTCTATTGAAAAAACACTAATGCCATCTTTGTTTTCTCGTGATTTATCTTTCACCAGTTTTCATAAAAGTCATAAAATTGATTCTATTTCCTATCGAATTACATTTTTAGATAGTATTCAAAAGGACATGGTAAATCCTTCTGAATATTACTTTACTACCCCTGAAAATCAATCCAAAATATTTTGGAGTAAAAATTTAGTTGAAGATGTCATCATTTATTCAGGAAAAAGAGAATATCATTTCATGGATTCTTTTTTATGGTCGGATGAAAAAGAAAATTAAGTAGATTTAATTAATCACAGGATTCAACCATTTTTTCATTTTATCTTCTTGCATTCCTTTACGTTTGGCAATACTTTTTACTTGGTCCATTTCAATTTTTCCTAGTCCAAAATACTTGCTTTGTGGGTGAGCATAATAAAATCCACTTACCGAAGCCGCAGGATACATTGCCATAGATTCAGTTAATTCTACGCCAATTTCTTCAGTAGCGTTTAGTTTATTGAAAAGAGTAACTTTCTCAGTGTGATCTGGGCAGGCTGGGTAACCTGGCGCAGGTCTTATTCCTTGGTATTTTTCTTTGATTAATTCTTCGTTATCCAAGGTTTCATTTGGTGCATAACCCCATAATTCTTCACGAACTTTTTTGTGCATCAATTCGGCAAAAGCTTCTGCCAATCTATCTGCTAATGCTTTTAATAAAATTGCATTGTAATCGTCATTGTCTTCTTGGTATTTTTTTACATAAGGTTCAATTCCAAGTCCTGCTGTTACCACAAATCCACCAATGTAATCTTGCAAGCCAGTTTCTTTGGGTGCAATAAAATCTGCTAACGATAAATTTGGTAAATCTTTGGCTTTCTGAGTTTGTTGCCTCAAAGAAAATAAGGTGTCGGCAACTTCATTTCGGGTTTCATCTGAGTAAGTAAACACATCATCTTTCCCATCAGAGTTTGCAGGCCATATTCCTACCACTGCTTTTGCGGTAAGCCATTTTTCATTTTCAATTTTTGCCAACATTTCTTTTGCATCAGCAAACAAACTAGTTGCTTGTTCACCCACTACTTCATCTTCTAATATTCTTGGAAAACGCCCTGCCAATTGCCAAGTTTGGAAAAAAGGAGTCCAATCAATAAAAGGAATAATCTCTGACAAAGAGAAATCGTTAAAAGTCTTATTCCCAATAAAATTGGGCTTGTAAATATCTTCCGCTTTCCAATCAATTTTTAGTTTGTTTTCAATAGCCATGTCATAAGCCACCAAACGCTTTTGCGTCTTTTTCTTAGCATGGTTTTCTCTCACTTTTACGTATTCGGTTTTAATACCATTTACAAATTCCTCTGAAGAGTTTCCTAATAATTTCTCAACCACAGTAACCGAACGCGAAGCATCCAACACGTGAATAGTTTGCCCTTTTTTATAGTTTTCCTCAATTTTCACTGCAGTGTGAACTCTAGAAGTTGTTGCTCCACCAATCAAAAGTGGAATATCCAATCCCGCTTTTTCCATTTCTGTTGCAACATCAACCATTTCATCCAAAGAAGGAGTAATTAGACCACTCAGACCAATTACATCTACGTTTTCTTCAATGGCTTTTTTAATAATATCTTGAGTGGGAACCATTACTCCCATATCTACAATGTCGTAATTATTACAACCCAAAACCACTCCAACAATGTTTTTCCCAATGTCGTGAACATCTCCTTTTACAGTTGCCATCAGCACTTTTCCATTGGGTTCCACAGCTCCATTTTTGGCTGCTTCAATAAATGGATTTAGGTAAGCTACAGCTTGTTTCATCACTCTGGCAGATTTTACAACCTGTGGCAAAAACATTTTCCCCGATCCAAATAAATCTCCCACTACATTCATTCCATCCATCAATGGACCTTCAATTACTTCAATAGGCTCAGGAAATAACAATCTACATTCTTCGGTATCTTCCTCAATAAATTCGGTAATTCCTTTCACCAAAGAATGAGTAATTCTTCCTTTTACATCTTGCTCTCTCCAGCTTAAATCTCTCTCTTTTTTCTTCCCATCTCCTTTTACACTTTCTGCATAATCCAATAAAACTTCGGTAGCGTTATCGTTTCTGTTTAACAACACATCTTCCACTTTATCTAGCAGTTCTTTTGGGATTTCATCATAAATCTCCAACATAGTTGGGTTTACAATCCCCATATCCATCCCATTTTTAATGGCATGGTACAAAAATGCCGAGTGCATGGCTTCACGCACTGCATTATTCCCTCTGAATGAGAAAGATACATTACTTACTCCTCCGCTCACTCTTGCTCCAGGAAGATTGTCTTTTATCCATTTTGTCGCTTTAAAAAAATCAACAGCATAATTATTATGCTCAGGAATTCCTGTTGCAACTGGGAAAATATTGGGATCAAAAATGATGTCTTGAGGTGGAAATTTTACTTTATCCACCAATACATCATACGACCTTTTGCAAATTTCTATTCTACGTTCGTAAGTGTCAGCTTGTCCATCTTCGTCAAATGCCATGACGATAGTAGCCGCTCCATACATTTTAACTTTTTTGGCTTGTTCAATGAATTTTTCTTCCCCTTCTTTAAGACTAATTGAATTTACAACTCCTTTTCCTTGAATACATTTTAATCCCGCCTCAATAATTTCCCATTTACTGGAGTCAATCATCACAGGAATTCTTGCAATGTCTGGTTCAGAGGCAATTAAGTTCAAAAAAGTAACCATAGCTTCTTTTCCGTCTAGCATTCCTTCGTCCATATTGACATCCAGAATTTGCGCGCCTCCCTCAACTTGGTCACGAGCAACATCTAGCGCCTCATCAAATCTTTCTTCTTTGATTAATCGCAAAAATTTACGGGATCCTGTTACGTTTGTCCTTTCACCAATATTCACAAAATTGGTTTCTGGAGTTATGAGTAACGGTTCTAATCCGCTTAGTTTTAAGGTGTAGTTTTTCATTTGTTTACATTTTATTCCCCTCTTGAGAGGGGATTAAGGGGTGTGTTTTTCCTCTGATTTTTTCCAATTAACACCTCTTTCATTCTCTCACGAAAAGTCAGGAGATAGATTCTTTGTGTAATATTATTTGAATACACTTCGACTCCGCTCAGTGCGACATCTGAAGTTGCTTTGAATGTAATCAAAGGTTAAAACGAGCATCCAAAAGTCTGAAAATCCGAATATCTGACATCTGACAATCTAAATTACATCACCACACTCCAGTTATCTGTTCCAGGATTATTCATCCAATCTTTGTATTTTTCTTCTCCACCTCTTGCGTCCCAGTCAGAGTCAATGGCTAATTTTGCAGAAATTCCTCCTCTTGGGTTGCAAATCATTTCAATTCTCATTCTGTCTGGTTCGTACACTTCCATTAAGTGATCATAAAAAATGTTGATTAACCTTTCGTAAGAAACTACGATATCACGCAAGTGAAAAGCATATTGTTTCAATGATTTTAGTTCAATGATTTTGTTTTTTGGATACATGGTTAAAAAAACCGTAGCAAAATCAGGTTGTTCTTTCACTCCCAAAAAGGTAAATTCTGGAATTTTTATTTTAATCTCATACGCTTCTTTCGAAGGATTTGGAATTGCTTCCAAAATTGTTTTGTCTATTTCTTTGTAAAGTTTTGGTGTTGCCATTTTTGTTTTTTTATAGTATGAATCTGAACCTTGAGTGTTTTGACTTTTTTCAAGTCAAAATGTATCGAAGGGTTAGTTGTTCTAATGTTTTTTAATTGTCATCCTAGGGTTTGCAGGCATCTATTGGCGGGAATCAGCCTGATGAATAAGATTCCTGCCTACGCAGGAATGACAATGTTGTTAGTTTATTAAACGGGACCCTGAGTGTTTTGCCCCTCTTTTAGGGGTAAAATTTATCGAAGGGTTAGTTCTCTTTAATTTGTCTTGGTTCGTAATTTTTTGCCAACTCAGCAATTGCTTTTATGTGAGCTGGAGAAGTTCCGCAGCATCCGCCTACAATATTTAATAATCCTTCATCAAGGAAAACTTTTATTTGTTCTGCCATCATTTCTGGGGTTTCGTCATATTCTCCAAATTCATTAGGTAATCCAGCATTGGGATGCGCACTTACTAAGAAAGGAGATTTTTTTGCCATTACTTGCAAATAAGGGCGTAAATCTTTAGCTCCCAATGCACAATTCAATCCAATACTTGTAACAGCAGCATGTTCAGTAGAAATCATAAATGCCTCTGTTGTTTGTCCAGAAAGTGTTCGTCCACTTTGGTCGGTAATTGTTCCCGAAACCATAATTGGAAGCTCAATTCCTTTCTCTTCAAACACTTGTTCTATGGCGAATAAAGCAGCTTTTGCGTTAAGCGTGTCAATAATTGTTTCCACCAATAACATATCCACTCCACCTTCAACTAAAGCTGTTGCTTGCAGTTTGAATGCTTCAACCAATTCATCAAATGAAATCGCTCTGAATCCAGGGTCGTTTATTACTGGAGAAATAGAAGCTGTTTTGTTGGTTGGTCCAATTGAGCCAGCTACAAATCTTGGTTTGTTGGGCTCTTTGGCCGTAAATTCGTCTGCAACTTCACGGGCAATTTTTGCTGAATGAAAATTTATTTCATAGACTTTGTCTTGCGTATTGTAATCTTCTTGAGCAATAGTGGTTCCACTAAATGTATTGGTCTCAACAATATCGGCTCCAGCTTCGTAATACTTTCCGTGAATGGCTTTTATAATATCTGGTCTAGTCAATGACAACAAATCATTATTTCCTTTTAGCGGAAATGTACTATCCTCAAACCAGCCTTTTCTGAAATCATCTTCGCCCAATTTATACTGCTGAATCATGGTTCCCATTGCTCCATCTAAAACTAGGATTCTCTTTTTTAATTCTTCTTGTATTTTACTCACTTCTATTCTTTTTTATCTCGTTTTGTTTTGAGATTTTTTCCAAAAAAAAACCTCTTTGCAAGTTGCAAAGAGGTTTTTTTAATTTCCTTTTGTGCAACTTATATTTCCCTGATTCCAGAGAAGGATTTAGCACCTTTTTCCAATTTCTTGGAACGGTTGCTAAGGTTTCGCAGGGCCTTATCCCTCCACCTTTCTTTATAAGTTTGGTCTAGTTAAAGACCTGTATGAACTATATT
>JBDMYC010000127.1:0-17478 GCA_039770535.1 Flavobacteriales bacterium
CGAGCATCTTCAACCATTTCTACAGAAGTTTATAAAACTTCGTGTGAGTCTTTTTTCATTTTATTTTGAACCTTTGAAACACTTCCGTGTACAGAGGGTAAAATAAAACGATTTAAAATGAAAAAATTACTTTTACCACTTGCCTTTTTTACTTTCTCTACTCCTATCTTTTCAGCCAATTTTGAAAAAGATATAAAATCAAAAATTAGAGACGTTACTGTTTATCTCAATGGTGCGCAAGTTTCTCGGAGAGGAAACGTGGCCTTAAAAAAAGGAGTAAACACAATCTTCTTCAATGATGTTTCTCCTTATGTGAATCAAAAAACAATTCAGGTAAAAGGATTGGGTGATTACATTATTCTGGATACAAAAAAAGGAATAAAATATCCCGAACCCACAAAAGCAGTTGAAGTACCAACAAAAATCACTCGAGAGATAGCTACGAAAAGAGACTCTTTGCAAAACATTGATTTTGAAATTGCTAACATCTCACAGCAATTTCGTGATTTGAAAATCGAAAAAGATTTCTTGTTAAAGAATAGAGTATTTACCAAAGATACACTCCCTACTTTAATGAACTCACTTGCTTATTTGAGAAAGCAACTTTTCGAAATTAATGACTTAGAGCAAAAATTGAAAAAAGACCAAAGGGAACTCAGCACTCTTCGAAATTCGATCCAATACAGAATTTCATTACTCAATAATTACAGCAGAAACAATACTCCTAAAAACAATGCTAAACCCATCCATCAAATTGCGGTAACTGTGCAAGCAACCCGAGAAATGAAAGGCAACATGACGGTTACTTATTTTGTATCGAATGCAAGTTGGTCGCCTAGTTACGACATTAGAGTAAAAGACATAAGCTCGCCAGTCGACTTGACTATGAAAGCAACTGTGTACCAAAACACACAAGAAGATTGGGAGAATGTGAAATTGACTTTATCAACAAATAATCCTTATAAAAACAAAATAAAACCAGAACTAAGTGTTTGGTATATAAATTATTACAATCCAAATATGGGTTATTATAGAGACGCAAACAAACTGAAAAAGAAATCACAAGTTGCACAACTAAATAGTGTGAAAGTGACAGCTGACTCCTACATTGAATCCGATAAAGAAGAAGAGTCACTTGCTTATCGGGGAAGTGTGCGTCAAGTTCCCTCGGCCGTGAGTTCTACAAATTATACAGTAAAATCCCAATCTATGGCTAATGTGGAGTACAAAATTGATTTGAGATACTCGATTAAAGCAGATAATAAAGCACACATGGTAGCTGTGGAACAACAAGCTATTAAAGCAAAATACTCTCATTATTTAGTTCCAAAATACGACAAAGAGTCTTATTTGGTAGCACAATTACTGGATTGGGAAGATCTGGATTTATTGCCATCCAAAGCAAATCTGTTTTACGAAGGAAGCTACATTGGAGAAACGAGAATTAATCCTACTGCAAACGACACGCTTTATATTTCGCTTGGTAACGACCGAAATGTGCGTATTAAAAGAACAAAAGACAAAGAAAAATCAAGAGACAAAGTTTTTTCTAACCGAAAATCAACTACTATTTCTTACGATTTATTTGTGAAAAACATGAGCACAAGAAAATACAATATTATTGTAGAAGATCACATTCCTGTGTCAAGAGACAAATCAATTGAAGTTACTCTTGAAAGTAAATCGAGGGCAAATTTTAACGAAAAAACTGGATTGATGAAATGGGAATTTGACTTGAAAGCGAGAGGTAACAAAAAGCTAAATTACACCTACAAAGTGGAGTACGATAACAACAAAAGGCTTGACTTGAGTAAATTTTAAATCACTGATAACAAATAAAATAACACAAATAATCCTATAACTTTAAATAAAAAACAACTATGAAACATAAAGCAATGATCCTGATGCCCATCTTCACTTTTGTACTAATATTGAGCACAGTAGCGCAAGGAGGTGGAAACCACATTTATCAAAATAACGGGAACAACAACAGCCACAATCGATACACTAAAAAAGCAACTGAGAGAGCTAGTGTTTATGCAACTGATAGCACTTTGATTATTACATCCAAAGTGCTAATGAACAAAAAAGCAGATTACTACATGATAACTGTGGGAGTAAATCAAATTGCAAAGACTGTAATTGAGGCAAATAAAAAAATAAATACTAGAATTGAAAATGCCTCAAAAAAAATAAAGAAATTAGGCATAAATCAAGATGAAATTTACATTGATTTTATTTCGAATACGAAATTATACGATCATAAAATTAATGGTCGCGAAATTATCGAGGAGTTTGATGGATTTAGCTTACGCAAAAATATAATAATCAAAACCAAGAGATTGCTAGACATTGATAGAATTGTGGACATTTGCTCGGAGCAAGAAATATTTGACATTATCAAGATAGACTACGTGAGTGAAGACATGGAAAAGATAGGAAAAGAACTACTTGATGAAGCAGTGAAAGTAATTGAGAACAAGAAAAATATGTTTAAAACTACGAGCTCAACTGCGATTTCAAAAGACTACCGATTGACCTACGAGAAGTCCAAAACCTACTACCCAAAAAACATGTATCAGCAATACAATGAGGCATTTGAAACAACTTCTGTCAACCGAAATTACAATAATAATTACATCAAAAAAGAAGCCAGAAAAGAAAGGACATTTTATTATGATGGAATTGAAACAGATTTTGGGATAGATAAAATTATTGACAAAATCGCCCCAGTGGTAGGTATTCAATATGTCCTGGAAATACAAGTCATTTACCAACTTAAAAGATAAAAACGAGTCTGATTAAAAACAGATAATCTCAAACACAAAACCTGTGTTTGAGATTTTTTTTTGCATCTTTGTCTATGCTTTTATTCCCAAACGCAAAAATAAACTTAGGACTTTCTATTCTCAACAAAAGAGAAGATAGGTACCACAACCTAGAAAGTGTTTTTCTGCCAATTCCAATAACCGATTCACTCGAATTTATTGAGTCGGACGAAGTGAAATTTGAGAGTAACATTGAGATTGATGACGAAAAATCAAACTCTGTGTTGATGGCTTACAATTTGCTAAAGCAAGATTTTGAACTTCCTTTGTTGTCTATATACCTATACAAAAACATTCCAATTGGAGCAGGGATTGGCGGAGGTTCGGCAGATGGAGCTTTTATGCTCAAAGGTTTAAATGATTTTTATGAATTAGGTTTAACTAACAAAGAACTGAAAATTTACGCGAATAAAATCGGAAGCGATTGTCCTTTTTTTATCGATAACAAACCCAGTTTTGTGGAAGGAACAGGCGATATATTGCAAGAAATCAAGGTCGATTTATCTTCATATTATTTTGCTATTATTAATCCCAACATTCATATCAGCACCAAAGAAGCTTTCGAAAATCTTACACTTGCTCCCGAAAACAGAGCTTCCCTCCTTTCGGTCGTAAAAAATGAACCGATAGAAAATTGGAAAAAACACATAGTTAATGATTTTGAATCTTCTGTTTTTAATGCTTACCCAGAAATTGAGAAAATAAAAACTGATTTATACCAAAAAGGGGCTATTTACGCTTCCATGACTGGCACGGGATCTACTGTTTATGGGGTTTTTGATAAGAAGATAGAATTGAATGAATTTGATTCTTCTTATTTCAAGGTTTGTGTAAAAATCTAACCTATTTTACATCTTTCCCAACTTTCCATTTGTCATTCCTTTAAAGATAATAAATCTCAGAGCGAGTTCTCGATACAATTTTAAATCGTTTTCACTCTTTAAGATCACTCGATCTGCCCAAATTGATAAGTTCATATATAAATCTTAAAATAAGAATTGGGAGATTGACAGCAATGAGTTACTTTTGCAGTCTATGAGCGAATTAAAGGAAGAAATACAAAAGAGGAGAACTTTTGCAATTATTAGTCACCCAGATGCGGGAAAAACTACTTTGACAGAAAAATTACTTCTTTTTGGAGGGGCAATTCAGACGGCTGGTGCCGTGAAATCTAACAAGATTACCAAAACAGCTACTTCCGATTTTATGGAGATTGAGAAGCAAAGAGGAATCTCTGTGGCAACTTCTGTGATGGGATTCAATTACAAAGGACTTAAAATAAACCTACTGGATACACCTGGTCACAAGGATTTTGCTGAAGATACTTTCAGAACTTTGACTGCCGTAGATTCTGTAATTCTTATTATTGACTGTGTAAACGGAGTTGAGCCACAAACCGAAAGACTCATGGAGGTTTGTAGGATGAGAAATACTCCCGTGATGGTTTTTATCAATAAACTAGATAGAGAAGGACAGGATCCTTTCACGCTTTTGGATGAAATTGAAGAAAAATTATCGATAAAAGTTCGTCCACTTTCTTGGCCAATTAATATTGGAGATAGATTTAAAGGAGTGTATAACCTTTACAATTCTTCGCTTAACTTGTTTCAGGTAAACAAAACGAATATTGAAGACGAAGTGATAGAAATTAGTGATTTATCTGACCCTCAATTGGATGAATTTGTGGGAGAAAGAGACGCCAATCAACTGAGAGAAGATGTAGAACTGATAGAAGGAGTATACGAAGAATTTGAACCAACAGATTACCTAGAAGGTAACCTTGCTCCTGTTTTCTTTGGGTCGGCACTGAATAATTTTGGAGTTCAGGAATTGTTGGATTCTTTCATTAAAATTGCGCCAACTCCGCAACCCACAGAAACAGACCTGAGAATGGTGGATCCAGAAGAAGGAAAACTATCAGGATTTGTATTTAAAATCCACGCTAACCTTGATCCAAAACACAGAGATAGAATTGCTTTCTTCAAAGTGTGTTCTGGGAAATTTGAAAGAAATAAATTTTACCAACATCAGAGAATAAACAAGAAACTTAGGTTTAATAATCCTACCAGTTTCATGGCTCAAGACAAGAATGTGATTGATTCTGCATACCCTGGAGATGTTATAGGATTGTATGATACAGGAAGTTTCAAGATTGGTGATACTTTGACCGAAGGAGAAGAAATTAATTTCAAAGGAATTCCTAGTTTCTCCCCAGAGATTTTCAAAGAATTGGTGAATAAAGACCCAATGAAATCGAAACAATTAGAGAAGGGAATCCAACAATTGACGGATGAAGGAGTTGCACAACTATTTACTCAGCAACCCGGAAATAGAAAGATTATTGGGGTTGTGGGAGAACTGCAATTTGAAGTAATCCAATACCGATTGAAACACGAATATGGAGCTTCTTGTGATTTTACTCCTAAGAATTTCCACAAAGCATGTTGGATGACCACTACCGACAAGAAAAAATTAGAAGAATTTGTGCGAAGAAAAGCAAGCTACATTGCTGAGGATAAAGACGGAAATTATGTTTTTCTTGCGGAATCTGCTTTTTTATTGAGAACCGCAGAGTTTGATTATCCAGAAATCACTTTCCATACTACGAGTGAGTTTAAGGTTTGATTTTAAATAAATAAGGCTTAAATTTATTGCATGAAGTATATCATATTTATCACTGCAGTTGTTGTTTTGGCTTTTTCTTGTAAGAAAAACGACAACTTTATTGCAAAAGAAGATCGTCACGAATTTTGTGGGACATCTTCTCCTGTCTCTTATTGGTTTACCGGAGTAATATCCGATACAACTTCTGGTAGTTCTTTAGTGGGATTTATATTATATAGCAAAAGTTACCATACTGAAAATTTGAATTTCAGTGATACCATAACAGATTCTACTTATTTGTTTCATTTTAATGGTTATGGAACACTGGATTCAATAATAAATGAAGAGAAAATGCAAGTGTACGTTAAGAACGCTTCTAACTTGTTAGTTGATAGTTTTACATTTCCTATTTCTGTGTGGGATGAAAATGATATATCTACTTACAATTACAGTTTTTAAAACCAATTTAGTACACATAAAAAAAGAGCTGAAAAATAGTTTTCAGCCCTTTTTTTTCTATTAATGTTTCCTAATCCTTTTTCAAATGCACATCCATTTGAGGGAAAGGAATATTAAGTCCTTTTCCTCCAAACTCTTTGTAAATTCTTTCGTTCATTTTGAAAAATACATCCCAGTAATCTGCTGAATTGCACCAAACTCTTAAAGTTAAGTTTACAGAACTATCTGCCAAAGCTACCAAACCAATGAAGTTATCTTCTTCGTCAATAATTCTTGGATCCTCTTTCACAAATTCAAGCAGTGTGTTTTTTGCCGTGTCATAATCATCTCCATAAGCTATTCCGACTGTAAAATCTACTCTCCTTTTTGTTTGAGTTGAATAATTAGTCAAGTTTCCGTTTGCAAGCGGTCCGTTTGGTATAATTACCGTTTTATTATCTAAAGTAATAAGGATTGTATTGAAAATTTGGAGTTCTTTCACTGTTCCTTTTTCACCTTGTGCTTCAATAAAATCTCCTACTTTGTATGGTTTAAAAAACAAAATCATAACTCCACCAGCAAGATTGCTTAAAGTTCCAGAAAATGCCATCCCGATTGCTAGACCTGCAGCTCCCAGAAGGGCAACAAAAGAAGTCATTTCTATCCCTAACTGACTCAAGGCTGTTATGATGACCAAGATTCGAAGTGAAATTTTGATCGCACTCAACAAAAAAGTCTCAAGCGAAGGGTCATAATCTTTTCTTTCAAAAAGTCGAGCGACCATTTTGCCGATTCTTTTCACTAACCAAAAACCAATGACAATAACAGCAACTGCAATCAACAGTGAAGTTCCATATTCTACAATCTGATCCACCCACCATGCTGGGTCTGTATATTTTGAATTGTTTTCTATTTCAGTATTTGCTGGCATTGATTTTGTTTTTATTGAGTTAGTTTACAGCACAAAAGTACACATTCAGTTTTCCTTAAATCAAATTTTAGATTAAAATAATTTCATTTGATTGTCAGTAAGTGCGTCTTCTATTTCTAGCAGTTTCTTTTTAGCTGGCAAGCCACCCGCATAACCGACTAAACTGCCGTCTTTCCCTATAATTCTGTGGCAAGGAATCAAAATAGAAATCGCATTGGCGCCATTTGCAGTTGCCACAGCTCTAATTGCTTTTTCATTCCCGAGGTTCCGAGATAATTCTTGGTAAGAAATTGTTTTTCCGAAAGGAATTTTTTGTAATTCATTCCAAACAGATTCCTGAAAGTGAGTTCCAGCAAGTAATAAAGGTATTTCAAACTGTGTTCTTTCTCCAGCAAAATACTCCGTTAATTGCCGAATTGTTTCTTCAATTATTGGTGTGGTTCTGGGCTCAAGGCAGGCATTTAGGTACTTTTCAATTCTACTGTCCACAGAATCTCGCATTTTTCTGTACCGCCAATCGCACAAGCATAACTTGCCGTCAAAAGAACCTAAAATAAGTTCGCCTACGGGAGTCTTGAAATAATGGAAAAAAATAAGAGAATCGCTCACACTTATTTCCTCATCAATTTCTTGCTTAAGATAATTTCGTCTCCTGAAATAATTCTAACGTAATACATTCCTGATGCTAGAGTTTCGGTATTGAAAACCAATTTGTTTTCTCCTTTTTTAGCTAAATCTTCGTACAAGATTCGCACCAATTTTCCATCACTTGCAATCAAATCTGCGCGAATTTCTTTACTTTCATTCATATTGAAATGAATTTCTGAATAAGTTACTGCTGGATTTGGAAAAAGAGTGTTTTCTGTAAACGGAGAACCTTTTACAGTATCGAAACAATGTCCAGGTAAAACTACTTCTGCGACCCAAGCATTGTTATTCAGACTGGCTCCATAATATCCTGACATCCATACTTTACACGATTCGTTATACTTTCTTTGCATCCCAAAATAATCTCCCCATCTCATTAAGTAATTCCTGAAAATCTTTACTTCAGAATCTCCTTTTTTTACCATTTTTATTTTTGAATAATTATTTCCATCAAAATAAACGGAAGACATTCCTGCAAAAGTAGAAACTCCGGTATGGTTGAATCCAATTATAGATTTGTCTTCGTTAGAAATCAAACCTCCGTAAACAATGTTTGGATATCCGTAATCTATTCCGTCTGTTTTTATTGTTCTTGCCTCTATTTCTGGATTTCCATCCAAGTCTGAAATAACTCCGTGATAAATCACACAATGACCTGAAGTTGTATCCAAACAGTTTTGTACAAACTGAATTTTTCCGTTTTCTATAATTCCTCCTAATACACGAGAGTCATTGGTAGCAAAAGACCTGCCATCTCTTTGCCGAGCATTTGGGGCTAAAAAATAGTTTTTATCAGCTCGTATTAACTTAATGTCAACTCTTGCCGCAGCACTTGCAATTGTTCCGTTAATTTTTATCAAATAGATGCTATCACTGATAGCAGCAAAGTTCCTGTTGGACAGAAAATATTGTTCTTCACTTTTCAAATCAAAACCACCTCTCACGGGATGCATATTTCTTATAAAACCTCCGCCTTCTTTCAAATCCGACCACAAATCAGTTGTGATATTGGTTGCTCCAGAATATCCACTTGCTTTGTCAATTTGCCAAATTACCGTTTGCTTGAATGAAGTTTGCCAAGTTCCCCCAGGATTCAATAAATTGATTGTAATGAAAGCCTCTTCTTTTGTCATAGAAATGGCAGGATAATCACTCCAAGATCCGTCATTGAGTGGATTTCCTGATACAGAATAGATATTCCAATTTCCCATTGGGTCATTTGTTTCAGAAAAACAAATAACAATATTACTGTTTGCCACAGTTCGTCCAGCCAAGTATGTCAATATAAAACGATCTGCTTCTGGATCATAAATCATTTTAGGATCAAAGTTATCATTGTTCATCCCTATTTGTGCTGAGAACGAATTGAGCGACAGCTCTCCTAAAGTAACTCCGTTTTCGGTATCTCTGATAAAAATTGCGGAATTATATGCAGACACTACGATTCCGTCATTGGAAATCGCCATAGAATTATCATTGGGACGACCTGCAGCACCTAAATTCGATAAAAAAGATTTTCCCACTGTCAATGTATCGTCAATCGCTACAGTGCTTGATCCGCTTCTGCTTGTTCGCATTGGATATTTCTTGGAAATCGCATCTTTTCTTCTGTTCAAATAACTTCTTGTTGAATTTCCATCTGGAGAAGGAGCTTCTAGGTTAGTTACTTTTACTTTCAAGTCAGAGTTGATAGCTTCCTTTACGTTCACTTGACCTTTTTTGGTAATGGTCACGGCCGTTTTAGTCTGCGCATAAGTAACTGCGCAAAAAAGAGGAAGAAAAAGTAATAGTATTGATTTTTTCATAGGATTATCGTAATTGAATCCTAAAATAAGGATTCTAGAGTGGAATCTCAATCTTTTCTCCCAAAAACTTAGGCTTAGTTTTCAACACATTCATGTCCAAAACCGCTTTAAATTTTGCCAAATACTCGCGAGCCAGCAATCTTTTGCTCTGCCAAGGAGTTTTAGCATTGTAACCCACTGCTTTTATTTCAAGCTTTTCAGCTAAATAAATTGCGCGTTCATTATGAAATTTTTGTGAGATCACTGTCACACTTGTTTGTCCAAAGATTTCTTTTATTCTCACCATAGAATCTAAAGTTCTAAAACCTGCATAATCCATGGTGATGTGTTCGGCTTTCACTCCTAATCCAATCAAATAATCCTTCATTTGTTGCGGCTCGTTATACCCATTTCTGTGGTTATCTCCGCTTACTACCAAGTGTTTCACTTTTCCTGAGTGGTACAATCTTGCTGCTGCTGTCATTCTGTGCCTGAAATAGGGATTAATTCCCCGGTTATAGGCAAATTTAGAAGTCCCAAGCACCAACCCCACGTTATTTTTGGGAATGTCTTTCTTGAATTCATAGAGATAATCAGCTGCATTGTCGATAATCATTCGATTGCTTGCCAAAGTAGTGAATGCAACAAAAGCACCAAATGCAATACCTAATTGAAAAAGTTGACGAAAGTTGGAAAGGCAATATTGAACTGTTAACCAAATTGACTTATTTGCCCATTTCGCTATTCTTTTCAATAGTTCTGTAAATTTCCAGAATTTCAATAATAGATTTTTTTTCACAATCTTGGCTGTAAGCTAACTTCAATAATTTTGATGCTTCTTCTTTAACGGGTAAAGTGGGCAAAGAATTGTCCCTTACGAAATGAACATATTTTAAAACTTGAAATGCATTAAAAAATGTAAAAAATCGTTTTTCAAAGTTAAGATAGTTGGTCGTATTTTCTCTTATTTCTTCTATTTTATTTTCAAAATCAATCGATTTCATAAATTGAAGTAACACTTCACTATTTATAATATAACCTACTCTATTATAAATATTTGAAATATTTTCAATCAATTCTTTTAACATCAAAAAAGAAGTAAAATCATAAGTGAAATAAACTAGCTCTTCGGATGCTATCCAGTCACCAATTGCTTTTCCTGTCCCAAACGGAACTCGATCCGAAATCCTTGGGGATGGAATGACGCATGTAGAATTGAGCTCAGTAAAATTTCCCAACTCGATTATTTTTTGAAGGAAATAAAAATCTTCTCCAGCTTTTCGCTTGTTCATTCCTCCTTGCTTCTGATAAGCAGAAGATTTAACAGCCATACTCGATCCTACAGTATGAAACCCATAAGGTAATCCGCAATAGCGCATAGCTTGGTTGTAATACCTCAAATGCAATTCGTAGTTGATAATTCCTTGGTAAATAATTTCTTCGTATTCCTCTCCCTGTAATGGATGAGCATAACGGATAGAACTCCCATTTGTCTTTGGATATTTTTTAAAATGCCTTTCTATTTCTTGTAAATAGTTTGTTTCCACTTCACAATCAGCATCCAAAGCAACTATAATTCCATCTTTATTTATTTGATGGAACAAATTTACTGCTTCATCCATCCCGATTTTTCTTGCCAGCCCTACTCCTGCGTGCTTCTTTGACAATGCTTTCTCGAAGATTACTTCTACATCAAAACTTGGGTTTTCTTGCTTCCAAGTATTTATTTCAGCTTCGCTTTTGTGGTTTTGAGCATCAATCTCTTCTGAGATTATCTCACTTTGATTGATAACAATGATAGTTTTTACACCACATTGAGATGAGGAACAGGCTTTCAATGAATATAGAGTTCGTGTAACGTTTTCTTCGTTATGGCAAGGAATTACGATTATAATTCCAAGATTTTCATCTGGAACTTTTGTAATCTTTGGAGCTTGAAACCCATATTTTGCTAAATACTTATTCATTGGTCAAATGTAATTTAATTCTTGATTATTCTACTCTCTTTTTATCAGCCTAATTCTATGAATACATTTCGACTCCGCTCAATGTGACAGATGAAAAATATCAAAAGGCTAATCTAAATTTCTAAGTTTCGATTAATTCGACTGCAAAGGTCAGTCTGAGCGGAGTCGAAGACTAATACGAGAATATTCCTTCCCTTTGGGAAGGCTAGGATGGGATTTTTCTTAATATTCATTTGCCAAATACTCAATTAAAATTTAACTTTAACCCATAATCAAAACACAGAAAAAACAGTTTATGAAAAAGACAGCTTTAACCAGTACACACATAGATTTAGGAGCAAAAATGGTAGAGTTTGCAGGCTATTACATGCCTTTGCAATATGAGGGATTGGGAATAGAACACGAAACTGTGAGAAATGATGTGGGTGTTTTTGATGTGTCGCACATGGGTGAGTTTTTATTGACAGGACCAACTGCTATTGATTTGATACAAAAAGTATCGTCTAATGATGCAACTAAACTTACGATTGGAAAAGCGCAATACAGCTGCCTGCCAAACGACCAAGGAGGAATTGTGGATGATTTGATTATTTACAGAATAAAAGAAGAGCAATATTTATTGGTAGTAAATGCCAGTAACATGGAAAAAGATTGGGATTGGATCAGCAAGCACAATACTATGGGCGTAGATATGAAAGATTTATCTATGGACTATTCGCTCTTGGCTATTCAAGGACCAAAAGCTGTGGAAGCTATGCAGTCTTTGACAAGTGTTGATTTGGCAGAGATTAAATTTTACAATTTTGAAGTTTCTGATTTTGCTGGAATTGAGCACGTAATTATCTCGGCTACGGGTTATACAGGATCTGGAGGATTTGAGATTTACTGCAAGAACAGTGAAGCCAAACAAATTTGGGATAAAGTATTGGAAGCTGGAGCTGATTTTGGAATTAAACCCATTGGACTTGCTGCAAGAGATACTTTGAGACTAGAAAAAGGATATTGCTTGTATGGAAACGATATAAACGACACAACTTCTCCGCTTGAAGCTGGATTGGGATGGGTAACTAAGTTTACTAAGGATTTTGTAAATTCTGAAAACTTAAAAGCTCAAAAAGAAGCTGGTGTTACCAGAAAACTAGTAGGATTTGAAATGCTAGAAAGAGGAATCCCAAGACACGATTACCAAATTGTAGATGCAGATGGAAAAGAAATAGGAATTGTAACCTCTGGAACTATGTCTCCTTCGCTAAACAAAGGAATAGGAATGGGATACGTGCCGGCAGCACTAAGCAAACCCGATTCTGAAATCTTTATCCAAGTAAGGAAAAAGCAATTGAAAGCTAAGGTGGTTAAAATGCCTTTTTTGTAGGATACAATGATCCTTTACAGCTGTTTTTTTTATGAGATAAATTGATTTTTAGTTTTTCACAAGTTATTACCCTATATTTGATTTAAGATTTTTTTATGAAAATTGCATTCTGGAACATTAATAAAAAAGAACTAAGTGATTTATTAGTTGAATTTGTGAATGAAAACCAAATAGATGTTTTGCTTTTAGCTGAAGTTGAAGAAAAAGAAGTTTTAAATTTTATTATTAAGCAAAATTTAATAAATCCCTCTAGAAAGTATTTTCATATTTCCAATAATAAAGTTAATATCTTATCTTCTTTTTCTCCAAAAATTTTTAAAAAACAAAACATAGATTCCAACTCTCCAAGATGGAGTAGTTATATGTTAGATTTCCCATCATTTATTAAATTTAATTTGATATGTGTTCATTTTCATTCTAAAGTCAATTGGTCAGAGGATAGCTTAGCTCTTGAGTGTGTAAATTTGTCTCGTGATATTGATTATATTGAAACATCCACTGGTGTTAATGAAACTATTGTTATAGGTGACTTCAATATGAATCCATACGAGAGTGGACTTGTTGCAGCAAATGGACTTCACGCTATGCCTGATCTTAATCACATTTCTAGTGGAAAAGGAAATAGGCAGATTGATGGTATTACCTATAAATACTTTTACAATCCTATGTGGACATTTTTTGGAGATAAAGAATTACCTTACGGAACACATTATTATAGAGAGCCAGGCCATGTCTCAAGAGAATGGAATATTTACGATCAAGTCATTTATAGACCCTCTTTATCAAAACATATAGATAAAAATAAAATAGAAATAATTCATAAAATTGGTGGTCAAAACTTAATTACTGCACTAAACAGACCTGACAAAAAAAATTACTCTGATCATTTACCAATAATTTTTGAAATAAATATTTAAAACATGGAAGAAAACAATATATGGGAAGCATTAAACCTTTCTGAAGAAAACATAAAAACATCTTACGACTATTTAATCTCCCAAGCGGAAAATTTTGAAAGAGCAACAAAAGGTGAATTATTAATGGATATAGAAGTTAGCTCATATACTTCAGACGCTCCTTCAAATAGAAAAATGACTTTATATTATTTAGTAATAATTGCACCAAATCTTGGTAGTTTTCGAAAAAAAATATTACATATTGCTGAATTTGAAGATGTAGGTAGGTTTCCCGTAAACATAATGAACTACATAAATTCTCACTTCTACGAGGATATTAACGAAGATGATTTATTAGTTAAAATGAAAGACATTTTAGCTGAACCTCAAGTGCAAAATGTGATTGAAAAACTTTATAGGCAATCTCTAGAGGCTAAAGGAGATAATTAGAATAAAAAAATATTATTGGTGTTTTTTCATTCTACTCACAATATCCACAGTCAATTCTAAACAAGATAACTAAAAAAATAATTTTGTAGCACAAACAAGTCAATAAGCCTATTTATTTGTTATATTGACTTGTTTGTCGTACATTTGAGTATGAAAACGAATGTATATCACAATTCAGACAAAGAGATTATTGAGAAATGGGGAAGCAAGATAAAATCCCTAAGGATAGAAGCCGACATTTCACAAACAGACTTAGCCAAGAAAACTGGGCTTAGCCGTAGTTCTATTTCTGAAATAGAAAACGGGAGAAATTTCTCTATTGCTTCTCTCGTAGCCATTGCGCGCCATCTTAATATTCTGGAAGAGCTGTCTTTCTTTATCAAAGAAGAAGAATACGAACTTTCGCCTATGGAGATATACGAGAAAGAAAAGAAGAAGAAAAAACGAGGAGGGTATAAAAAGTGATGAGTTTTGAGTGATGAGTGATGAGTGGTGAGTGATTAGTAACGATTCTCTGTAAAACACTGTATTCCGGATCGAGTCCGGAATGACAGATGAAAAGGAATGACAGCTGAAGAGAAAAGGGATTAGAGAAGAAAAAAAAAGAGCCAAGAAGCAAGAAACAAGACTTAGGACTAATTATTTAAGACTAACGACTATTGAAGAATGAATTTATTAGAAGTACATATTTGGGATACGCTTGTGGGAGTGTTGGTTTGGGATGAAAACAAACAGACTTCTAGGTTTGAGTATGCCAAAACTTTTGTGAAAAAAGAATGGGAGCTCTCCCCTATTATTCTTCCTGTGTCGAGCAAAGTTGTGGCTGCTCAAGAAACTAACGAAGGGAATAGTTACCAAATAGACATCAATAAAGGATTGCCACTATTCCTTTCGGATTCGCTTCCAGATAAGTTTGGAACCGAGCTTTTTTCAAAATACCTAGAGAAAGAAGGAAGAAACTACAGAGATTTATCTCCGCTAGAGAAATTGGCTTACATTGGAACCAGAGGAATGGGCGCTATGGAGTTTCTTCCTACGAAGCACAATTCGTCTGGCAGGCAACTACTTGATTTGAAGAAATTGAACGAGCTATCGGCTTCTTTGATTACTCAAACACCTATTTCTAACCTGGATGACATGACAAACTTATTTCATGTAGGAACTTCACCAGGTGGAGCTCAGCCCAAGGTTTTGATCAATATTGACAAAGAAACAGGCGATATTTACCGTGGAGATGAAATTCCAAACGAGAACCAAGAAAGTTGGATATTGAAATTTAACCGAGACATTGGTGAACAAAGAGACAAAGAAAGAGGAAAAATAGAATACGTGTATTACTTGATTGCAAAGGCTTGCGGAATAAACATCATGGAATCTAGGCTTATGACTGTGGGGAATGAAGCTTGTTTTATGACCAAACGATTCGACAGAGTAAAAGGTGAAAAGATTCACACTCAAACGCTACACGCTTTTGCTGGGATGAATTTCAAATTGCCCAATGCTTATTCGTATGAGCAGATATTTAGGCTCTTGAACCAAATGAAATTTGACTACCAAGACAAAGAAGAATTGTTTAGAATAATGGTTTTCAATGTGATAGGACAGAATGTAGACGATCACACCAAGAATTTTGGGTTTAACATGACAGCAGATGGTAACTGGCATTTTTCGCCTGCTTATGATTTGACATTTAGCTATAACGAAAACTATAACCGTGTTACGCCACATTTTCTTTCGGTAAATGGGAAGAATGAAAACATAGAATTAGCTGATTTGGTTGAGGTTGGGAATCAATATTCCATTAAAAAACCTAAACGCATTATCCAAGAGATTCAAACAGAGTTTGGGACATGGAATGAGCTTGGGAAAGAAGTTGGAATTACTAAATCTACGATTGAGTTTGTGGGGAATAAGTTTTTGAAGTTTTAGTAATACTCAATAATTCTTGTTGTATTATTCATTTCTGTCGAGGTAGAATCATTTTCGTAATAAACCGTGTTAATGATTTCTGTTTCTGACACCCAATTTGAATCTTTATCTAATTCATAAAAATAGTTAGTATTAATCTCTTTTACTCCATTGAAATTAACTTCTTGAGAAATCGCTTTTATAAAGTCTGTTCCTTCTAAATATTGATAGCTTGTCAGTTTATTTTGATCATCCCAAACTTTTACAACTTGTTTTAGTTTATTAAATCTTTTAAAAACAGAACGAGAAGTTTCAATTTCATAAACATACATTTCAATCTTAATAGTAGAATCAGTTATTTCATAATCCCATCTAGATTTTGGTTCATTATTAATATACATGATTAATACTGACAAATCGCCTTTTTCATCATACCTCCATTCAGATTTTGCAGTATCTTTTCCTTGAAAATTTATAACTTCTTCAAAATCTCCATTTTTATTATACTTAAAGTAGACAGAATCTTCATTAAATCTCCCATGATTTAATATAGTTTTATATTTTATTCCTGATTTGTTGTAGTAATTCTGCCAATCTGAGAATAGACCATTAGAATCTCTTATAATTTGTCTTAACAAATGTCCATTTTCATTAAAAGTCTCAATAGTTGTATCGAATTCATTTTCAATAGTAACTAACTTAAAGACACTTCCTTTCAAATTCAGTTCCTCTAATTCAGTACCGGGTAAAACAAGAGGATTAGAGCACGATACTAATAATAAAGTAATAAAAGATATGAAATAAATTAATTTCATATAATTCTATTTTATCACCCCTTCAATCTCCTCAATCACATCTATACTTTGTTCGTAAATCTCTAAGTTGTTTTTTGGAGAAAGTGGCGCATATTTTGCCATTTCGCATTGTTCCAATACATTGATGAATGACTGAATTGTACTCTTCCCTACTCCTTTATTAGTAAGTGATTCGGAGATGCTTTCTTTGGTCATTTTGGCTGTTTCTACTTGTAGCTTTTCATTTACATATTTGTTCAGCCCAACTAAAGTTTCATCATAAAAACCTGCAATGTCATTTGCATCCAGTTTTTCTTTAGCTATAGCCATTTTCTTAGCTAATTTCTTTCTTGCATTCTTTCTTCTTTCCTCTTCGGTTTCTTCTTTGGTTTTTCTTTTGAAAATTAAGAAGTAAAATAACAAACCAGCAATCAAAGCAATTGGAATCAAGTAATACCAAAGTGAAGTTTCTTGAGTCACTGCCCTAACCGTTTCTGTTAATTCAGAGCTTTCTTCAGATAGCTCCTCAACCACAGTTTCGCCAATAGTCCCATCTTCGTTATAAGCATTTACTGTGAAGGCTTTGGAAGAAAGAGTTTTGTACGATTTTGATGCTAAATCAAAATAAGAAAACTCAATAGGATTTATGTTGTAAACTCCTGTTTCTCTTGGTATCAATAAATAATTATAGGTTTTGCTTCCGCTCACACCTCCATCATTCACTCTTAGTTTGTTCTTGCTTTCTGGATCATACACTTCAAAACTCTCAGGGAAATTGAGTTTCAATTCGCTCAATTGCTTTAAGTTACCTTTACCAGAAATAGTTATTTTTAAGTCAATAGGCTGGTCTACACTCAC
>JBDMYC010000128.1:0-3393 GCA_039770535.1 Flavobacteriales bacterium
GTGTAGAAAGATTTGACAGAGGAATTAAATCTAAATATCACGAAGGTCCAGCATCATTCAGTAACAATGGAACAATGATGTATTTGACAAGAAGTAATTATTTAGACAGGAAAAAAGGTTTAGACTCTGCTAGGCATAATAACTTAAAGTTATATACTGCAGCTCTTGACTCTAATGGTAAATGGGGTGATTTAGTTAGTTTTCCTTACAATAGCGATTACTACTCTTTAGGACATGCAACTGTAACTGAAGATGGGAAAACAATGTATTTTTCTTCTGATATGCCAGGAGGAAAAGGTATCACTGATATTTACATGTCTAAAAAAGAAGGTAATTCTTGGTCTACGCCAGTTAACATGGCAGATATCAACACAGAAGGAAGAGAAATGTTCCCGTTCATTGGTGAAGACGGAACGATCTACTTCTCTACGGATGGATATGCAGGATTAGGAGGTTTAGATGTTTACAGAGCAAGTGCTTCTGGAGAAGGAAAATTTGATGCTCCTGAAAACATGATGTACCCATTGAACACAAATCATGACGATTTTGGTTTAATAATCAACCAAGCACAGACTCAAGGTTATTTTTCATCAAACAGAGATGGAATGGGAGCAAAAGGAGATGATGATATCTACAGATTCAACATGGCAATTCCTTTTAAACCTAAATTTTACACAGTTAAAGGTTGCGCTAAAACTCAAAGCGAGGAGGTTGTTGCAAACACATCTGTTAAGTTAATCAACACAGAAACTGGTGAAACAGTAACTAAGTTACTTTCTGCTTCTGGATGTTATGAATTTGAAAACGTACCAAAAGGAAAATATAGAGTAGAAGGAATGAAGCCAGAATGGACAAAAATTTCTGATTTTGAATTCAACACGGAAGATTACGACCAAGTAAATATAGATAATGCTGATGTTTACCTAGAAGCTCCAAAATGTAGCTTGCTTGGTGCAGTAGTAGATGCTAAGAACAATGAGCCGCTTTCAGGTGTTGCTATTGTAATAAAAGACAAAAGAACAGGAGCATTTAAAAGTTACATGTCTGATGCAAAAGGACAATTTACTGATCCATTGAACAATATACCTTGTCCGGGAGGATTATTGGATTACGAAATTTCTCTTGAGAAAGATGGATATTTCCCAAAAACAGTTGATTTTAGGCACGCTATCATTAAGCCAGGTGTTGTTGATCTAAGTGCATTCTTAGGAGGACCAATCCCAATGAGTGATGCTGGTAACTTCTGCCAAATTAACCCAATCTTGTATGACTTTGATAAGTCTTACATCAGACCTGATGCAGCAGTTGAGTTAGACAAATTAGTTCAGTGTATGAATGATAATCCAGATATCGTAGTTGAAATTGGATCTCACACAGATTGTAGAGCAACTATCGCTTATAACGTTAAGCTATCTGATAGAAGAGCTAAAGCCGCAAGAGCTTACGTAATTAAGAAAGGAATTGCTTCAAGTAGAATTTACGGAAGAGGTTACGGAGAGTCGAGACTTCTTAAGAACTGTCCTTGTGAGCCAACAAATGACTCAGACTGCTCTGAAGACTTGCACCAGTTGAACAGACGTACTGAATTCAGAATTGTATCTGGCGGAGGAAATGTAAAAAACAATAGTACAAACAGTTTTAACAGATAAGAGAGTAAACTAAAATTTTACAAGCCCTGATAACTCATGTTGTCAGGGCTTTTTTTTTGAAATCAATATTTTATGAGTAATATAACAATAAAGAATACAGCAGACGGGTCTCACACGCTTTACAATAATGAAATTGATGAAACTTATCATTCTACTCATGGGGCTATTCAAGAGGCTAATCATGTCTTTATCCAGAATGGCATTTCATTGGTTGATAAAGACAAAATTTCGGTATTGGAAGTGGGATTTGGAACGGGCCTTAATGCCATTTTAACACATGATTACGCGAAAATTAGTGCTAAAACAGTTGAATATCTTGGGTTAGAATCTTATCCATTAGGAAATAAAATAATTTCTCAGCTCAATTATAAAAGTGAGATTGAGAATTTTGACTTAAATGCATTTACTAGAATGCATGAAATACCTTGGGACGAATCAAAGGAAATAGATTCGTTTTTTTATTTGAATAAGATGCATCAAACTTTGCAGGATTTTACTCCCGAGAAAGAATTTGATGTGATTTATTATGATGCTTTTGGGCCCAGAGCACAAGCAGAAATGTGGGAGAAGAATCTATTCAAAAAGTTATATGAAACCTTGAGTATTCAAGGTATTTTAGTTACCTATTGTGCCATGGGTCAGTTCAAAAGAGATTTGAAAGCAGTTGGCTTTCAGGTGGAATGTGTGCCGGGTCCCCCAGGAAAAAGAGAAATGACAATTGCACATAGAACTTCATAGATTTGTAACTATTGTTACTTTTATTCTATTCTAATGTCTTAACTTTGATTTATGTTAAAAAAAGGATCAAAATTTTATAGCATTTTCAAGCGTAAATGCCCTGTTTGTCATGAAGGCGATTTCTTTGTTTCGAAACCCTATGATTTAAAAAATACCGGGAAGATTCGTGATGCTTGTCCAGAATGTGGAGAAAAGTATAGCAAAGAGCCAGGATTTTATTATGGTGCTATGTATGTTTCTTATGGGCTTGGTGTTGCAACATTTGTAGCTGTTTTTATCCTTACTTATCTTATTTATCCAGAAGCTTCAGCATTGTTATACATTTCGCTCATAGCATTAACAATGGTCGTGCTAGGTCCTTTTATCTACGAATTATCCAAAATCATTTGGGCAAATATGTTTATGTCCTTTAAAAAAAATAAATAATGAAAATTTTACAAATCCTTACCTTAGTTTCTCTTACTATTTTTTTTTCTTTTTCGTGTGACACAGCCACTAAATCAGTTGATGCTGAAAGTAACCAGTCTGAGCAAGGAACTGCTGTAGCGAATGATGTTTCAGTAAATGAATTTAAGAGTTTAATCAATGATAACTCCATTGTTCTTGATGTAAGAAGACCTGTTGAATTTAAAGCAGGACACCTGAAGAATGCTATTAACATCAATTATTTTGATGATGATTTCTTGGCGCAAGTAATCAAATTAGATAAATCAAAAACTTTATTAATTCATTGCGCTTCTGGAGGCAGATCTGCTGGAGCAATGAGTAAATTATCTGGAAGAGGATTTGAAGCTATGTACAACATGCTCGGAGGCATTAACGCATGGGAAAATGCCAAATTTGAGGTTGTTAAATAAGTTATTTCAACAGTAACTTTCGATCATTGTCTCTGCGTTTTTTTGTTTCATGATCTTATGTTATAAAATTCAGTTAAGCGCTTTTCAATCTGCAATAAATATCCATAATATTCAGTATATTTGTGCACTTATACTATTCTGAATGGGAA
>JBDMYC010000129.1:0-4706 GCA_039770535.1 Flavobacteriales bacterium
TCAAGTGGTTTTGATAAGTCACAGCTGTATTTTCTTCCTTTTATAGAGATTTCCGTATTCATCCTTAAAGATACAGAATAATTTACTTCTCCCAACCTGTATAAAAAATATTTCTAGCTCCTTTTATTCCGCAATTTTTTGCTCTATGATATGCATTTCCAGCTTCCTGCCTGATTAGCTCATCTTTGGCAAAAGTTGCCCATCTGTCAATTATTCCTTCCATAATAAACCCTCCAGGATACAAATTGTGTTGGGTAGTCACAAGAGGGTAGGCGTTCATTTTTTTTAGATGGTTTTCGAAGTAATAAATGGAACTGCAAGAAATTGATATCGCATCTTTTTGTCGTATGTTTTTCTTTGTTATTTCATAAGAAATCTCCGTATCCATCAATCCATTGTGTCCGTTAAATGCTATTAAATCTGCATTTCCATAAATTCCTATTGATTCGTTTGTGGTGTAAATAGAATCCATTTTATTTTCTGCCAAAGAGTTGAAATAATCTTCTAAAGTTTCCTTCATTTTATCTCCTCGGTAAGCATCCATCACAAGATTTATAGTCGCTTTTCCGTATTCTCTTTTAAAAATTACTCTTTCCAAAACATTGGTATCTGCAGGATTGTATGAATTAACTAGCTCCCATTTTTTATTCAGTTTAAAAATTGTCTTCATCCCGTGACGAACTCCCCAGTACAAGTTGTTTCTTAAATCTAGTCCGTTTCCAAGCTTAGGTGAAGTAGGAACAATTCCTTGATTTTCATTATCGCAAAGTGGAACAAAAACATGAACAACAAGAGATTGGTTGTTTGCGATTTTTGTTTTTATATTCTTTATAATAGAATCTCTTCTAATTATAGGTTTGTAAAAAACTGGTTCTATTTCTTCGGGAATTAGTTCTTCAAATTCTACTTCTTGAGAAAGTGTAGTTTGGTTTTTGTTATTGCTAAATCCGGTATCGCAAGAATTTAATAGTAAGAATCCAACTAATAGAGAGAAAATAGTTTTCATAGTTTTATTCGTTTAATTCAGTTTTCATGAATAGTAACAGAATAAACTTGGTTTTATTTTTTATTACCTGCAATAATTGGCTTGTAGGAGAGAGCTTTATCAACTACTTCTTCTGCGGTAGGATTATACAATGAGATGTCATCACGTCTTGCATTGTAGTTTTTGGGATAGAAGAATAGGCTTCCTCCATCAGGATCTGGAACATTTTTAGTGAATAATTCCATCCATTCATCTATTTGTTCTTCTGTACCTGATGCACTTTTGATTTTTTGTCCTAAAATTATTAATTCTTCCCTATTCATTAGTCTAATTTAACTAAAACTGAATCCTAGTCAATTCTCCAAAATCTAGTCTTTTTCCAGTGGTGGTTTTCATAGAAAGTCTTGTCACTTCCACTTTTTGTTGATTAAAAACGGAGCTGGCAACATCTTTTATTTTCTTTGCGTCAAGTTTTGGGGAGTATGTATTGATTATAATGAATCCTTTATCTTCGATTAGTTCTTTGGCAGTTTTGAGTAATTCCATGAATTTATCTTCCAATCTCCACCTTTCTTTTTTCACACCAATCCCAAATGCCGGAGGATCCATAATGATTGCATTGTATTTGTTTCCTCTTTTGGCCTCTCTTTGTGCAAACTTCAGTGCATCCTCTAGTACCCATTTTATGCCATCTACTTCAGAGGATTCCATGTTTTCTCTTCCCCAATTCAGCACGTTTTTTACACTGTCACAGTGAATTACTTCTGCACCATTTATTTTTGCAATGACAGAAGACGCACCCGTGTAACCAAAAAGATTCAATACTCGGTCGTCTTTTTGCACTTTATTTTGAATGTATTCCCAGTTTGTTTGTTGCTCAGGAAATAACCCAATATGTTTATAATTTGTCAGTTTTAGATTCAAAACAGCTTTCCCAAACTTAATTTGCCATTCGTCTGGTGCATCACTTCTTTGCACCCATTTCCCTGTGGTTGTGCTTTCCTCAATAAACTCAAAGTCTGTTTTTATTGCCCACTCTTTCTCTGTAAGAACAGGAGGGAAGTAGGCCATTCTGTCTGGACGAACAGTTACTACAGTGCCCCATCTTTCTAGTTTTTTACCTCCGCCTGCGTCTAATAGTTCGTAATCTTTCCAGTTTTGTGAGTAGGTTGTTTGCATTTTTCTTCTAAATAATTTGTTGCGAATGTACTTTTATTAACTATATGTCCTTTAAAATTTAGAAAGAGAAGTAAGAAAGTTTTTTGTCTTTTCTTTTTTCTCCATAAATAATAAACTCTTTTTTGTCATTTACAAAGTACATTTTGGGAGCAATAAAAACCTCGTCTTTGTCTTTAGCTAATCCCTTTTTATTCAAATCTCCACCCTGAGAAATCGTGACTACATAAGGAATACCTTTTCTGTAATTTCTCATTGTACTGATGTCATCACTATTGGTTATTCCATCATTTCTGTAGGTATCTAAATACAGAATTTTAAGATCATCATCTTTTGTAGTTGTCAAAAATGAATAAAATTTTGTTTTTTCTTGTACTTCTTTGGAGGTGTAACCATCAGTTATAAAAAAAGGATCAGTTCGTCCATTAGCCGATCTTACTCTTAGACCTACAGCTCCAAATCCAGTATTTCTGCTTTCGTTATAAATTTGATTTTTGAAAACACTATTATGCCAGTTCAATGTTCCTGCCTCACTAATACTTGTTACGAAAATGTGACCATGTGTTAATTGATAGGAAGCAGCCCCAGGAAAATCATCCAATGAATTTGAGAACTGCTCGCTCACGATATAAAAGCCTTTACTGTGCGCGATAATGTTTTTTATAACTGGCGTGCTAGCAGAACTGATATTGAGTCCTTCCTCTTTGTCTTTTTTTCTATTGAACTTTTTTTCACTGTAGTACTCTCTATAAAATTCTGTATCAAAATCGTTTGTAGTAGAAAATAAGATACTGTTATCAGCAGTATTCATTGCATGGCTCCAAACACCATTTAGATGATCAACCGAATAGCTTTTTCCTTTTCTATTGGCAGGAATTTCCATGTAAACTCCGCCACAAATCAAAGTTTTCCCATCTTCAGTAATTTTTAGTTTGCTATTTGCAATGTATTTATTTTCGAAAGAGATCTCTTTTTTCTTCGTTTCACTTCCTGTTTTGTCATAGCAAAATAGATTGTATGTTTGGCTATTTATCTTTCCGTTTCTGGTAGAATTGATTCCTGACAACAAATAGTAACCACCTTGGTTATTCACTGCAAATTCGAAACTTGTTTTCACTCTCTTTTTATTCTCAGTTTTGAACGTCTTTTTGTTTGAAACCAATTCGTTAAACTGATTATCAACCATTTTTATCGTTAACTGAGTCACACCTATTTTACTAAGCAGTACTTCGTGGTGAAATAGAATCTTAGATTTATCCGGAGAGAATTCAAAACTGAATTTTCCATTCATTCTTGAGCTTTCTAGTGGAATAATCATAATCAATTTATCATCATTTTTTGTTATCCCGTTTTTGTCTGCAAAATTTGCGTACAGTCGTATTTCATCTTCTTCCTTGTCGTGGATATAATTCAAAATATTCAATTCACCATTTGCCATGAAAACATCCACCACAACAGATTTTTTCTTCAAGGTAATTAATCGTGATTTCGTTAAATTAAGATTTTTGTCATAAGTATCAATGTAATTTTTTTTCATTCGCGAAGAATGAGCATAAACTAAACCGCCATCCGTACCAATTATTTTTTCAATGGTTGTTTTAGAATCAAAGGTTTCGCCCCATTCAAAAGTTTGTGATTTAATTGTCACAATGCTCAATATTAGGATAATCGATATTAGATGTTTCATAATTAGTATTTTATTTTTAAAAATTTTGGCGAAGTATATTTCTTTAAATCAAACCTTCGTCAGCAAAGCTAAAGTAATTTCCATCCCCAATAATAAGATGATCCCACACCTTGATATCAAAAAGACTAGCAGCATTTGTTATTTTTTTTGTTAGACTAATATCACTTTGGCTAGGTTTCAAATTACCTGATGGGTGATTGTGGGCAAGAATAATGCCAGAGGCCAAACTTTCTATGGCGTTTTTAAATATTAACTTTATATCGGCAGTTGTTTCAGAAATTCCTCCTCTACCAATGAGTTGTTTGTCAATTATTTTATTGGCTCTGTTCAGCATTACTATCCAAAATTCTTCGTGAGGTAGATCCTCCAAAATTGGTCGAATGTAATGGTACAAATCTTTGCTAGCTCCGACCTTAACTTTCTCAATTATTCCCTCACTTTTTCGTCTTCTTCCGAGTTCCATAGCTGCAATAATTGAAATGGCTTTTGCTTCGCCAATTCCTTTGAATTTCATCAAATCATTAACAGACAATTTTGCTAATTCATTGATGTTATTTGAGGAATTGTGAAGAATTCGTTTGCACAATTCAATGGCAGTTTCATTTCTACTTCCGCTTCCAATAAGGATTGCCAATAACTCAGCATCCGATAAAACTTGTCTGCCTAGTTTCATCAATTTTTCCCTCGGCTGGTCATCTTCAGACCAATTCTTTATGGAGAGCTTTTCAGTATTGTCAGCTTGAGAGTCCACGACTTAAGCAACTTTGAGTTTACTCAATTTAGATTTATCAAATTTACTTTTCGCGTATGCTTCTGTTATTTTCAAGGTTGAAATTTCGCTCGAAGAAGGAATTTCAA
>JBDMYC010000130.1:0-9754 GCA_039770535.1 Flavobacteriales bacterium
GACTAGACCGAGTTACTTCCAAATCTTATGAAAATTCAGCTGCAATTACTATTGAAGTCATCAAAGGTTATGATACGGATGTAATTTTGGCAGATGTCAAAAATGCAGTGGACAAAGTTCCTAGTTATCCTTCTGGGATGGAACCTCCAGTTATTTCGAAAAAGGAAGCGGCCAGACAAACAATTTCGTTTTCTGTGAGTGGTGAAAATGTTCCGCTAAGGGTACTGAAACAAAAAGCGCAATTAATTGAAAAAGAGTTGCTGAGAGAAGATGGAATTTCTCAAGTAACTATTTCAGGATTTCCTGACGAAGAAATAGAGATCGCAGTAACAGAAGCAGGTCTTCGAGCCTACAATCTTAGCTTTCAACAAGTGGCGACTGCAGTTGTCCAAAACAGTTTGATTACAACAGGTGGCTCTATCAAAACAGATGCCGAAGAGTATTTGATACGAGCAAAAAGCAGAGCTTATTACGCAAGCGAATTGGAAAATATTGTTGTGAAATCATCTCCAAATGGAAATGTAGTGTTGTTGAGAGAAGTAGCAACTTTACGCGATAAATTCAATGAAAACCCTAACGCTAGTTATTTCAATGGAAACAAATCCGTGAATATTGCTGTACAAAACACCAACAGTGAAGATTTAATTTCTGCGGCAGACAAGGTGAAAGCTTACATTGCAAAATACAACTTGACATCCAGTGATGTTCAACTCAATGTCACTTCCGATTCTTCCATAACCTTGACACAAAGAACTGATCTATTATTAGAAAATGCTTTGGTAGGAATGCTCTTGGTTTTACTTATTCTATCCATATTTCTGAAACCAAGAATTGCTATGTGGGTAGCTTTTGGACTGCCTATCTCCTTTCTGGGAATGTTTGCAATTGCAGGTCAATTTGACGTCACAATCAATGTGCTTTCTTTGTTTGCAATGATTATTGTAATTGGAATTTTGGTAGATGATGGAATCGTAATTGCAGAGAATATTTTTTCTCATCACGAAAGAGGAAAATCACCTACTCGCGCAGCAATTGACGGAACCTTGGAAGTAATTCCTCCCATTATATCAGCTATTCTTACTACTATGCTTGCGTTCTCCACCTTCCTGTTTTTGGATGGGCGAATTGGAGAATTTTTTGGAGAAGTCTCAGTAATTGTATTGCTCACACTTTCTGTTTCTTTGGTAGAAGCCCTACTTATTTTGCCCTCACACATAGCTCATTCCAAGACTTTGCAAAAAGGAAACAAACCTTATAAGTTTAACCTCAAGGCAGAGCAGTTTATGAATTACCTGCGAGATAATTTATACGAGCCAGTACTCAATTTCTTCCTAAAATTCAAACTAGTTGGTTTTGCCATCATGCTTGCCCTTTTAATAGTAACTTTTGGAGCTATGAAAGGAGGAATTATTAGGATGACATTCTTTCCTCAAATTGCGAGCGACAGGGTTCAAGTTACTCTTAATATGCCTCAAGGGACAAACGAAAACCTAACTGATTCGCTCATCACTAACCTGGAAAAAAGTGTGTGGAAAGTGAACGAAAAATATTTGGGAACACAATCTGGTGGCGATTCCGTAATTTTGAATATTGTGAAAACAATTGGACCAGGATCTTCCAAAGCATCACTCACAATTAACTTATTACAAGGAGAATTCAGAGAGGTTTCTTCCCCAGAAATCACAAACGCAATTCAAGATACGGCAGATGAAATAATTGGGGCAGAGAGTTTGGTCTTTGGATCTGGAGCTGTTTTTGGTGGTTCTCCCATTGCAGTTTCCTTGTTAGGAAATAAAATTGATGAAATAAAAGCTGCCAAAAAAGAATTGAAAGCAGCTTTGTCTGAACTTGACGGAATAAAAGACATTACAGATAACGATCCTCAGGGGATTAAAGAAATCACTGTAAACCTGAAACCCAATGCATATTTACTTGGTTTCACACTAAACAGTGTGATGGGCCAAGTAAGAAGTGCCTTTTTTGGTGCGCAAGCTCAAAGATTCCAGAGAGGTGAAGACGAGATAAAAGTGTGGGTAAGGTATGATGAAAAGGAAAGGAAATCGATTAACAACCTAGATAACATGCAATTAGTTGCGCCTTCGGGAGCGAGAGTTCCTTTTACAGAAATTGCTAGTTACAACATTGCTCGAGGAGAAATCTCAATAAATCACCTTGAAGGTCAGAGAGAAATCCTGGTAAATGCCGATTTGGTGAATCCAAAAGCAAGTGCAACCGATTACATGACAACCGTGAAAAATGAGATTATGCCGGGGATTCTAGAAAAATACCCTTCGGTAAGCCCATTGTATGAAGGGCAGAACAGAGAAGCCGTGAAAACTCAAAACTCACTAAACCCAACCGGTTGGATTATTCTAGTATTTATTTATATCGTGATTGCTTTTACTTTCAGAAGTTACAGCCAACCTTTTGTCTTATTAGCTCTAGTTCCGTTCAGTTTGATTGGAATTGCTTGGGGACATTGGATTCATGGATTTTCCATCAATATTCTATCTATGCTTGGAATTATTGCATTGATAGGGATTATGGTCAATGATGGGCTGGTTTTGATTAGTAAATTTAACTCCAACCTCAAGCTCGGGATGAAATTTGATGATGCACTCGCAGAAGCTTGCAAATCAAGATTCCGTGCTATTTTCCTAACTACAATTACTACTGTAGCAGGACTTACCCCTCTTATTTTTGAAAAAAGTTTACAAGCTCAATTTCTGATTCCAATGGCGATCTCTATCGTGTATGGAATCATAATTGCGACAGTTTTAACCTTGCTTCTACTCCCAATATTTCTATCTACAGTCAATGGAATTAAAGTGAATTCTCTGTGGTTTTGGAGGTCAAATGAATGGGCTTTTTGGCAACACGAAAAACCCACAAAGGAATCGCTAGAAAGAGCTGTGAAAGAACTGGATCACGATAATGAGGAATTGCCAGAACCGTTTTCTTCGCAAGAGAATAACCCAACACCAGATACAAAAACACTTGAAGATGAAACATCTATATAAATTAATAACCTTTGCTTTTTGTTTCCCGTTCTTGGGAATTACACAAGAAAAAATGGCAATAGAGGATGCTATCGCCTTGGCTCTAAAAAATAATTATGACATTCAACTGGCTAGCAACTCCATGCTACAAGCGGATAATAGCCGAAGTATATACAACTCTGGGTATTTGCCGACCTTGACTGGAACTGGAAGTGCGAGCTATGCAAATAATGACAATAAACTGACCAACCAAGCGGGTGTGGAACTAGATGTGCCTGGAGTAGAAGCTACGAGATATTCAGGTTCTGTGGCTTTGAATTATGTGGTTTATAATGGTGGAAGCAGAAAATACAATTTCGAAAAACTGAAAAACCAATACGAATTAGCTTCTTCACAGAAGAAAATTCAGATAGAAAATACCTTGATTGATGTGTACACCACTTTTTATAATGTGGCACGAAATCAAGAACAAAAAAACACTTTGGTAGAAGCTTACAATATCTCGAAAGAGCGACTAGAAAGAGTAACTGCTCAGCAAAAATACGGACAAAAAACTACGCTCGACATCCTAAATGCCAAAGTAGATGCCAATGCGGATAGCATTTTACTGCTTAATCTCAGTGTACAATTGCAAAACAACATGCGAAACCTTAACTTTCTGTTAGGCAGAGAAATAAATACTACTTTTCAGGTAGCCAAAGAGGTGAATTTAGACGAAAATTTATCGTACAGCACATTATTAGAACAATTGAAAGCTGAAAATAACCAACTCAAACAAATTCAAATAAAGCAAGCTATTTCTGAGCAAGATTTAAAAATAAATAGAGCAGGATGGTTGCCCAGTGTTTCCACTTCTTTGGGTTATGGTTTGAATTATGCAGATAATGGTCCAGCAGGATTTTTTGCTGTTCAGCAAAGTAATGGATTCAATGCGGCACTGAATTTAAACTGGAATATTTTTGACGGAGGAACTACCAAAGTGAGAGTTCAAAATGCCAAGATTGCCATGAAAACCCAGGATTTGAATGCCAAAAAACTAAGTTTAACGCTAGAAAATCAGTTGGCTACGTTTTGGGCAGAATACAATACCCAGAAAATTATCATCAAAAACGAGGAAACCAATGTTGAAATAAGCAATCAGAATTTCTTAAAATCCAAGGAATTATTCAACCTAGGAAAAGTTACTTCCATTGAATACCGCCAAGCACAATTGAATTTAGTAAACAACAAACTCAATTTACTGAACGCAACCTACAATGCAAAAATTGCCGAATTGCAATTGAAAAGATTTGCTGGATTGTTAAACTAAAGCTCCCAACTTTATGCACACTGATGTATTGATACCTAATTCCCCTTTGCTATAATCTCTTGGTCCTTTTCGTTAAATTTACGAGATTAATAAAACGAAAATGAACATCATTATTGCAATTTTTATTGGAGGAGGTTTGGGCAGTTTGGCTCGATTTGGAGTTTCTCAAATTACTCCGTCTGGTTTTGCTTATGGAACTTTAGTTTCCAATGTATTGGCTTGTGTGGTAATGAGCTTAGCCTTATATGTTTTTTCTTCTAAAATAGAAACTTCTTCTTTTCTCAAATACTTAATTGTAATTGGTTTTTGTGGAGGGTTTAGCACATTTTCAACTTTTAGTTTCGAGACTTTTGAGTTTATCCGAAGTGGTAACTTTATGTTGGCTACAATCAATATTTTAGTAAACGTAGCGTTCTGTTTATTTGTCTTTTATATTTTCCGAAACTCTTTTTATACTGCTTAATGAATACAAACAAAAACATCTATTTTATAGCTATTGGCGGAAGCGCTATGCACAATTTAGCTATTGCACTTCATCTATCGGGAAACAAAGTTTCTGGGTCGGATGATGAGATTTTTAATCCATCAAAAGGAAGACTAGAAAAGTACGGTTTGTTGCCTGACAAAATGGGTTGGGATGCATCCAGAATAAACAAAGACATTGACATTGTAATTTTGGGAATGCACGCTCGCGAAAACAATCCTGAGCTCATAAAAGCACAAGAACTTGGTTTGCCCATTTTCTCTTATCCAGAATATATTTATGAAGCAACCAAAGACAAAACGAGAGTAGTTATTGGCGGAAGTCACGGAAAAACTACGATTACGTCAATGATTCTGCACGTGTTAAATTTTCACAACATTGAAAATGATTACATGGTTGGTGCACAATTGGAAGGGTTTGAAGTGATGGTAAAACTAACCGATTCAGCTAAAATTGCCGTGCTAGAAGGAGACGAATACCTTTCTTCCCCTATTGATAGAAGACCAAAATTTCATTTGTACAATCCTAATATTGCATTACTTACAGGAATTGCTTGGGATCATATTAATGTGTTTCCAACCTTCGAAAACTACTGCGAACAGTTTGAAATGTTTGTAGATAAAATAGAAGACGAAGGAAGTCTTATTTATTTTTCTGGCGATAAGGAGATTGAAAAAATTGTGTCAAACTCTGATAGAGAAATTGACTTTACTTCTTATTCTACTCCCGATTATTCCATTGCAAATGGAGTTACTACTTTGCAAGATGGAACACAAAAGGTAGAATTAGAGATTTTTGGAGAACACAACTTACAAAACCTAAACGGAGCAAGATTGGTTTGTGAAAAAATTGGTGTTTCTTCAGCTCAGTTTTATGAAGCAATACAGAGTTTTGGTGGGGCAAGTAAACGACTAGAAACTGTTGCAAAAAACAGTAAAACTCATATTCTGAAAGACTTTGCTCATTCGCCATCTAAACTAAAGGCAACTACCAAAGCAGTAAAAGAACAATATCCCGAAAGAGAACTAATTGCTTGCATTGAATTACATACTTTTAGTAGTTTAAACCAAGAGTTTTTGGCTCAATACAAAAACACAATGTTGGATGCTGATAAAGCATTTGTTTACTTTAGCCCAAAAGCAATAGAACACAAAAAACTGGCAATGTTGAGCGAAAATGACGTAAAAAATGCATTTTTTAGCGAAAATATAACGGTTTTTACCAATTCTGATGAATTAATGAAAACTGTGAAAGGGATAAACTTTGATGATAAAAACTTACTTTTAATGAGTTCAGGGAATTTTGATGGAGTTGATTTTGAAGAGTTGGGGAATGAACTTTTGAAATGAATAACAGCAAAGAATCTCTCCTCTTGAGAAGAGAATTAAAGAGGTGTGTATTTCATCAGTATATTGTAAAATAACTTATTAAATGCTCGTCAAATAACACACCTCTTGTCTTCCCCTCTGGAGAGGGGAGTAAATGAAAAATAATTGGAAATGAAAAAAACACTATTAATATCGTCTATACTTCTAACTTCTCTTTTCTCTTTTTCCCAAAAAGAATTAGCAAAAAAACTAATTGACACTCTCGCTTCAGATGAGTTTTATGGGAGAGGTTACGTGAATAACGGGACTAAGATTGCTGCCGATTATATTGCTAAAAAATTCAAAGAATACGGAGGGAAAATGGTGAATGATTCCTATTTTCAGAACTATGAATATCCTGTCAATACATTTCCAAAAGATGTAGTTGTGAAGTTTAGCGACAAAACTCTTAAAACTGGATTGGATTTTATTGTCGCGCCCAATTCAGGCTCTGCACAAGGAAGGTTCAGGCTGATAGAAGTTACACTTGAAAACTACCAAAAGGAAATAGCTCGCGACATCATAAACAAAGATTTACCACCGACAGCTTATGTGGTTAACTTACCTAAACCAGAGGGAAGAGCTGGTTATTTTAAGCAATTGGAAATGAAAAATGCCATTGCTAATGTTGCTCCATTATTGGTAATTAATGACGATAAATTTACTTGGTCTGTAGCTCAGGAAGCACTTACTTTTCCCGTGATTGAAATTAAAAGTGAGTTTTTAAAAGAGAATGACTGGATTGATTTAAACATTCAAAATGAACTAATTGCAGACTTCAAAACTCAGAATGTACTAGGGTACATTCCTGCGAAAAGATGTTGGAAAAGGAAAAAATTCTTCGTGTTTACTGCCCATTATGATCACTTGGGAATGATGGGAGAAACAGCAACATTTAACGGAGCAAACGACAATGCAAGCGGAATTGCAATGATGCTAACTCTGATGAAGCATTTTGCCGAAAACAAACCAGAATATTCTGTTCTTTTCATTGCTTTTGGAGGAGAAGAAGCTGGACTTTTAGGCTCAAAATTCTATGTAGAAAATCCTATTGTTCCACTCAAAAAAATGAAATTTTTGTACAATGTAGATATGATGGGAACTGGCTCAGAAGGAATTCAGGTGGTGAACTCCACGGAACATCCCAAAGAATTTGAAAGACTGAAAGCTATAAACAAGAAATATGATTTGGTGAAGCAAATAAAACCAAGAGGAAAAGCTGCAAATAGCGACCATTATTGGTTCGAGGAAGCTGGAGTGCCTTCGTTTTTTTCCTATACATTGGGTGGTGTAACTTACTATCACGACATCCAAGACAGGCCAGAAACTTTGCCTCTTACCGAGTTTGATGATTTACATAAATTAATTGTGGAGTTTGTTAATTCGTTTTAATCTTTTTTAGTTGTCATCCTGGACTTGATCCAGGATCTGACAAAGAATATTACAGAAAGAAAATCTATTTGTAATATTTCAATGAATAGAGATTCTGAAATGAATTCAGAATGACGAGTGACAATACTAAAAAAAAACGTTACCCTTTAGGAAACTCTAAGAAAAAAGAAGTCCCAATATCTACTTTGCTTTCAAAAGTAATTTTACCAGAATGATTTTTCATTATGTTTTTTACAATCGCCAATCCTAATCCACTTCCAGAAGATTTGGTGGTGAAATTGGGAGTGAAAATATTCTCGTATTGAGAAGGATGTATTCCTTTTCCATTGTCTTTTATTTCAATCAAAAAAGCTTCAGCATTCTGGCTCAAAATTACCTGAATCACCCCCACCCTTCCTTCTGGAATTGATTGAGATGAATTTTTAAGCAAGTTGTTGAACACTCTAATCAGCTGGTTTTCATCTCCTTTTATCACTGCTTTTTCAATTCCATTCACCTCCTTTGCCACTTTTATTTCTGTATCAAAAGTACCAACAGCATCTTTCAAAATCATTCTCAAATCTGTGGGAGAAAGCGAAGTAATTGGCATTTTTGCAAAACTCGAAAACTCATTGGCAATCTCCGTAAGAGCATCAATTTGAGTCACCATTTTATGCGAAAACCTACTCATTTTATCTTTAAATTCTGGATCATCAGCTTTTAATGATTGCTCCAAATATTGCACATTCAACTTCATGGGCGTCAGTGGATTTTTAATCTCATGAGCAACCTGCTTTGCCATTTCTCTCCAAGCAGTTTCCCTTTCAGACTCTGCCAAAAGATTAGCACTTTCTTCCAACTCATCTACCATGGTGTTGTAACGATTTACTAATTCACCTATTTCATCCTTACTTTTCCAAGATATTTTTTCATTTTCCTTGTGGAAAGACACGTTTTTCATCTTATCTCCTATCAATCTTAGCGAACCTGTAATGTTTCGAGACAAGAAGAAAGCAAAAATCCCTGCACCAATTAACAAAGCAATATACAACTCTACAAGAGTTCTGTAGAATTTACTTACTTCTATACTGTTTGTTGAAAAATCATAGTTTGGCACATTTAATATCCCAATATTCTGACCTTCTTTATTTTTCAAAATAGAAAAAGTCGTGATGTTTTCATCATCTAGTTTAAGTACATAAAAGGAATCAGAAGTGGCAATAATATCATTCAACACATTGCCTGGAATGCTATCATTTGCAACTAATTCTTGATCCAAACTCAAGAGGATGGAACCCTTGGTGTTATAAATTTTGAGCTCCATTTCGTTTTCACGAGACAACTCTTCTATTTTTTCATAGAACTCTCGGGGAACAGAATTCAAATCCTCTTGAATTTCATATTTGTCAGTAAAATATTTGATACTATTTGCTACCCTTTTTTCTTTTCTTTGAAGTCTATCTAGGTGATATTTTTCGTTTTGAGTTTTAAAAAAAATAGCTGTAAACAAAGCAATAACCAAAGAAGATATCAATACCAAAGCCAACATGGCAATGTATATTCTTTTACTCAGTCCTATTCCTAAATTTACTTTCTTCATTGGTTGTTTAGTATCAAAAACTGTTCCTTAATCTTTTGTCCTCGGCATATCTCTTTATCACTTCATTCCTTCCTTTTAAAAAACGCATCATATACTTTTTCAAAAACAAAAAGTCGGCAAATTTCCCTAAAAATCCTAACGGAGACGAATAATCAAAATGATCGTCCATTATTGTGAATTCTCCATCTTTCACAAAAGTATGAGTGTGACAAAACCCTTTGAAAATTCCTTTTTGCATTTCATCCACAAATGACTTTGGAAAATCCATAGCGGTAATTTTTACTGTCATTTTTTGATAAATGCCAAGGTGTTTGGCTCGCCAAGTAACCGTTTCATTCAGGTTTATCAACCCTGACGTGACGCCTGAAATGGCCTTTTCATTAGAACTCCCTGTAGATATTTCGTGTAGCGTAATATTTCGAGATAAATCAAACACAACTTCTTTGGTTGCTTTTACTTTTGTTTCTAACTCGATTATCGGCATTCGTAAATTTTATTCTGGGTGTTCAAAGAATAAATATAGGTATTTGAGTTCGTTTTGGTCTTTAAACGTAAAATTGTTTTAAATTTGGAAGACAAAATATTACAGAACTAATCCTTAGATTAATGGAAGATAAAATAAAA
>JBDMYC010000131.1:0-4044 GCA_039770535.1 Flavobacteriales bacterium
GGTAGAGGTAAATTCGCAGATATTGTATTTACTCTTGAGCCAGGTGATCCAGAGAAAGAAGGATTAGAGTTTGTTAACGTAATTAAAGGGGGTAACATTCCTAAAGAATTTGTTCCTTCAGTTGAAAAAGGATTTAAGGAAGCAATGAAAAACGGTATTCTTGCAGGATTCCCTATTGATTCATTGAAAGTTACTTTGAAAGATGGATCGTTCCACGCAGTAGATTCTGATCAGCTATCATTTGAGATTGCTGCTAAGATGGCATTCAAAACGGCTTGTAAGCAAGCGGGAGCTGTATTACTTGAACCAATCATGAAGTTAGAGGTGGTGACACCTGAAGCTAACATGGGTGATATTGTGGGAGATTTAAATAGAAGAAGAGGGCAGGTAGATGGTATGGACGACAGAGCTGGTGCTAAGATAGTGAAAGCCAAAGTACCATTGTCAGAAATGTTCGGATACGTTACACAATTGAGAACAATGTCGTCAGGAAGAGCAACCTCAACAATGGAGTTCTCGCATTTCCAAGAGGCACCAAGAAATATTACAACAGAAGTGCTTGCAAAAGCTAAAGGAGAGTTAGAAGCTTAATAAAACTTATTATGAGTCAGAAGATTAGAATAAAATTAAAATCATACGATCACAACTTAGTTGACAAATCAGCTGAGAAAATCGTTAAAACTGTAAAAGTTACAGGTGCAGTAGTTAGTGGACCAATTCCATTGCCAACTCACAAGAGAATTTATACCGTACTTAAGTCTCCACACGTTAACAAGAAAGCGAGAGAGCAGTTCGAGCTAAGTTCGTACAAAAGATTAATAGATATCTACAGCAATTCAAATGCAGCTAAGACAATTGATGCATTGATGAAATTAGAATTGCCAAGTGGAGTAAATGTTGAAATAAAAGTATAAGTAGATTATGGCAACTGGATTAATAGGAAGAAAAAAAGGGATGACGAGTATCTTTGACGAAAATGGAAAGAATGTTCCGTGTACAATCATTGAACTTGGACCCTGTGTAGTTACTCAAATCAAAACTGATGCGACTGATGGTTATTCAGCAGTTCAAATTGGATATGATGAGAAGAAAGAGAAAAACACACCCGCAGCTATGAAAGGTCATTTCAAAAAGGCTAACACAACTCCAAAGAGAAAGTTAGTTGAGTTTGAAATGTTTTCAAATGATGTGAAACTAGGAGACTCATTGTCTGCAGCAGATGTATTTGCTGAAGGAGAATTTGTAGATGTAGTTGGAACTTCAAAAGGAAAGGGATTTCAGGGTGTTGTTAAAAGACATAATTTTGCAGGGGTTGGACAAGCAACTCACGGTCAACACAACAGGTTGAGAGCGCCAGGATCTATTGGAGCAGCATCTTATCCAGCAAAAGTTTTCAAAGGAATGAGAATGGCAGGACAAATGGGTGATGTGAGAGTAAAGACTGCTAACTTGAAAATAGTGAAAGTTCTTGCAGAAAAGAATTTAGTATTAGTAAAAGGAGCTATCCCAGGATATAATGGAAACTTCGTAATAGTAGAAAAGTAATGAGCATAGAAATTCAAAATATAGAGGGAAAATCTTCAGGAAAGAAGGTTACTCTAAATCAAGAGATTTTTGCTGTTGAACCAAATGATCACGCAATTTACTTAGACGTAAAGTGGTATTTGGCTAGAAGGAGGCAAGGAACTAGTAAAGGTAAAGAGAGAGCTGAAGTAACAGGATCTACTAGAAAGATTAAGAAGCAAAAAGGTACAGGAACTGCGAGAGCAGGAAGTATCAAGTCTCCACTGTTTAAAGGAGGAGGTACTGTTTTTGCTCCATCTCCAAGAGACTATGATTTCAAGCTTAATAAAAAGCTAAAAAAAGTAGCTAGAAAGTCTGCTTTGACATACAAAGCTCAAAAAGAAGAGATAATTGTTATAGAAGATTTCGTTATGAAAGATGCTAAAACAAAAGAGTTTAAAATAATTCTTGAAAAATTAGGAATTGACGCAGGAAAATCATTATTTTTGTTGCCCGAAAAAAACGAAGCGATTTATTTAGCTTCGAGAAATTTAAAGGGTGCAAAAGTTGCTACAGCAGACTCTATCAGTAGTTATGATGTGATGAATGCAAACAAACTAGTTGTGACAGAAAGTGCTTTAAAAACAATAGATGCTTACCTAGCATAATACAAATAAAGATGAGCGAGATTTTAAAAAAACCGATAATTTCAGAGAAATCTGAATACTTTATCGAAAACAATAATACTTATACCTTTGAAGTAGATAAAAAAGCTACGAAGGTTGATATTAAGAATGCGGTAGAATCATTATATGGTGTGAGTGTGAAAAAGGTGAACACTATGAACCTTGGAGGAGGAAAGAAGGAGATGAAGCATACCAATAAAGGATTGATTTTTCAAAGAACTAAAGCTATTAAAAAAGCTATGATTACTCTAGTAGATGGAGATGAAATAGACTTTTATAGTAATATTTAATATACAATGGGAGTAAGAAAATTAAAACCAACAACACCAGGTCAAAGGCATAAAATAGCTGATGATTTTGCTGATATTACTACTTCAAACAACCCTGAAAAGAGTTTGTTGAGACCGATTAAAAAGTCAGGTGGTAGAAATAATCAAGGTAAGATGACCATGAGATACCGTGGTGGTGGTCACAAAAGAAGATATAGAATTATTGATTTTCAAAGAAATAACTTTGGAATTGAAGGTGAAGTATTAACGATTGAATATGATCCGAATAGATCTGCAAGAATAGCTTTAATTGAGTATCCAAAAGGAGAAAAAAAGTATATCATTGCACCAAATGGTCTTAAAGTTGGAGATAAAGTTAATTCTGGCGAAGGAGTTGAGCCAAATGTAGGAAATGCTTTATTTTTAAGTGAAATTCCTTTAGGAACAACAATCCACAACATAGAGTTGCATCCTGGAAAAGGTGGTATTTTAGCAAGAGGGGCAGGAACTTATGCGCAATTGAATGCAAGAGATGGTAAATATGCTATCATCAAGTTACCTTCAGGGGAAACAAGAATGATTTTGCAAACTTGTCTAGCGACTATTGGTTCTGTATCTAATCCGACTCACAACCTTGTGAGATCAGGTAAGGCAGGTAGAAGTAGATGGTTAGGAAGAAGGCCAAGAGTAAGAGGTGTTGTGATGAATCCAGTTGATCACCCAATGGGAGGTGGTGAAGGAAAATCTTCAGGAGGTCATCCAAGGTCAAGAAATGGTATACCAGCTAAAGGTTACAAGACTAGAAGTAAGACTAAAAAGTCTAACAGATTAATAATTGAAAGAAGGAAGAAATAATTAAAAGATGAGTAGATCCTTAAAAAAACCGCCATTTGTATATTACAAACTATACAAAAAGTTAGATAAAGTAAATGAGTCAGGTAAGAAGGCTGTGATCAAGACTTGGTCAAGAGCTTCAACAATAACTCCTGATTTTGTGGGGCACACGTTTGCTGTTCACAATGGAAATAAGTTCATCCCTGTTTATGTAACAGAAAACATGGTTGGGCACAAGTTAGGTGAATTCTCGCCAACAAGGAATTTTAGAGGACACGGAGGTAAGAAAGGTAAAAAGTAATTAAGAAATTAATTTAGAAACATGGGAGCTAGAAAAAGGCTGATGGCCGAAAGAATAAAGGAGGAAAAGAAAAGTTTGGCATTCGCTAAGCTAAATAAATGTCCTATACCAGCGAGAAAAATGAGACTTGTTGCCGATTTAATTAGAGGTGAGGAAGTTGCTAAATCATTGATATTGCTAAGGCATAATCCTAAGGTGGCTTCAGGCTATTTGGAGAAACTTCTTTTATCTGCAGTTGCAAATTGGCAAACAAAGAATGAAGGGCAAGAGCCAGAAAATTTGTTTGTAAAAGAAATTACTGTAGGGCCTGGTCCAACATTAAAGAGAATTAAACCCGCTCCACAGGGGAGAGCACATAGAATTAGAAAAAGATCAAATCACGTAACTCTTTTAGTAGATACTTTATAATATGGGACAAAAGACAAACCCGATAGGGAACAGATTAGGATAC
>JBDMYC010000132.1:0-29444 GCA_039770535.1 Flavobacteriales bacterium
ATATTTTTGTTTGATTTCATAATACTTCAAAAGTAAGCCATTACGATAAGAAACAGAAGATTTAAGTAAAACTTAATGTTAACTTAATATTAAGAATTTTTACTTTTTCTGTGTGGCAAAAATCCTCTCTGCATCTGCTAAGAATTTCTGTGATTCTTTTCCTGCTTCTGCTCTAGGATAACTTAAACTCCCCCACCTATTTAGGTTGATTTCGTTTGTGTTTGGTTTTCTTGTTGTCGTGAAAATCCAAACTGTAGGATATCCTCTCACTCCAAAAGCACGGGCCAATTGCTGGTTCTGCTGAACCAAATTTGCTGGTAATTTTTTTCTTCTTGGAAAATCTAGTTCCAATAGAATTACACTTTCATTTGCCCATTTTTTAAAATCATCTTTTGCAAAAACAGCTCTTTTTAATCTTGTACACCACCCGCACCAGTCGCTCCCTGTGAAAAATCCAAAAATTGGCTTCCCTGTTTTCTTCGATTCTGCATCTGCTTTCTGAAAATCTGTGAACCAATTTAGTTCCGCAACTTCTTTCTCAATTAAATCTTTATTTGTCGTAGTAAAACTAGTTGATAATCCAAAAGTTAGGATTGCAATTAGTGTTAGGTTGATTAGTTTCATAGTCTGTTCTTGTTTTATTGTTTCAAATATACGAAAATTTCATTTTTACATCTCACATCTATAACAACTTGTTAACGAGCTAAACCTTACAAAAGATATGCCAAAAGATTATTCTCAGCCTATGATAGTGTTTGAATAAAAAATAACACATGTCATCCTGAACTCGATTCAGGATCTAACAGAGAATATTTCACGTTTATCTTTGGCAACATTTCAATGAATAGAGATACTGAAAACAGTTCAGCAAGACTAATGACGAGAAGTTTACTAATAGATTAAATCCCAAAAACAGTTTTACTATTACTTGTTGTAATCTCAGCTACTTCCTCTAGAGTAATCTCGTGAATTTCTGCAATTTTATGTGCAATTACTTTTAAGTAAGACGATTCGTTTCTTTTGCCTCTGTATGGATGCGGAGCTAAATAAGGCGAATCCGTTTCAAGAACTAAATACTTCATTGGAATTTCTTTCACAACTTTATCTAGCCCAGAGTTTTTAAATGTTACCACTCCCCCAATTCCTATCATAAACCCTTTGTAATCTATAATTTTTTGAGCTTGCTCTTTTGTTCCAGTAAAACAATGAAATATTCCTGTAAGATTATCGTCATTGTGTTTATCAATGATTGCAAATATCTCATCAAAACTATCTCTAGCATGGATTACTATCGGTAATTTCTTTTCTTTGGCTAGTACTATTTGAGCTTCAAATGCTGCTTGCTGAATTCCTAATGTAGTTTTATCCCAGTACAAATCGATTCCTATTTCACCAATGGCATAGAATTTAGTTGTCTCTATTAGGTTAATATAAGTATCCAATTCTTTCTGCCAGTTTTCGTTTACTGAGCAAGGATGAATCCCTATCATAGGAAAGCAATTTTCTGGATATTGTTTCACTAAATCCATCATTCCATCTACCGAAGTTGAATCTATATTTGGTAAGAAAAGACGTGAAATATCATCTTCAAAACATCTTTGAATCATTTCACTTCTATCCTCATCAAATTGATTAGCGTATAGATGGGTGTGGGTATCGGTTAGTATCATGGTGCGAAATTAAGTATTTTGATTTATTATCTTGTTATTATTTAATCAACAAGCCTTTCATAGTTTCCATATCACGATTAAATACATTGAAATCAACAGGATAATTAATTCCTGAAACTGTTCCTCGGTCACTGTGTTGCCAGAAGTTCCAGGTTTTGTTGTCGGGCGATCTCACGTGATAATGAGCAATCCAAAGGGTGTAATCCTTGAATGTGTAGTCAAAATTCTGCTTATAAAAATCATGATACGTGTAAATGATCGGTTTTACTCCGTAATGCTTTTCTAGCTCGTCTGCGAAAATTTTCAATCCTTTCATTAGCTTAGCTGTAGATACACTTCCTCTTTCTTCAATGTCTATCACAGGAGGAAAATCTCCTTTCAATAACTTAACGGTTCGAATAAAATGCTTGGCTTGCTGAGCAGCTTTCACATTGGGTTTGAAATAATGGTATGCTCCACGGATCAACCCATTGCTTTTAGCATTTCTCCAATTGTATTTAAACCTTCTGTCTTTGTGCGAACCTCCTTCCGTAGCTTTCATAAAGACGAAATCAAGAGATAAATCCCTGTCTTTCATCTGCTTCACCATTTTCCAATTTATTCTGCCTTGATGATGCGAAACGTCTATTCCATGCACTTTGTATTGCGTAGGAATTCTTATTCCAAATTCGGCATAGGATTTATAATGAATAGGAAATACCTTTTCATAAAGATCTCTCAAAGGATAAAATTCATTAGCAACATAGAAAAAATTGGCAATCAAAAACAACCATACACACAATCTAAGGAATAGATTACTGCTTTTTTTGTTCTTTTTTGTTTTCAATTTTATGGCTTTATCTGTCAGTTTAAATATAAATAATCTACTATATTACAATATTTTATATTAAAAATAGCAAACTTTATAAGTCAGTTTAAATGTAAATTCTCTTTTCATTCTCCTCCCAGATTGCTCAATTTTGTTTCATCAAATAAAACAAAAAAAACAGGATGAATACTCTGGAGTTGTAAAAGTAAAAAAAATACTAACTAAATCTATTTTGAAACTTGTAGAGGTCATCAAACAAAAATTAAAAAACTAACTAAAAACAACATTATGAAAACTATCAAAAAATTTACAATCGGATTAGCTTTATTATTTTCACTTAATAGTAATGCACAAAATGAAGTGAAGCAAACTGTTACAGTTCTTGATATTCAATCCAAAGGCTCAGGATTAATAAACTCGAAAGAAGCTGGAAACTTGACACGTCATTTGATGAATAAGTTGAATATATACACTGTGAGCTACGATCAGGATATTAATTATGTCCTTAATGAAGAAACTGCAAAGACCCCGGATTCAAGACTATCTTATTCTTGCTATAGTATTCAATGTCTAGAAAAAATTGGAAACCTACTAAAAACTGATAAGATGCTGAGCGGATACATAGAACGCTCGCAAGAAAATATCATCATATCATTTAGAGAATTTGACGTAAAAACAGGACAAATAACCCGATCTAAGTCAAGTGAATTCAAGAATATTCCTGAGCAACTTAAGAATATGGTTTTGATTACTTTACAAGACATGTATTTGTTTGAGAAAGACAAGCAAATTAATGATTACCTCACAAAACTAGAAAGTAGAGAAAGTCCTATAAACAATCCAAACTTGAAGCGATTGAACTTATCAGGTGTGCGAATGGGAGTGGTTCACGTGTTTGGAGAAAATGGAGAAAGACTTAATGAATCGGAAACTACGGGTGGTTTTGATGCCTCACCTACTTTATTTCAATTTGGTTACCAATTCGAAAGACAATACTTAAACCAAGGAAGAGTGCAAGGATTATTTGAGTTTATCCCAACATTGACTGGACTTGAACAAGGATTATTTTTACCCTCAATGACGATACTTCACGGATTGAGAGACAACAAAACGGGAATTGAATTTGCTTTTGGACCTACTTTTGGATTAACCAGAGAAGCTTCGGGATACTACGAAGATGGTGTTTGGAAAAGAGAGAAAGAATGGACGAGTCCTGATGAAAATCCAAACAATATGTACACAAGAATTGATAGCCGTGGAGACATAAAAGCTACAGCAGGATTCTTATTTGGGGCAGGATTTACCGTAAAAAGTGGCGACCTCAATATTCCAGTAAATCTATTTGTGGTGATGCAGAAAAAAACCTTCAGAGCAGGAATTTCATTCGGATTTAATGCTAAAGGGAATTAGGTTAAAATAATTATAAATAATTAATTCCCTCTTTCGAACCTAAAAGAAAGAGGGAATTTTTACTAAATAAACAATGTCATGAAAAAGTTATTATTTCTCAGTTTTCTTATTTCCTCAATTTATAGTTATTCTCAAAGAGAAAAAACCTATAAACTTTCTGATATACGACCTATTTTTGGCTTCAAAAACATACCATTTGCTACTAACAAAACTGACACCTTTTCAATAAACGCAATATCTGTTGGTGCTTGTTTTAGCACTATGGAAGTTAATACTACATTAAACTGGGGAATGTTACCATTAGCAGGGAATTGGAATTATTTCACTCCGTTTATTAGCGCAGATATTTACACGGCTATCGGCCTAAATCCCGGAAGTAAAAATTTCGGAATTGCCGAAGACGGAGCATCTCCTGTCGTGCTTAATATGGGGGTTACTGGAGGTAAAGGTTATTATTTCTTGTTTCTTCCACTAGGAATTAATGGAACTGCCGCAGTGAGTACTGATTTCAAAGATGCATTCATCAATTTAGGTATTTCCTATGATTTTTTCGGATTTTCATGCGGAATGTCTTGGCTAGCTCCCGTTACTGGCAGTGATTCGTTTTACAAAAGCAACCCAGCTATTGACGTAAGATGGATTTATGAATGGGATTGATTGTTTATTGTTTAATTGAAAGCTTTATCTCTGCATTGTCAAATTATCACATAGATTCCTTGCCAATTGTATCCCTAACTTTTATCAGATGCTTTAACAATATAATGTTTATTCTGATTTTTGCATCATCCTACTCCCCTTCCATCATTTCAGCAATTTCTAGCCACTGCATAGATTTTTCGTCTAGCGTTTCGCTTGTTTTTTGCAATTCATCAGATAGTTTTTGCAATCCCTCTGGAGACAGACTTGAATCATACATTTTTTCTGTAATCGTCTTTTTCTGTTCTTCCAATTTAGCGATCTGAGATTCTAGCTTCATGAATTCTTTTCTCTTATTGTTACTAATTGCTGGTTTGTTTTTCGGCTTCCCCTCTTTTTCTATTGAAGTTTCATATTTTTCTGCTCTGTCACTTTTCTCGATTCTCTGTGCTGTTTTACTCAGTTCATTATCTTGCTTTAGAAGCTCGCGATACTTGGTGTAGTTACCCAAAATATCTTTGATTTTCCCCTTCCCTTTGAAATAGAAAATATGATCACAGACTTTATCTATAAAATACCTGTCGTGAGAAATTACAATCAGGCAACCTTGAAATAAATCTAAGAAATTTTCTAATGCTTGTATGGTGTAAATATCCAAGTCATTAGTTGGTTCATCAAGAATCAAAAAATTTGGATTTTCAAGTAGAATTGTCAATAAATACAACCTCTTTTTTTCACCTCCGCTCAATAATTCTACATGCTGATAATGCATATTTTTTGGGAAGAAAAACTTCTCCAAAAGCTGAGCTGCAGTGATTGACTTCCCTTTTTCTAAGGGGATCGCTTCAGCAATATCTTTTACAATATCTATTACCTTTTTCCCTTCTTTGAAAGCCATTCCTTTTTGGTTGTAATAACCAAATTTCACTGTATCACCTGTTACAATTTTTCCTGCATCTGGATCCAGCTCGCTCATTATCATATTAATGAAAGTAGTCTTGCCTACCCCATTTTTCCCTACAATCCCTATCTTTTCGTGCCGTTTAAAATTATAAGTGAATTTATCCAGCATTATGTTTTCACCAAAAGATTTTGACACATTGTGAAATTCAAGAATTTTGGTTCCCAATCTTGTTGAAAGTACTTTCAATTCCAGTTTAGAATTATCAATCTTTTTTGTTGCTGCCTCTTTTATCCCATCAAATGCATCAACTCTTGCTTTTTGTTTTGTTCCTCTGGCTTTTGGCTGCCTTCTTAGCCATTCCAGTTCTTTTTTCATTAGGTTTTTGGCTTTGTCAATCGTAGTTTGATCACTAGCAAAGCGCTCGGCTCTTTTCTCTAAATAATAAGAATAGTTTCCCTTGTACTTAAAACATTCACCCCCATCCAACTCTATTATCTCCGAACAAATACTTTCTAAGAAATACCTGTCGTGAGTAACCATAAATAAAGTGAGGTTCTTTTGTGACAAATATTCTTCCAACCACTCAATCATATCCAGGTCGAGGTGATTGGTTGGCTCATCCAAAATCAAAACATCAGGCTCATTCAACAAAACCTTAGCAAGTGCCAATCTTTTGTGCTCTCCTCCGCTCATTTTCTTCACACTTCTGTCAAAATCGTGATGTCCCAACACAGATAAGATTTTTTGTGCCTGTTGCTCAGCATCCCAACCGCCAATTCGGTTCATCTCTTCCATAGCGTCCTGAAAAGCATCAGATTCTGGCGCGTTAATTGCCAATTTCTCATATTCTTCAACTATTCTGAATTTTGGAGAATCAAAAATGTATTCCTTTATGGTCGAGTACTTCTCAAAAGAATCTGCTTGATCTAGAAATCCAACTGTTGTATCGTTTCTCATAACCACTTGCCCTGTATCTGCAGTTTCTAGACCACAAATAATTTTAAGTAAAGTAGATTTTCCTGTTCCGTTTTTGGCAACAAGGGCAATTTTATCGCCTTTATTTATTCCAAAAGTCACTTCATCAAACAAGACTCTAATCCCAAATGATTTCGATATATTTTCTATTGATAGGTAGTTCATGGTTTATTTCAGTATAAATCTTGCAGTGTTTCTTGATTTTTGCTCAAGATAAATTTGTTTGTTATTTGTCATAGAAGCTATTACTTCTTCTGAATAATGTCTGATTGTTAGCAAGGTAACATTCTCATTGTACTTCAGTAGAAATGATTTTTTTATAGATTCGAAAAACTTCTTCACCTTCTTTTCTTCATTTTTGAAACAGAGAGAAAGACTAAGAGCTGAGTTTTGCACTAAGTTTACTTTTAATTTTGCTGCGGACAAGGCTGCAAAGATAAAACTCATATTGTCTTCTGCAATGAAAGAAAAATCTTTGGGTGAAATAGAAACCAAAATTTGGTCTTCAATGAAAATATAAGACGGTTGTAAATCGTCAAACTCCGTTAACTTTTGAACAATAGTTCCTTCCGCTTGTGGATTCAAAAATGACTTGACATACAATGGAATTTCTTTATTTTCAAGAGGTTTTATCGTTTTAGGATGAATAACTGTAGCTCCATAATAACTGAGTTCTATCGCCTCTCGGTAACTCATTTTATCAATCTTTGTCGCTTCAGGATAATGTTTCGGGTCTGCATTCAAAACACCAGGAACGTCTTTCCAGATTGTTACATCTTCTGCATTTAAACAATACCCAAAAATTGCTGCAGAAAAATCCGAACCTTCTCTTCCCAAAGTTGTCATATTATTTTCCGAATCACTTCCAATAAATCCTTGCGTGACAACTATCGATTTATACTCTGCTTTACCTATTAATTCTTCTGTTTTTTCCCAATCTATTTTTGCTTGGCGGTATTCAGAATTAGTTTGTATCACTTTTCTAACATCCAGCCACTCATTAGCCACTCCAGTTTCGTTTAAATAATTACTGATAATTGTGGTTGAAATCAATTCTCCAAAACCCACAATACTGTCGTAAGCTTTATCATAGTCTTCATAGTCTTCCAGAACCTGTTCTAGCTGATAAATCAATTCATTTATCTCCACGTATACTATATGTCCTTTGTCAGGAAATAACTCCCAAAGAATTTCATTATGAAAATCAACAATTTCATTTAATGCTTCAGTAACTTTTAATGGACTGTAGCAGTAAGAATTAATCAACCATTCAAAAGCATTGGTCATTTTACCCATTGCCGAGACAACAACCACTAATTTATCGTTTGCATAGTTACTAAGAATACTCCCGATATTTTTTATAGATTGAGCATCTTTGACTGAGGCTCCCCCAAATTTAAATACTTTCATAATTCAAAGGTAATAGATAGTTTTTCTTTTGCACAAAAAAAGTGCTTGCGATATCCACAAGCACTTTTTAAAAATTATGCTAATTAGACTAGTTTTTCACAAAACGTTTTGTTCCTGATGCAGTTTCAGTTGTTATCTTAATCAAATAAACACCTTTATCTAAGTCATTTACCCTTATCAATTTGTTTTCGTTTAATACTTCTGATTTAACAAGTTTTCCTTCCAGTGAAAAGATTTCTATTGTTGCACTAATAAGTCCTACAATTGTCACAACATCAGTTGCTGGATTGGGATAAACAGAAAAATTTAGTTTGTTTTCTCTGATTGAACTTGTGCTAATTTCAATAATATCTGCTAAATCTCTAGGCTCAATTTTATAATTGTCAAAACTGTAATGCACTATTCCAGTTACATCATATTTATTATTTAAGGTTGGAACATAAGCAAAAATAAGGTCATCAACTATTGCAGTATCAGTTGCTCTATTCACAAATAACCATTCTCCATTTCCCGCAGATGGATCAATACAATGACCGGCCAATACTGTGCACAAAACACCTTCGTATTTCTCCTCTGTACTAAGTTCATTAGTATTTATTGTAATCGGAGTTGGCAAAGCGTTTCCGGAGGAATTAATAATCAATGTATCTACATTTTTCAATTCTGTTAAAGTAAAAAACTCATCCACTTCTGCTTTGATTGTAACATCATCACCAATTGCTGGAGTATTAGTATTGTCAAAAACATAAATCCCATTCCATGCTGCTGCAGAATCTTGAATCCAATATCCACTTCTAAAAGTTGCCGTGACAACTCCTGAAGTTTCTACTAAAGAATCTTTCCATGGCGAAGCTCCATTTGCACCAGTTGTGTATTGTATGTCATAAATAGATTTTGAATAATGAGTTGGTGTAGGAGGAATTGGTGCAGAAACTAAGCTAATAACTACCCTATCTAAATTTACTCCAATATTACCAATCCCAATTGCAGGGGTATTTCTTGCATAAATAATAAATTGAGCAGAAGTGCAAGTTGAAGGTAAAGCAGGCAAAGTGTCAATGACTAAAATTCCAGAAGACGAAGATGTCACATTCACATAAGAAGACACTGGTCCATATACAGAATTAGTTACATCATAATATCCTATGGCCATTTCTCCTTGCGTACTTTCTACAAAAATTTCCATTTGGTACTCCGCCCCTGCAGTTACTGGCTGAGATTGTGTTGCAAAACCAAGTGAACTTCCCGAAGGATTTTGTAATCCACACAAATAAGTTCCGTAGGTAGAACCGGTAAGCCATTGATAATAAGTAGAAATAGTAGAGCTTGAACCTCCCCAATCTAATGGCGTTATGGGATTGGAAGTGCTCCAAGCTTGGAAATTGCTGGTGAAAATTTGAGCAATTGACATATTGGCGAATATCAATAAGCATGTAAGTGTAATTATTTTTTTCATGTTTTTTATTGTTTAATAAGCAATATAGGCAATAAAATTTTTAGTGCAAAAAAAAGAGTGTTTGTTAAATAACAAACACTCTTAAAAGCAATTAATTTACTATTTATTGTTTAATAAATCTTGTAACTCCTATTTTATTATCTCCAGAAACTCTTAAAATATAAGCGCCATTTTCCAAATCTGCAACATCAATGTTATTGATTGTATTTAAAGAAATTGATTTGATTAGCTTACCGTTTATTGAAAAGATTTCAGCAGTTTCTAGTGCGAATCCAGAAAGCGTAAGTACTGTATTTACTGGATTGGGGTATAAAGAAAATTCTAACCCTTTTTCGTCTATAGACGTTATTGTAGAGGCAACAACATCTAAAGAATCTCTTGGCTGTAATTTAAAATTGGAAAAAGAGTAATAAACAACTCCAGTTATATCATATCTAGTACCTAAAACCGGACTAAAAAGATACATAATATCATCAACACGTGCTGTATCTCCAGGAACGTTTGAGAAAGTCCATTCTCCAAAACCTGCAGCAGGATCCGTACATTTTGCATTTGATGCTCTAGCAAGAACTCCTTCGTACATTTCATTTTTCATTGTCATAGAATTCAAACTTAACTTAGCTGGAAGAACATTCCCTGTAGAGTTTGTTATTAATGTATCAATGTTTTTGATTTGTGTCAATCCAAAATATTCAGCTACTAATCCTTTGATAGTTACATTATCTCCTCTTGCAGGTGAATTTGAATTATCAAATACATAAATTCCATTCCAAGCTGCAGCAGAATCTTGAATCCAATATCCTCCAGAATAAGAGGCTGTAACAATACCTGTAGTCTCAACTAATGAATCTTCGAAAGGAGAATCACCACTTGCATCAGTTGTATATTGTATTTCATAAATTGTTCTTGTAGAAAAAGAAGGTACTGGTGGTGGTGGTCCCATTAACCTTGAAATAGAAACTGAATCAAGCGCAGCTCCTAATGCTGTGGTATTTCTAAAAGAAATAATAAACTCAACTTGAGTTGTACTAGATCCAATTGTAATTGTATCTCTTAAAATAACAGGCATTGTTCCACTTAAAGATTGGTAAGAACTGTAAGAGTATGAATTAGAAGATGTATCAACAGTTGCAACTCTAAAGTCTCCAGCTGTTCCTGCCATCCACATTTGAACTACATATCTTTCCCCAGACACTACGTTTACACCTTTAGTTGTAAACCTCTTATGCCCACTTCCTGTATTAACCAAGTTTGCTATAGATGTTCCGTGCATTGCTCCAGTCATTACTTCTGTGCAATTTGCAGAATCTAAATTTGTTTTTGTTCCAAAAAAGTCAGTAGGAACGCCAGATGCCCAGGAAGATAAGTCACTTTGGAAGACTACCTGAGAGATTGATAAATTTGCAATGCAAAGCACTGCAATAGAAAGTAAAATTTTTTTCATAATGTTTAGTGTTTTTATTTTTTACAAAAATAGGCACAACATCAGAAAATCAGTATTATTTTAAGGTTATTTTATAAACACTTTTGTGGCTCCCATTCCCCTTGCAGAATAATGCTCATCCATATAACTCAAGGATGGATAACTATCTAATAAATAGCGGACTTCTTCTTTTAGCTTTCCATTGCCTACTCCATGTACAATAACGAATTCTCTTGTCCCATTGTTAATATGTTTGTCCAAGTGTTTCCTGCATACATCCAATTGGTAGAGTACAATTTGGTGGTTACTCATGTGCGTATGAGAATCCATTAGATTTTCCATATGAAGGTCCACAACAGGAACATCAAAGCCTTTCTTTTTTGATTTTGCAAATGGATTTACTCTTACATTTCTGTTTTCAAAAGTCTCTACCTCCACACCATCAAAGGCGTTTTTCTTATATAACGTGATTTCATTTATAGAACATTTCCTGTCAAATCCATGCTCGTCTTCGACAACAAAAATGTTGTCTGAAACAACTTCTGTTATTTTAAAAACTCCAACTTCATCCAAAAAGGTTATTTCGTCATTAACTTGATACATAGCTAGGTCCTTATTTTAAATTGATATTTACAGAATCTATTGGTGTGAAAGAGTCTTTAATTATTATTGACTTTATCGAATCTGTAATTTTCATAGTTTCTATATGTTTTTCCTCTGGCAGTGGATACATGGATTCATTGCAATTATAAATTTCATTACATCCGCTATACACCAACTCTTCTAGAATAAGATTAGAAGCCAAAGCCACTTGTGAGTAGTTTTGAGAAGCGTTTTTAAAACCTCCATACGTATTTTGCCACATTTCGGTAATTAACCACATTCCTCCGTAATCGGGGTTCATACTTTCTATCAACTTTCCTACATTACCAGCTCCTGCATGGTAAATATGCAGAACAAAGAGCTTGAACCACAAATCATCTTCCTTATAATAGATATTTTGTTTGTCTAGAATTCGTTTTGCATTAGGTATACAAGATATTCGTATTAAACTTGAAGCTGCAATAGCAGAAAGAACAAAGTTCTTTCTTTCGTCTATCGTTCTATTAACAGTTAATCCATATGTTCTTGCCACAGATTTCATTAATTGAAAAGGACCATATGCACCAACAGATGAATATTGTATTTTACCTGGACTTTCTATCAACAAAATAGATTGCGCGTACCATGGATTCACACCTTGTTCTTCAAAAACCTCAATTCCCTTGCTCAATGTTGGCATCACTTTTTTGAAATCATAAAAATGATTTTTTCCTGAAGTCACGTACAGTAATTCTGCAGTATCTAATCCATAATCCATTCTAATTTGGTTTCTCACACTGTCTTTTTCTTCTTCAGTCTGGGATTTCCAATCAATAAATGATTCGTAGTATAAAATTTGCCTTGTTGCTGCAACATTTATTATGCAAGAATCTGGAGATAGTTTCATTACTTTTCTCCAGAAATTGGGTTGAGGTAACAAATCCCATCCTTCGTCAAAAAGTTGTTCATCTGGCACAAAATAAGTACACAAACTGTCGTCATAATGACTCACTTCGACAAAATCATAATTAAATTGACTTTTGAAAGAACCAAAAAAAAGCAGAAAGAAAACACAAAGGAGAAACTTATTATTCATAATACTAATAACGGTATTTTAAGAATTTATTTAAAATTGAATCACTTATAATTAACAACTACTAATCGTTAATAACTCTTCAAACAATTCAATAACTGAGCCAAGTTTCAAATTCAAATAATTTTAGTAAATAAGTGATAATATTTTTATCTTTGAAACTCAATTAAATTGAAACCAAATTATGCAAGACCAAACTCCCTATAAACCTACTAATAAAGTAAGAATTGTTACAGCTGCCTCTCTTTTTGATGGGCATGATGCTGCAATAAATATCATGCGAAGAATTATTCAATCTACAGGTTGTGAAGTAATTCATTTGGGTCACGACAGAAGTGTTGAAGAAGTCGTAAACTGCGCGATACAAGAAGATGTGCAAGCTATTGCAATGACTTCATACCAAGGAGGACATACTGAGTATTTGAAATTCATGTATGATTTACTGAAAGAAAAAGGAGCTGACCACATCAAAATTTTTGCTGGTGGTGGCGGAACAATTCTTCCAAGTGAAATTGAAGAATTACAAGCCTACGGAATCACCAGAATTTACCACCCAGATGACGGAAGAGCAATGGGACTTCAAGGAATGATAAATGACTTGGTAGAAAGAAGCGATTTTGCAGTTGGAGATGAACTAAACGGAGAATTAAAGACTTTAGGAGAGAAAAAAGTAACGTCTATCGCGAGACTGATAAGTGCTGCAGAGAATTTTCCGGAAGCTTCCCAATCTGTAATGGACGAAGTTCATGCATTGGCTGAGAAAATAAAAACTCCTGTTTTAGGAATCACTGGAACTGGAGGTTCAGGTAAATCGAGTTTGGTAGATGAATTGGTTCGTAGATTTTTATTAGATTTTCCAGATAAAAACATTGCGATTGTATCAGTAGATCCCTCTAAAAGAAAGACTGGAGGAGCTTTACTTGGTGATAGAATAAGAATGAATGCAATAAAAAACGACAGAGTTTATATGCGTTCTTTGGCCACTCGTCAGTCAAATCTGGCTTTGAGTAAACACGTTTCTGAAGCTCTTTTGATATTGAAAGCTGCTAAATTTGATTTAATTATTCTTGAAACCTCAGGAATTGGACAATCGGATACAGAAATAATGGATCACTCTGATGTTTCTTTATATGTAATGACACCTGAATTTGGTGCTGCAACTCAGTTGGAAAAGATTGATATGCTTGACTTTGCAGACCTTGTTGCCATAAATAAATTTGACAAAAGAGGCTCGCTTGACGCATTGAGAGATGTGAAAAAGCAATACATGAGAAACAACAACCTTTGGGATACTCCACAAGATGAGCTTCCCGTATTTGGAACTATTGCCTCTCAATTTAACGATCCTGGAATGAATACGCTTTATAAAGCGATAATGGATAAGGTTGTAGAAAAAACTGAAGCGAAAGATTTAGTTTCGAAAATGAATATCACAGACGAAATGTCTGAAAAGATTTTTGTTATTCCTCCTGCTCGAGTACGTTATTTATCAGAGATTTCGGAAAGTAATAGAGGTTATGACGAGCAAGCCAAAGAACAAAGTGAAATTGCTCAAAAGTTATTCGGTATCTATAAGACTGTGGAAGCTGCAACCAATGATTCTGTAGAATTAAATATACAAGGAATTGACGAAGATTCTTTAACTGTTTCTGAGGACAATAAAGAGTTAATTGGTTTATTACTAAAGGAATTTGCAAGAATAAAAATGGATTTTAATCCTTACCATTGGGAAGCTATTTTGACTTGGGATGAAAAAGTAAAAAAATACCAAGACCCTTTGTATGTCTTCAAAGTAAGAGACAAAGAAATTAAGATTGAGACTCACTCTGAATCCTTATCTCATTTACAAATACCAAAAGTTGCGTTACCAAAATACACGGCTTGGGGGGATTTATTGACTTGGATTTTACAAGAAAACGTACCGGGAGAATTCCCTTATACTTCGGGATTATACCCTTTCAAAAGAACTGGGGAAGATCCTTCAAGAATGTTTGCAGGAGAAGGAGGACCGGAAAGAACAAACAAGCGTTTTCATTATGTGAGTCAAGGAATGCCAGCAAAAAGATTGTCTACAGCATTTGATTCCGTTACACTTTACGGAAATGATCCAAACCCAAGACCAGATATTTATGGAAAAGTAGGAAATTCAGGAGTTTCTATTTGCTGTTTGGATGATGCTAAAAAATTGTATTCGGGATTTGATTTAACGCACTCTTTGACCTCAGTTTCTATGACTATTAATGGCCCTGCTCCTATGCTACTTGGGTTCTTTATGAATGCAGCCATCGATCAGAACTGTGAAAAATACATTATAGAAAACGGATTAGAAAAAGAAGTAGAATCAAAAATTGTAGCCAAATACAAAAAAGCAGGAACCAGAAGACCCGCTTACCAAGGAGAATTGCCAGAAGGAAATGATGGACTTGGATTGCTGTTACTTGGAGTGACAGGAGATGAAGTGCTACCTGCTGAGGTTTACAATAAGATAAAAACAGAAACTTTAACTCAAGTAAGAGGAACGGTTCAAGCCGATATTTTGAAAGAAGATCAGGCACAAAATACCTGTATTTTCTCCACAGAATTTGCTTTGAGACTAATGGGAGATGTTCAAGAATACTTTATTGATAAAGCAGTTAGAAACTTCTATTCGGTATCAATTTCTGGATATCACATTGCCGAAGCAGGCTCAAATCCAATTACGCAACTTGCTCTTACACTGAGCAATGGGTTTACTTACGTAGAGTATTACTTGAGCAGAGGAATGGACATCAATAAATTTGGACCAAACTTATCTTTCTTCTTCTCAAACGGGATTGATCCAGAATATGCAGTGATTGGTCGAGTGGCAAGAAAAATTTGGGCGAAAGCCATGAAAAACAAATACAAAGCTAACCCACGAGCACAAATGTTGAAATACCACATTCAAACTTCTGGACGTTCGTTACACGCTCAAGAAATTGACTTTAACGATATAAGAACATCATTACAAGCCTTGTATGCTATTTATGACAATTGTAATTCGCTACACACCAATGCATATGACGAAGCAATTACTACTCCAACTGAGGAATCAGTGAGAAGAGCCATGGCAATTCAGTTGATTATTAATAAGGAATTAGGATTAACCAAAAATGAAAACCCAATTCAAGGTTCGTTTATCATTGAAGAATTAACTGATTTGGTGGAAGAAGCTGTATTGATGGAATTTGATAGAATTACCGAACGTGGAGGAGTTTTGGGAGCAATGGAAACAATGTATCAAAGAAGTAAAATACAGGAAGAAAGCATGTATTACGAAACTTTGAAACACAATGGAGACTTCCCAATTATTGGTGTAAATACTTTCTTGAGTAAAAACGGCTCACCTACTATAGTTCCAGCAGAAGTAATTAGAGCTAGTGAAGAAGAAAAGCAATACCAATTGGAAATGCTTGAGAATCTGCACGAAACGAACAAAGACAAAGTGGACAAGCAAATTGAGTTAATTCAAAATGCAGCTGTTCAAAATGAAAATATCTTTGAATATTTGATGGAAGCAACCAAAGTTTGTTCACTTGGACAGATTACCAATTCGCTTTTTGAAGTTGGTGGACAGTACAGAAGAAATATGTAAGCAGAAAGCCGTTTTTTATGAGAGATTAGTAGTTCTCAGGAAAAAAGTAAAGAAACTAATTAAGTTAATTTAAAACGCAAAAGCGAAAACGTTCGAATCACTCATTCAAAACTTCATTTTATGTTTAATTTTTAAATTAATTATATTTTATCAATCAAACAATTTGTTGTAATTTTAAAAATGACTTTAAAATATAACAAATGAAAAAAACTATTCTCCTTCTCACCTCTTTATTAATTGCCCAATTCACCTTTTCACAAAATGGATTAAATTTTGATGGTGCAAATGATGTGGTTCAAACTACTTATAGTGGAGTTACGGGAACAGCAAACAGAACTTTTGAGGCATGGATTTACCTTGCCTTCACTCCTTCTGCTAACAGTTGTATATTAGATTATGGAGTTAATGCTGTAGGTGCAAGAAATACGTTTTACGTAAATGCAGCAAGAAGAATTGGCTTTATTTCTGGAGGGACCAATGCAAATATCTCCTCAGGAACCACAAATACTGTTCCCTTAAACGTATGGACTCATGTTGCTTTTGTTCTTGATAACGGAACTGGTTATTTATACATTAACGGAGTACAAGCAGGAACAGGAAATTTATCTAACGTAAACACACCAACTACAGGAACAAACTTAAGAATAGGAAACAGAGTAACTGGAGGAAACATTCCATATCGTGGAGTAATTGACGAAGTAAGAATTTGGGATATGGCCAGAACACAAACAGAAATTGCTTCGAGTATGAATTTAGAATTTTGTATCCCACCAGCAAACTTAAAGGCTTATTACCAACTGAACCAAGGAACAGCAGGAGGAACTAATTCTGCAGTGACAACAGCATCAGATAACTCAGCTAATTCTAATTCTGGAACACTGACAGGTTTTGCCTTAACAGGAACAACTTCTAATTGGGTGTTGGGACAAAACTTATCTGGAGTTGCACTTATTTCATCCACTTCAGTTACTTCATGCGGGAGTTACACTATGCCAAACGGAACTGTAGTGTCAACCTCCGGAACCTATTACGATACAATTGGTAGTTCTTCTGCTTGCGACAGTTTAGATAGTTACGTGGTGAACATCACAAACTCAACTATAACTAATGTAGTGAGCATAAACAGTTGCGTGACCTACACAACTCCCCTTGGAAACAATGTCAATGCTTCAGGAACTTATTTCGACACAGTAGCAACTTCAACATTTGGATGCGATAGTTTAATACAATATGATGTAGTAATTTCTAGCGCAGTAAATGATTCAGTTTATAGAACTGGTGGAAGAATAGACTCTTATGATGTTTTTGCAACTCATCAATGGGTGAGATGCGATAGTAATTTTGCCCCAATTGCTGGCGAGACAAATAGATTTATAATTGCCACACAGGCTGGAGATTATGCAGTAATCGTATCAAGAGGAAGTTGTATCGACACTTCGGATTGCATTAACATTCAGTTATCAAGCTTAAGCGAAACCTCTATTAATAATTTATTTGAAGTTTACCCCAATCCTGCTTCTTCTTTTTTAACTATCAATAACCTTGAAAACAGAAACATAACTGCAATATCTATCATTGATATTAGAGGAAAACTAGTGACGAACAAAGCTGGTTTTATTTCAAAGAATTTGAATATTCAGTCTTTAGAAAGGGGAGTTTACTTCTTGAAAATTGAAACGAAAGATGGTGTCGCAACTATTCGATTTGTGAAGAATTAAAGATTAATCAGACTATTATTTGAAATCTCAAAGTATAATATTGCTTTGAGATTTTTTTTGAAATTGAAAATTAAAAAATTGATATCTTTGAGAGTAAACAAATAAAAACTTTAACCATGAGCAATACAAAACTAGGCGGAACGCCAATTACAACCAAAGGAGATTTTCCAAAAGTAGGTGATCAACTACCTAATGTTAGATTAATAAAATCGGATTTATCAGAATTGACTAACGCAGATTTGAAAGGAAAAAAAGTAGTATTTAATGTGTTCCCCAGTGTGGATACTGATGTTTGTGCTATGCAATTGGGACAGTTTTCTAATAAATTGAAAGACAGAGAAGACATAATGCTTGTCTTTGCTTCCATGGATTTGCCGTTTGCACTGAAAAGATTCTGTGGCGACAAAGGAATTGAAAATGCTGTAACTACCTCTGATTTTAGGCATAAATCTATTGCAAACAATGGAATGGAAATGGAAGATGGAGCACTAGCAGGATTATACGCTCGTGGAGTTATGGTAACGGATGAAACAGGTAAAATTACTTACAGTGAATTGTGCAATGACATTGTGGATGAGCCAAATTATGAGGAGGCTTTGAAGGGATTGTAGGTTTCGGTTCTCGATACTAAATAATTTCCTTTTCAGTCAGTTCTTTCACTCGAACTGACAGTCGTTTTTTGTCAGCTCGAGTGATTTTAAAAAGTGCTAACAGATTAAAATTGTATCGAGAACAAATTAACATTTAGCTAACTATGAAATTCAATAAAGAATTTAAAGACATTGTTTTTGGTTTGCCTCAGGACGAAAAAGACAAGCTCCTCTGGAGTTTACTCAAAAAAAACAAAGTAATTAGCAAAGAGCTCTATTTCAAATTACTGGATGATGATTCTGTAGATGAACATCAGCAAAAAATGGAGGAATTAATCAAAGAAAAAGTAGCCTACTTTGCTACTAAAAGATACACTCCTAGTTATTTAATTAAAAGATTGAGAAGCATAAGCACCTTAATTACACAACACGTAAAAGTAACAAAAGATAAGATGGGAGATTCCTATTTGAATCTTATTTTACTCACAGAAACTCTGGAAATATTTAACACTAAACTGAATAAAACAACCCCCGGGCAAGCTAGAAAATTGAGTATTTATATCCTAACAAAGACTTTCAAAATCATGATAGGAGTTACTAAGCTTCACGAAGATTATTACTTAGAATATAGAGAGAAATTGACAAAATTAGGTGAATTATTCTCTGCTAACAAACACATTACACGAACGGCTACTCAGAATGGATTTGATATAAATTGGTTGCTTGAAGATGAATTCCCTGAAGAAATAGAAGCTATTTATAAAGAAATAAGAGCAGCAGGTTATTTATCTATGAAAACATATTTGAGTACACCTGATTATAGCAATAAACAAGACATTTAAATGAAAATAATTTCTATTGCAATTGGTTCTAGAGGGGATATTGAACCGTTTATTGCTATGGCAGAAATTTTGAAAAATGACGGTCACGAAGTAATTTGTGCCTTTCCCGAGCAGTTTAGAAACTTAACTGAAGATGCAAATTTGAGATTTCATTCAATGGGTTCAGAATTCTTAGAAATGTTGCATGGCCCAGATGGAAAAATTGCAATGGGTGGCAGTGGCTCAGGATTTAAAAAAATTAGAGCAACATTTCGCCTCTCAAAAGCCTTTGCCAATATTTCTAAGGAGCTAATGAACAATCAGCTTAATTTATTCAAATCAGAAAAACCAGACAGAGTAATTTATCATGGAAAAGCCATCTATGGTTATATTTGGGGAGCTAAACATCCAGATAAAACATTTATTTCTACTCCTATTCCACTCCTATATCACCCAGTAAAAGGAAAAACACATTTAGTTTTTAATAGTAATTACGGTTCATTTTTTAATACATTAACATACAAACTGGCAGATTTTGGTCTGCTTGTTACACTTCGTAGAAATATCAAAAGACTGAATCTTGATTATTCAATTTCTAAAAAGCAGTTGAAGAACCAGATGAAAAATGGAAACTCAATTTACACTCTATCTCCTTCCCTATTTTCCAAACCCGATTATTGGAATGACAACATTAAAATTGTGGGATATTTGGAAAGAGAAAAAACTGCGAATTGGAAACCAACTCCCGAATTGGAAAAGTTTATTTCTCATCATGAAAAAATAATGTTTGTCACATTTGGAAGTATGACCAATCCTTCTCCGCTTGAAAAAACCGAACATATTATTGATATTTTAGTAAGAAACAAGATTCCTGCAATTATTAATACTGGCGAAGGTGGCTTGGTAAAACCTGCAGATTTTATGTCTGATTTGATCTATTTTACGGAACGAATTCCCTACGATTGGATTTTTCCAAAAATGCACTCGGTAATTCATCACGGAGGTGCCGGAACTACTCACTTAACGATAAAGTATGGCTGTTCGTCTATGATTATTCCTCACATTATTGACCAATTTATGTGGTGTAACTTAATAGCTGAAAGAAATCTAGGCCCAAAGGGAATAAAAATGAGCAAACTACCGACCAACAAACTTGAGCCTTTGCTTCTTAATTTGTTTTCTAATGCATCTTACAAAAAAGAAGCAGAAAAAATGGGGAAATTGATGCGAAAAGAAAATTTTGAGCAAGAGTTTGTTAATTTTGTCGAAACCGGAAACTAAATGCTACCATTACACTGTCCTTTTTGCAAATTCACACTTCATTTTGATGGAGAACGCAGTTATGTATGTGAAAACAAACACAATTTTGATTTAGCAAAACAAGGTTATCTCAATTTATTTCCAGTAAACAAGAAAAAATCAAAATCACCAGGAGATAGCGAGATGATGGTGAAAGCCAGGCGAGAATTCCTAGAGGCAGGTTTTTATGATCCTTTGATGAAGGAAATAAAACGAGTAATTGAAGAAGAAATAAAATTCAATAAAGAAGAATTGAACATCCTAGATTCTGGGTGTGGCGAGGGTTATTACACGGATAAAGCTTTGAGCAATTTGGAAGGATTAAAAACCAAAATTATTGGAACTGACATCTCTAAATATGCTGTGAAACATGCTGCTGGAAGGCACAAAGAAAATTTCTATTTTGTAAGCTCTATCTACAATTTACCCGTAAAATCTGATAGTTTTGATTTAATTCTCTCTGTCTTCTCCCCCAATGATTCCAATGAATTTGGCAGAGTGTTGAATAAAAATGGCTATTTGATCATAGTAAGCCCTGGCGAAAATCACATGAAACAGCTGGCAGAATTAATCTACGATACTTTTCGCCCTCACGAATACAATATTATTGAGAAAATAGAAGAACCATTTGAACACGTTTCAACTCAAAGAAAGACTTTTGAAATAGAAATTAAGGATTCATCTATGTTGCAAAATTTGTTAAAAATGACCCCTTATTACTGGAATACAAGTAAAGAAGGACAAGAAAAAATAGAAAATTGTAACGACATTTCTATCGTTTGTGATTTTAATATTACTGTTTTTAAAAAATAATACATTCCAAATTTTGATTTTTCATTATATTTATAAAAAAAACAAAATGAAAAAATCATTACTTATTTCAATTCTTTGTCTTTTTGCACTATCACTTTTTTCTCAAAACTCTTTACATTTTGACGGAGTGAACGATAAAGTAGATTGCGGAAACAACACTTCTGTGCAAATAACTGGGACATCAATAACTCTGGAAGCATGGATTTACCCAACCTCTTTCAAACCATTAGTTTGGCAAGGAAACATCATAAACAAAGAAGGTAATCAAATTGGTTATATGTTAAGAGCTGGTGGCACTGGGCAACTTAATTTTAATATTGGAACTGGTGCATGGAATGAACTTAACTCTCCCATTAATACTCTCACATTAAACACATGGCAGCATGTTGCGGCAACCTATGACGGTTCATTTATGCGAATTTTCCGCAATGGAATAATAATTGATTCCGTAGCAAGAACAGCTAGTATTTCACAAACTACCCAAAATCTCGTAATTGGAGAAGGTTCTTTCTACACTGGAAGATACTTTCCTGGTAGGATTGATGAAGTAAGAATCTGGAATGTAGCCCGAACAAAAGCGCAAATTATCGCAGATATGAACAGAGAGTTATGCCAAATTCCTCGTTCACTAAAAACTTACTATAGTTTTAATCATGGAATTGCAAATGGAACAAATACTGGAGTGACCTCAGTCACAGATTTATCTGGAAACAACAATACTGGAACACTTTCGGGATCTTCTTTAAGCGGAACAACATCAAATTGGACAACTGGCGCAAGTTTAACAGCAGGTATCGCAAATACTCAAGTACCTGTGACTACATGTGGAAGTTACACCTTGCCAAACGGAACAGTTGTAACCACTGCGGGAACCTATTATGATACTTTGGCTACAAGCGCAGGATGCGATAGTTTGATAGGGTATCAAGTCACTTTTTCTGCTGCTCACATTGCAAATACGAATACAATTGCTGCCTGTGCTTCTTACACAATGCCAAATGGAAGTATTATCAATTCGAGCGGAACATATTACGATACAATTTCTTCAGCAACAGGTTGTGATACATTGGATAGTTATGTAATTTCAATATCAGGAGCAGTAGATGATTCTGTATTCAGAGTTGGAGGTAGAATTACTGCTTGGGATACTTGGGCAGGGCACCAATGGGTAAGATGTGACAGTAACTTTGCCCCAATTAATGGTGAAACTAGCAGAACAATATTAGCAACTCAAGCTGGTGATTATGCCGTAATTGTATCGAGAGGAGTATGCGTAGACACTTCAGATTGCATTAACATTATGCTTTCGGGTCTGGATGAAAATAGAAGTACTAATTTTTCTGTTTTTCCAAACCCTGCAACAGATTATATCACTTTAGGTTCTGAAATCCCTTTTTCTAAAAAAAATCTTGCAATTTATAACACGACAGGTCAATTGATTAAGAACATAACAAGTACTAGAAACAGAATTGATATAGAAAACTTAACAAACGGTCTGTATTTTATTCAAATAACAACAAATAACACTATTTATCATTCAAAATTCATTAAAAATTAACTATGAAAAAAAGATTACTTTTTTTAGCTACACTTGGACTATCATCCATCACATTTTCTCAAAATACAGCTTTGCATTTTGATAGCTTAAATACCAATGTACAGACAACCTATGCTGGAATACCAGGAGGTACCGGAGCGAGAACAATAGAAGCTTGGATAAAAACAACCTCTAATCACGTGCCAAATGCCAATGGAAAACAAGGTGCAATTGCTGATTATGGATCCTTTGTAACTGGCGGACGATTCACTTTCTGTGTCCTTTGGGGAGACGCAATTAGAATAGAAGTTGGGGGAAATGGATTAAGCGGATCGATTGCAGTAAATGATGGTAATTGGCATCATGTTGCTGTGGTTTACAATCATACGGCTACCAATAAATATAGCCTTTTCGTAGATAGCGTGTTAGATGTAGCTGGAAATTTAACAGTACCAACAAATACAGGCTCTACAACTAATTTTAGAATTGGGAAAAGAATAGATGGAGTTAGTGGATTTCGCGGAAGTATAGACGAAGTTAGATTTTATAATTACGCCAGAACTTTAGCTCAAATTGGAGGTGAAAGATTTGACGAATATTGCTCCTTGCCGTCAGGTCTAGTCGCTTATTATAAATTCAATGAGGGACTTGCAGGTGGTTCGAATACAGGAAAAACAACTGCCATAGATTATGCTGGAAATAATGATGGAACATTGACTAATTTCCTTCTTACAGGAGCTACAAGAAATTACGTTTCTGGACCAGCACTAACTCCTGGATTAACTAAAAGTTCCGTAGCTGCAACAACCTGTGGTTCTTATACCTCTCCTAGCGGTAAAGTATTTTCTTCTACAGGAATATATTACGATACTCTTACAAATTCAGTTTTGTGCGATAGTTTGATAGAATATGACATTACAATATCTAACCGTATCATTACACAAACAATTGCAGCATCAGGATGTAACTCGTTCACAACTCAACTAGGACAAACATTCACGACTTCTGGAACTTATTATGATACGATTGGCGCCTCTGCCGGGTGTGATAGTTTAGTACAATATAATGTAACGGTTACACCAATAGATTCAACTGTCACTCAATCTGGGATTACACTGACAGCCTCAGATACTTGGGCTGCTCACCAATGGATAGATTGTAACAACAACTCTGCTCCTATTGCTGGAGAAACGACAAGGACGTTCACTCCAACTTCTACAGGAAGCTACGCGTGTATAGTGACGAGGGGAGCTTGCTCAGATACTTCTTCATGCAGGAATGTTGTTATAAATAATGCAAGTATCAATGAGAATTTAAAAGCTCTCTACCAGATTTATCCCAATCCTGCTACCAATGACTTATCTCTAAGCTATGCCCTAAACCTAGGTGTAGAATCAATTACAATTTTTGATATTACGGGTAAAGTTGTTTTCACAACAACTAAAAACTTTACTTCTATCCATATAGCTGAGTTATCTAAGGGATTATACACGATAAGATTAAATACTTCAAACGGTTCCTCTACAAAACGCTTTATAAAGAATTAACAGAACGTATCCTCTAACAAAAAAGCCACAATTGAAATTTCAATTGTGGCTTTTGCTTTGCTGATAAATAAATCTACTACCTATTAATAACTACTATTTTACTGGCAGATTTAAAATCTGAAGTGAAAACTACTACGAACACTCCTTTTGCAAACTTATTTACATCAATAGTCACTTATGATTGACCTTTGATTGTTGTTCTCTCATGTACAACTTATCCAAATGTCTTGAAGATTTTTGCACCTCACATCCTATAAAACTATATCCTAAAAACATCTTGCTTTAAGAGCAAGAGCAGTGTAAACCTCCGGGGAGGATTACACATTTCCTGTCTATTGAACCGTATAACTGAAACAAACAAACACGGCCCTAATCTTTTATTAATTTGCGTGATAGTTAGCAATAATCTAATTTTTCTATCACATCCTAAAGCATTTCATTGGGTACTAAAACCTTCAAAAAATTAGTAATTCTTTGTAAGATTATTTCCCTCTTAGCCGTCAAAGCTAACTTGAATAAATATACTTGATATGTAAAAAAAAGACATAAAAAAAAATAGTTTGTGATGCGAATAACTTACATTCTTGAGACTTTATTTTTACCTCGAAAAATCTATCTCCAGTGCACTTGTAAGCAATGGATTATCTTCATTTCTATATTCGTAAATGGATTGCCCCATAAATTTTTGAAAATCTTTTTCGAGGTGAGATTGATCAAAATAATCGTATTGTTGGATGATATCGAGCGTGCATCTTGAAGAATCTTCAGCAATTAATCGCAAAACAAAATTAAAGCGTATTAACTTGATAAATTGATGTGGAGAGACTCCTACTTCTTTGTTAAATAATCTGTCCAAAGTTTTGGAACTGTGAGGAAAAATAGTCAGTAAATCACTTTTATTAATTAGTCCTTTTTTCTCAAAAATATAATCAACAATTTCAACACTTTCTGGTTTCTGTACCCAATTTTCGTAAAAAGGAGATAGATATTTATCAATCAATTTTACCATTCCATCAATCGTCCCTTCTCCTTCCATTTCTTTTATTAAAGAGCTTACTACCTCAGTAGGCAAGAAATCTGACATCTCGTAAAACTTATTGCGAGAGTCAGTTGCATTCAATCCGGTAATGTTTGAGAAAAAGTAATTGGGCATTTCAAAAGCGAGCAAACTGCTATTTGCAGCTCCTTTGACCTTGAAGAAATCACCCGATCCTTTGATAAAAAAACGAGGAACTTCCATTTCCTTGCCTTCATAGTTGGTACAGGTACTATTCCCATAAACAAAAATCATAAAACAAGTACCACAATCATTAAGCGTCTGGCTAGGCATATCTACTTGGTAGTTTATTCTTACTACGTCTTTAAAAATCTTGTGCGATAGCTGTGGATCTGTAATAAATTCCATCTTGTTGTATTCTTTTATTCAAAAACAACTAATAAGGTATCTCTGCTTAAACGAGGGATTGATTCGAAGCCTTGAATCAATAACCTCAATGTTGTAACCACTTACTTTTTTTCAATTCTTCGCATTATTTTATAGTAGCTGTCGACTTTCACTGCTTTGGATTTTATTCGTCTAAAAAAGAAATTCCATTTGAATGAAACTCAAATTCAGACTCTTTTGAAATCCACAGAATCTTGTCCGTTAGCTTACAAAAATAGATGCAAAACTAGAAAACAGGCAGAGGTACGCTTATCAGTTAGTTTTATTTGTTAGTTATAATAGTGCTCAAAACTAACTTGAAAAGTTAAAACATTTATGTAAAAAAAAGACAATTGAAAAAAAAATAACGAGTGAAACCAAACACCCTTACATTTTATCTTACAAATTCTATTTCCAAAGCATTTGCAAGCAATGGGTTATCTTCATTTCGGTAGGTATATATGGATTGCCCCATAAATTTTTGAAAATCTTTTTCTAGATGAGATTGATCAAAATAATCGTATTCTTGGATAAGATCTAACGCAAATTTCGAGCTATCTTCGGCCATTAATCGCAACAAAAAATTAAAACGAATCAACTTGATAAATTGATGTGGAGTTGCTCCTACTTCTTTATTAAACAATCTGTCCAAAGTTTTGGAACTGTGTGTAAAACGGTTCAATAAATCCGATTTATTCAGCAGCCCTTTGTTATCAAAGATATAATCTACAATTTCAGCACTCTCTGGTTTCTGTAGCCAATTTTCATAAAATGGAGAAAGGTATTTATCTATTATGGTTGCCATCTCCTCAATCGTCTTTGTCTCTGCCATTTCTTCAACCAAAGAGCTAACAAGATTAGCGGGCAAGAATGCAGACATATCAAACAACTTATTTCGCGAATCAGTTGCGTTTAGACCTGTGATGTTTGCAAATAAATAATTAGGCATTTCAAAAGCAAGTAGACAACTATTTTCTACTCCTTTTACTTTAAAAAAATCTCCTGTTCCTTTGATAAAAAATGGAGGTACTTCAACTTCATTACCTTCAAAATCAGTGCAGGTACTTTCTCCATAAACAAACATAAGAAAACTAGTTCCACAATCATTAATTGTGTGACTTGACATGTCTTCTTGGTAATGTATTCTTATTATGTCTTTAAAAAGATTGTGCGATAGATTTGGGTCTACAATAAATTCCATGTACAAAATTAGTCCTAATATATTTGAAAAAGTGCTTTTTACTAAAAAAGTGCTGACACAGAAGAGAATTTGCTTCTTTTCTGACGCACAAGGATGATAACAATCACATTCTCAGCACAATTTTTTTATAAAAGATAGGAACTATCAAAGAATAAAAAACTGAAATCAGAAACATACCCAAAAAGTAGAAGCTAAGCACTGTTGTTGGGCTTCCCATTAATTCAGCAGACTCTTTCGCCTGAGTAACATATTCCTCTTCGGTTTTTTCCTTAAAAAACTCATTGTTCTTCTGTATGGTCTCAAACGGAACAGAAAGCGCTTGCTCTACTGCTGTGTTTACATGTCTTTCAAGAAAAGTAGGATTTATAAACTTCAAATAACAAAATAAAAAGGCAATGACGATTAACATATATTTACCGGCATTTTTCAGACTATTCTTGAAATTGATGACAAAAGGATGAAACTCTTTGTCTTTTTTTATCTGCACATATAACCCAACAATTATAACTGCCAAAATAAAGAAGAGATTCAAATAGATACCTAATCTAAAGTGGTGTGGAACTTTCAGGTTATTCATCAAAAGCAATAAAAGAATCCAAACTGCAGCAAACGAAATTGGTATCGACACTCTCTTCTTTTCCATTATTTTCTAATTTATTTGATATAAAAAAAATTCCAAACTTTTTGTAAAAATAAAAAAGTTTGGAATTAAACACCCCATTATAAGGTTTGGAATTTGTTTTGTTTGTTTTTTGGATTTTAAAATACGAGCAAAACTCCTAATTCTCTATCCATTCATAGAAGCCAAGAACTCAGCATTAGTCTTCGTTCCTTTCATTCTATCTTTCATAAATTCAATTGCTTCGATAGGATTCATATCCGCAAGATACTTTCTCATAATCCACATTCTCTGCAACTCTTCTTTCCCCATTAATAGGTCTTCCCTCCTAGTTCCACTTGCAGTTATATCAATAGCTGGGTAAATTCTTCGGTTAGCAATTTTTCTGTCCAATTGTAATTCCATGTTACCAGTTCCTTTGAATTCCTCAAAGATAACTTCATCCATTTTGGAACCTGTATCAGTTAATGCTGTTGCGATAATTGATAAAGAACCTCCGTTTTCTATCTTACGTGCAGCTCCAAAAAATCTTTTTGGTTTGTGAAGGGCATTTGCATCTACACCTCCAGAAAGTACTTTTCCTGAAGAAGGCGAAACAGTATTGTAAGCTCTTGCCAATCTTGTGATTGAATCCAAAAGAATACACACATCATGACCGCATTCTACCATTCTTTTTGCTTTTTCTAGCACAATGTTAGCCACTTTTACGTGTCTTTCTGCTGGCTCATCAAAGGTAGAAGAAACAACTTCTGCATTTACATTTCTGGCCATATCTGTAACCTCCTCTGGTCTTTCATCAATTAATAGAATAATTAAATAAACCTCTGGGTGATTTTCTGCAATTGCGTTTGCTATGTCTTTCAATAAAACTGTTTTACCAGTTTTTGGTTGAGCCACAATCATTCCTCTTTGTCCTTTTCCAATAGGTGAGAACAAATCCATAATTCTTGTCGACATTGTTTCTTTGCTGTGTCCCGTAATGTTCAATTTTTCATCTGGAAACAAAGGTGTTAAATGTTCAAACGGGATTCTATCTCTGATAAAAGCCGGTTCTTGTCCGTTTATTTTATCTACACTTAGTAATGGAAAATATTTTTCTCCAGCTCTTGGAGGTCTTACTGATCCAAAAACTGTATCTCCAGTCTTCAGTCCGTATAATTTCACTTGTTGGTTTGATACATACACGTCATCTGGTGAAGATAAATAATTGTAATCAGAGGATCTCAAAAATCCAAAACCATCATTCATCAACTCCAAAACACCTTCCATTTTAATTAATCCATCAAAATTGTAACCGTGCTCCTCGCCTGGTTTTGGCCTGTCCTTTTTTGGTTTATTGCTGTTCCTATTAGAGTTCTCATTGGAGTTAGAGTTTGAAGTCTTGTCTCTTTTGCTAGATCTTTCTCCACTTTCTTTTTTCTCTCCTTTGTCCTTGTTCCCTTTGTAAAAAGGATTGTTCGGATTATTCAAATCGGCCTTAGTCGGAACATAATCATCTGGATATGTTTTCTGTTTTGCCTTTCTTGGGTTTGGCTTATTTTTAGTTCTTTCTTCAGTTTTATCAGAAACAACTTTCTCTTCTACTTTCGTTTCAGATTTTTCTTCAGTCTCCTTCTTTTCAGCTGCCTTTTTAGGTGCTCTTGGCTTTGGAGCTGGCTTTTCTTCTTTTTCAGTGTCTTCCTTTTCTTTAACGATTACGTTAGGTTTAACTGCTTGTTCATCTAGTATTTTGTAAATCAAATCTTGTTTTTTAAGATTTACTTTTTTGATGTTTAATTTTTGAGCAATTTCTTTTAGCTCAGGTAATAATTTACCTGTCAATTCTTTAATGTCGAACATAGAGTATGTTTTGTGATTTTTTTGATATTATTTAAATGATATTAAAATAATAAAATG
>JBDMYC010000133.1:0-8018 GCA_039770535.1 Flavobacteriales bacterium
AGAAACGAAGTGAGTCAGGAGACCTGCCAAAGACAACATACAATACTGTTTTCGGGATAAAAACAAGTGGAGATTTCCCCCTGATCAAGGGATTTGTGCACCTATTTTTCGCAAATGGTATTTATTAATTATGATAACTAATAAATACAAATGAAAAAAAATTACATCTTATTACTTGCAGGAATTTTAACTTTTTCTGCCAACTCACAAAACACCATCACAGACTTCGAAGATCTCAACTTGCAAGTTGACTCCTTTTGGAATGGAAATGACCTATCAGGTCAATTTGTTTCCAACCAGATGAACTTCCAGAATAATTATGACACATCATTCGGTGGGTTTTGGTCTGGTGTTTCTTATTCAACAATGAGAGATACTTCTGCTCCTGGTTTTGGAAACCAATACAGCTGTATAGCTGGAGAAGGCTATAATTCTAGCCTAACTTATGCAGTTTTCAACCCAACGTCCGACACTTTGCTAAAAACAAACGGAAGTGTAGCGAGTATTGAAGGTTTTTGGATTAACAACTCAACATATGCATACTTGTCAATGAAAAATGGAGATTCTTTTGCAAAGAAGTTTGGAGATTCGACTGATGCGAGTGGAAATGTAGACGGGACGAACGGGAATGACTTTTTGAAATTGACTATTTACGGAGAAAACGCAGATTCTGTCGAGTTTTATTTAGCCGATTTCAGAGGTGCAAGCGCATCTGATTACATCATTAAAGACTGGACTTATGTTGATTTATCAACTTTGAATCCTGCTACAAAAGCACTGCGATTTAATCTAACCTCTTCGGATGTAGGTGCTTTTGGGATGAATACGCCTAATTACTTTTGTATGGATAACTTCGAAATTCAAAGTCCGGTTTCTCTAAGCGAAAATCAATTGTTAAGTACAACAATTTTTCCAAATCCAACAGTTGGAGAATTTCAAGTTAACTTCGGCTCTTCCTTTCATTCAGGAAGCTATAGATTATTTGACATAAGTGGACGAGAGGTTATCTCAAACTCTTTTTCGAATCAAAATAGCATACAATTTGATTTAGCAATGGAGAAAAAGGGTGTTTACTTCTTATCACTAGAATCTAATGGTCAAGTGCTAACAAAAAAAGTAATAAAGAACTAGTTGAATAAATTTATAGTCAAATACTGCTTATTTTTCTTGGCTCATTTCTCAATGAGTCAAGGAATTTATGCTCCAGCAGCAGGGATTACTGGCACAGCAGCTGTGCATAAAGACAGCAGTGTTTTTGTCTCGTGGGCAAGTGCTTGTCAAATAACTCGAGGTTATCAGCAAATTGATGACTCTACTTTGGGACTAGCTTCTCAAGGAAACAATCTGGATGCCACAAGAAAAGCAGATGGTGTAGCTGTCAGTTTGGGAGATGGAGGAGAGGGAACTCTCACTTTATCTATGCCTATATTCAATGGCCCCGGAGCTGATTTTGCAGTATTTGAAAATGGATTTAGTGCCAATTTTCTTGAACTTGCGTTTGTAGAAGTAAGTTCAAATGGAACAGATTATTTTCGATTTCCCACTTTTTCTAATACCCAAGATTCTTCTCAAATAGGAACTTTTGGGAATGTAGAAGCTTCTCATATTCATAATTTGGCAGGAAAATATGCTGTAAATTATGGAACACCTTTTGATTTGGATGATATTCCTGTAGATTCATTACTTAATAAAAATAGCATTACACACATTAAAATAATTGATGTGATAGGAAATATCACTCAATCATTTGGAACTTTCGATTCTCAAAACAACATAATTAATGACCCATGGCCAACACCTTTCGCTTCATCAGGTTTTGATCTAGATGCAGTTGGATTGATTCACGTCAATGGAATTAATTCAATAGTGGAGCGCAAGAAATCATTATCTATTTATCCCAATCCTTTTATTGATAGGTTAAAAATAGAGATAGATGACCAGATTATTGGGATGCAATTGGTTTCTCTTTCTGGTGCTTTAATCGAAATCGGTAATTCAAAAGAACTAAATTTGAGTCATTTAAGTACAGGTGTTTATTTCTTAAAAATCACAACCAAAACAAATTTCTATGTCAAAAAATTGCTTAAGAAATAGTGTTTTTTTGATAATAGTGATGGCGAAACTTTCTGTAGTTGCACAAACAAAAACAGACACGCTCAAAGAGTTTTTGAAAGAAGAGGTTTTGACTGATTTAGAATCTTTTTCCTCAATCAAATTACTTTCCTCATCTATGGGGAGCGGAAGTTTGAGTGATATAATGGAATCCAGTACTCCAGTTTATGTTAAAAATTATGGAAAAGGGCAGTTAGCAACAGTTTCAATTCGCGGAAACGGAGCCTCACAAACACAGTTGTTTTGGAATGGGTTCAAAATGAATTCACCCACTTTGGGGCAAACTGATTTGTCATTAATCCCTTTGTTTTTTATTACTGATGCACAACTTAATTATTCTGGTGCTAGTTCAATAGACGGCAGTGGAGGAATTGGGGGAAGTATAAAACTTAGCAATAAATTACAATGGAAAAAAGGAGTGCATGGAGTTTTAAATCAAGATTTTGGAAGTTTTAAAAATTCAACATCAAGTGCGAGCTTCTCTTTTGGTAACAAAAAATCTTTTCACCAATTGAAAATATTTTACAGGCAAGGATTAAATAATTTTGAATTTGTAGACATCAGTAAACCGGACAAACCTGCAGCTATCCAGGAGAATAATGGTCTTATGCAGTATGGGTTACAATATGAAATGGGGGTGCAACTAGACAAGAAAAATCTACTGCAAGCCACTGTTTTGTTTTTTGATAGCGACCGAGAATTACCGCCAATTATTGGAGCAGTGAAAAATGGTGAAAGACAGAAAGATCAAAATTTGAAGAGTTTTTTAAGCTGGAAATCATTTCAAGAAAACTTCAACTCAGATTTAAGATTTTCTTTTTTTAGCGAAAAGCTGAACTACACGGATAGCGTTTCGCAATTATTTTCTGAGGTCAATGTGGCAACTTTTCAAGGTCAATACCGCATTAATTTTCAACTTTGGAATGGAATAAATTTTGAAACTTCTCTGCAAGCTGCCTATAACGAAGTTCTATCTACTGGTTTTGATGGCTTCAAAACAAGATTAGAGTCTGGGGTTTATGTTAAAGCCTCAAAAACGTTCAAAAAAATGAACGTGGAAGTTTTTGCAAGACAAGAACAAGTTGACGATAATTCTTCGCCTCTGGTTTATGGTGCAGGAGCAGTGTATAATGTTAAGTCAGAAAAATTGAAAATTAGGGGTAATTTCTCTACCAATTATCGAGTTCCCACTCTCAATGATTTGTATTGGAATCCCGGTGGAAATGAAAACCTTGAACCCGAAAAAGGCTGGACTGCTGAAGTTGGAATAGAAAACAAAAGCGAATTTAAAAACAAAACCAGAAAAAGGTCACTAGATTTTGGAGCAGTTCTGTTTTATAACCAAACTAATAATTGGATTCAATGGGTGCCCACAGATTTTGGATATTGGCAACCTTCAAACGTAAAAAGCATTGAAAATAAAGGAATTGAAGCTTCGGCTAGTTTTTCAACTCCTGTTGGAAGTAAGTCTAATCTCGCAGCTCATCTGTTTTATACGTACACAGACTCCAAAAATTTATCTTTTGCGAACTCTAGCAAGGATTTAGTTGAAAAACAAACAATTTATGTTCCTAAGCATAAAAGCAACTTAAGTTTGAGGTACTACATTAATAACTTTGCCCTTTTTTACACCCAAATTTATAATTCGCAAGTATTCATTGATGCATCTAACTCAACTTATTTGCCTCATTTTTTTCCAGCCAATGCAGGTGTTAATTATAGAGCATCAATTGCTAAACAAATAATTAATGTGAGTTTTAGAGTGATAAACATTTACAATGAACAATATCATGTAACTGCAAATAGGCCTCTTCCAGGAAGAAACTATGAGCTAAATTTAACACTGAGGTTTTGATGAAAAAAATAGGTATATATATAGGTATATTATTTTTACTATTTAATTGTAAAAAAGAGATTGGGCCACAAAATGTAGATCCAGATACAAAAGGGCAGGGCAAGCTCATTGTGATTAATGAAGGTAATTTTGGTTTTGGTAATGCTTCTGTTTCTCTCTACAATCCAGCTACAAAAGAGGTGTTTAATAATCAATTCAAAGCAGTAAATGGATTCGGAATAGGGGACGTGCTGCAATCTGTTAAGCGGCACAATGACAATTTTTATTTTGTGGTCAACAATTCAGGTAAAATAGTTGTGACAGATACTAACTTAGTTTATAAAACTGAAATTACTGGATTCAATAGTCCAAGATATATGGAGGTGGCCGAAGGAAAGGGGTTTGTAACAGATTTAAAACAAAAAGCAGTGTATGTAGTAGATTTAGTGTCAAATCAAATCACTAGTGAAGTTCCAATGCAAGGCTGGACCGAGCAGGTTTTATCTGTAAACAATAAGATTTATGCGCTAGACCGAGGAGATTACTTGAACAATGTTGGTCCCAATTTTATTTTTGTAATTAATCCGCTTACTAATCTAAAAATAGATAGCATAGAAGTGACAATTAACCCCAATAGTATGGTGGTTGACAGAAATGACAATATTTGGGTTCTTAGTTCAGGTAACAATAGGGGGATTAATGCAACTATCCAAAAAGTTAATACGAACTCCAATCTAGTCGATTTGACGACTATGTTTAATCAAGCATCCGATAAACCCTCAAGATTAGCCATTGATATTGAAAATGAAATACTTTATTTTCTTAATCAATCTGTGTTCAAAATGAATATTTCGACACTAACAACTAACATTCAGCTTTTTCGTCAGGTTTCTAATGAAAATTTTTATGGATTAAGTGTTGTTGACGGAATGATTTATGCAACTGATGCAAAAAGCTATAACGAAGCTGGGGATATTCATATTTTTGACAAAAGCGGGGATAAAGAAGGGTATAATGCTTTTTCGTTTATACCTCAGTCAGTTAACTAATTTCATCTTTTGCTTTTATTGTAGTTATTAACAAAATGTTATATATTGTTAAGAACTTTTATAGTTCCTAACAATATGATAACTCTAAAGAATTATTAACTTAACAAAATGTTATGGAATTGTTATATCCATAACACTAATTTAATAACCAAAAAACAAAACATGAAGAAAAATTACCTATTAGTAATCCTAATGTGCATAAGCTCATTTTGGTCACTTTCACAAACCATTACTTTAGCGCCTGATACTGCCGTTTCAGGAAATACGACTGCAAGTCCCTTAAACGCATATTATTCTGATATGAGATTTCAGGCAGTGTATACAAAAGCTGAAATCAATGCGCAGTCAATAACAGGAGCTAATACAATAACAGCTATGGCTTTCTATGTTGATATAGTCCCAGCCGGTGGAGTACCAACTTTCACAATTAGCTTAGGAAATACTTCGGCTACTAATTCAAGTTCACATGATGCTGCTGCGACAACAACTGTCTACACTGCATCTCCTGCTTCACTTGTAGTTGGATGGAACACATTTACATTTTCCACTCCTTTTATTTGGAACGGAAATGACAACCTCCTTGTGAACACTTGCGCTAGTTCTATGCCGTACACCTCACCTTATGGAGGAATCAGAACGTACAATGCAACAAGTGGTTCAAGATACGCAAGAGCTGATGGTTCTTCGAGATGTGGAACAAGCACAAACTCAACTCTAGGAACTAAGCCTCATGCTCAGTTCACTTTTGTTGCGCCTCCTTCATGTTTGCCTCCAGCAGGAGTTTCTTTTGCAAATGTAACAGGTGCCAGTGCTGATGCGTCATGGACACATGCAGGTGCATTAGTTTACGGAATTGAATATGGAGTATCAGGTTTTACATTAGGAGCAGGAACGCAAGATACTTCAGCTGCATTAACGAAGACTTTGTCTGGATTAACTGCAAATACAACTTATGACTTTTACATAAAAGCTCTTTGCTCATTAACAGATTCTAGTACTGTAGCAGGACCTTTTAGCTTCACAACTCCTTGTGATGCAGTTTCAGTTTTTCCATACACTGAAAATTTTGATGGTGCACTTACCAATAACGTTTGGAATTGCTGGTCAGTAATAAACAATGATGGGGGAGTTACTTGGTCACAATCTGCCACCTATATATCTCCAAGATCTGGAAGTTCTACCGCGCACGGAATGGGTAATGGTGATGACTATTTAATATCTCCACAATTTACTATTGGAGCTTCTCCAATCAGAGTCAGATTCTGGGATATTGTTGAGTCTGCTACCAGAAATAACACATACACGGTAAGAGTATCAACTACAGGAACTGCAATTGCTGATTTTACAGATTCGATTACTACAATTGATTGCTCAAATACAAGTTGGCTAGAGCATATTGTAGATTTATCAGCCTATACTAACCAAAATATTTATGTTGCATTTCATCAAACCTTTTCTAGTTCTTCTTTTTGGGGATTCGGAATTGATGACTTTAGAGCAGAAGCCGTTCCAAATTGTCCTGAAGCTTCATTAACATCACTCTCTGCTAATTCCGTAACTGGTACTAGTGCAGATATTAGTTGGACAGAAGCCGGTACGGCAACTTCATGGAGAATCGAATATGGCGCTCCAGGTTTTATGTTAGGTTCAGGGACAGGTTCAGTAGAATCTAACGATACGGTATCCTTGAGCGGGCTATTGCCTTTCACTACTTACGATTTCTATGTTACATCACTTTGTACCCCAACAGATTCAAGTGTGTGGACAGGGCCATTTAGCTTCACTACTTTGTGTAACGATACTAATGCAGGTCCTTGGATGGATAATGTAGAAGGTCACCCTTCAACAAATGTAATTACTGGAATTTCAAACTGCTGGTCTGGTACAAAAACTGGGACAAGTTTTGAGTGGGAAATCACGAACTCTGGAACAACTGGTTCATCTGGAACAGGTGCTTTGTCAGCTAATAGTGGATCAAACTATTTCTACACAGAAGCTTCTGGTGCAGGTACATCTGATACGACTACATTAATTTCTCCATCAATTAATTTAAGCTCATTAACCTTACCAACGTTAGATTTCTACTACCATATGTTTGGTAATCAAATGGGAACATTGAATGTAGAAATATTTGATGGAACAACTTGGACTAACGAAGTAACTATTTCTGGATCTCAGCAAGCTACTCAAGCTTCAGATTGGAATCAACAATATGTAGATTTAACTTCTTATTCAGGTATTATTCAAATAAGATTTGTTGCTATTAGCAATGGATCATTCGAAGGTGATATTTGTATTGATGATGTCTCTGTAAATGAAGCTCCAACTTGCACTCAACCAGTAATGGTTACTACAGCAGGAACTTTAAATGATACAACCACTGTTTCTTGGATGGCACCATCATTTGGGACGCCTGTTCAATATTATGTTGAATATGGTCCAGCTGGATTTGCTCAAGGAGCTGGAACAATTGATTCTACGACTTCTATGATATATGGAATAGGAGGATTAACAGGATCTACTTCATATGATTTTTATGTTGTTACCTATTGTGGCGCTACAGATTCAAGTATTTGGGTAGGACCAATATCTTTCACAACCCTTTGTGATCCATATACACCAACTCATGCAGAAGATTTTTCTTCGTACCTACCAACTTGTTGGGAAGAAGCCAATGGAGTTCTTACAACTAATAGTAATGTAATCATTGGATCATCTGATTGGGGTGCAGATGGTTTTGCTAATGTTGGATTTACAGGAGCAGCAAGAATGAATATATATTCAACAAACAGAAACGATTGGTTGATTTCTGCACCTATTGATTTAGGTGACGGTTCAATACCTTACCAAGTTGAATATGATGTTGCCTTAACGGATTATTCTTCTACAGGACCAGATGCAATGGGAGTTGATGATACACTTGCTTTGGTTATCTCTACTGATTTCGGTCAGACTTGGTCTTCGGCAAATATCTTGAGAAACTATGTTTCTGGAGACGAGCCTTCAAATGCTGGAAATAGAGA
>JBDMYC010000134.1:0-5774 GCA_039770535.1 Flavobacteriales bacterium
ACAAATATAAATAACTTTATAAAATTAGTTGAAACTCTTAGGAGTATTTTTTTCGCATTATGATTACGTCCCTTTTCAAAAACAATATTCTGAGTTATTTTTTGGTTTCTGCATTGGCAGTTTTACTTTGGGGAATTGCCTTTTTTCAAATATCCTTGGATGTGCCTGTTTCTATTAATTTTGCCAACCAAGAATTTTTATTTAGTAGAAAAATCGCCTTGTTCTTTTCATTTTCGGTAACGCTTTTTGGTGCATTCTTTCTTAATTATAAACTTAAAAAGTACCTTTTCAGCTATCAGCCTACCAATCTTTTTGCGTTTTTTTATATCCTCATTAGTGGTCTTGGTATTTCGTCCCCTTTTATTATTGTCTTCAGTCTGGTTGCCTTAGGATTAGTTTTTGTGTCCAATTATTTGTTTTATTTTATCGAGAATAAAGAAAGTGAAAGTCAGGTTTTTAATGCTGCATTTATTCTCGGATTTCTTATTTTTCACAACATTGCGTTTGTTGTCCTCATTCCTTTATTATTGCTCAATTTGGGAGCAGTACGAAGAATTACGGACAAAGAGATTATTTTGATTATGACTGGGTTTTTACTTCCCAGTATCTTGCTTACTTTACTGTCAATACTCACAGAAAATTTAGAGATTTTAAACGCAATGCTACACATAGATTTTAGTTTTCCTAAAATCCCTTGGAAATCTGCTGCACTTCATCTTATTATACTTCTCATTTCTGCTGCAGGTTATAGATTGGTGGTCACTAAGCGTTCAGGAATTGACATAAATATCTTTCGGCTCACAAAAAACATGTTCGTGTTTTTGATTGCTATTTTTGTGTTAGTTATTGTCTCGCTTTTTCTTTTCTCTATAAGTTACGTAGGATTCGTAATCTCCATTCCTGTATCTATTTTTCTTGCAGCTTATTTCACAAATTCTACAGTCAAATACAAAGAAATCCTCTTTTTGATTCTTGTTGTTGCAATTATTCTCAATTCCTTTGCCAAATAAATTTCTTTTGAGAAAACAGGCACTATCATCCTCGATTTTTTTATTACTTTTGTAGCTCAATCTTATAATAAAAGCGATATGAAATTTGGTGTAATTACGTTTCCAGGGTCCAATTGTGACGAAGACATGATTTATGTGTTAAAAGACATTATGAACCAAGAGGTTGTAAATCTTTGGCACAAAGATACCGATTTGCAAGGTGCTGATGTGATTGTAGTTCCAGGAGGATTTTCCTATGGGGATGCATTGCGTTCAGGGGCAATTGCAAGGTTTTCACCAATTATGGAGCAGGTAATTACCCACGTAAATAATGGAGGTTATGCTATAGGTGTTTGTAATGGATTCCAAATTTTGTGCGAAGCTGGTTTATTGCCGGGAGCTTTATTGCACAACACAAGCCACAAATTTATTTGTAAAAATGTGTTCATTGCACCACAAACAAACGATACAGCAATTACAGCAAATCTTACCAAAGGACAAGGATATAAAATCCCGATCGCTCACGGAGAAGGAAGGTATTTTGCATCTGACGAAACAATAAAAGAGATAAACGAAAATAACCAAGTTTTGTTTAGATATTGCGAAGAAGATGGAACGGTTTCTGATTCATCTAACCCAAATGGATCAATAGAAAATATTGCTGGAGTTACTAATTCAAAGAGAACAGTTTTTGGAATGATGCCACACCCAGAAAGAGCAGCAGATGACGAATTAGGAAACACTGATGGAAGATTATTCTTCGAATCTATGATTAAAGAGATTGAAGGGAAGTTGGTTTAATTGTTCATTTTTGCTTTTCGTTTTATTGAAAACTAAAACCTTAAGCTGAAAAAATTCTGATAACGAATATTACTGCTGTAGTTTATGCTGAGAAACAATGTAATTGACCCAATTTCAATGCTTTGCAGAGGGTGTTAATCTACCTATAAAAATTCATTTCATCCACATATTTAGCTACTTTGTCAGTCAATAAATAAGCAACCGATTTACCTTCTTTAATTCGTTTACGAATGTAGCTAGCCGATATTTTCATGACTGGAATATCTTCCAAAATCGAAACATTTTTGTGTGATAAAATCTCTGGTTTTGCAACCGAAGAATCATCCACTCCCATTCTTGGATATACAACTATCGAATGATTTTTAAGAATGACTTCGTAGTTTTTCCATTTGTGAAATGACTTGATGTTGTCTTCTCCCATAATCAATGAAAACTCATTTTTTGGGTGTTTGTCCATTAAGAAAGCTAAGGTATCAGCTGTATATGAGGGTTTTGGCATATTGAACTCAATGTCGCAAGATTTTAAGTTTTCTTCATTTTCAATGGCTTCATTTACCAAAGCCAATCTGTGGTAATCTTCCAACAAGGATTTTTTTTCTTTAAATGGATTTTGTGGCGAAACCACAAACCAAACTTCGTCCACCAAATCAGATTCTGCAATGTGACTAGCAATTACTAAATGCCCAATGTGAATGGGATTAAACGAACCAAAAAACAATCCTATCTTTTTCATTTATAAATCGTTATTATATTTTTTTTAGCAAAGCTGTTAGTTTTTCATTAGTAAAAAATAAACGCCCATTATGGGCTCGGCTTACTCTTCGTCATCATCCAATTCTTTTCCTTCAAAAAAATTCAACACGGTTCTTCTCGCTTCTTTTTGGGCATCCTCCAATCTATCATTTATCAAAATATAATCAAACTCTACAGCCGATTTCATTTCAATTTCTGCTTTTCCCACTCTTCTAATAATAGTCTCAGGAGTTTCAGAACCTCTTCCAATCAATCTATTTTCAAGTTCTTGAATAGAAGGCGGTTGCACAAATATCGAAAGAGCTTTATCTCCAAAAATAGATTTTAATTTGATTCCACCCATCACATCTACATCAAAAATCACATGTTTTCCTTCGCTCCATATTCTCTCAATTTCAGATTTCAGAGTTCCGTAAAAATTATCCGCATACACCTCTTCCCATTCTATGAATTTATCTTCTTCAATGTGTTTTTTGAAATCTGGAACCGACAAAAAATGATAATCATGCCCATTCACTTCATAGTCTCTTTTTGCTCGACTAGTAGCCGAAACAGAAAATTGTAAACTTTTTACTTTCTTCAGTAAATACCTAACGATTGTGGTTTTTCCAGCTCCAGAGGGTGCAGAAAAAATAATGCATTTTCCTTCAAATTCCATGTGTAAAAGTAATAAAAATATGGGATGTTGTATTAGGTAAAAATATTTTAACGTCAAGAGTCATTCTGAATTCATTATAGAATCTTTATTCATTGAAATATTACCAATTAATTACTTTGTGAAATATGCTCTGCGAGATCCTGAACTAAATTCAGGATGACTTCGGAATTAGACATAAAAAAACCTAGCAGGTTTGGACTTCGACTCCGCTCAGTCTGACTGTTGCTTAACGGAATATTCTAACTTACGGTCCTAGTAAACCGTTAAATTCACATTATTTGTTTCAATAATTTTTCTGAGATTAATCAAAGCATACCTCATTCTTCCTAAGGCAGTATTTATACTAATGTCTTTGGACTCAGCAATGTCTTTGAAACTCATTTCTTTAAAATGTCTCAAAACAATGATTTCTCTTTGGTCTTCAGGCAAGTAGTCAATAAGATTTCTCACGTCTTTGTGGATTTGATCTTCAATCATATCGTCTTCAATGCTGTTTTCTTCCATTTTCAATACAGAGAAAATATCAAAATCGTCATCTTCGTTTTTGGTTGCTTTTTTTCCAACCATTGGCATTTTCTTCACTTTTCTGAAATGATCGATAGCAAGGTTGTGTGCAATTCTCATTGCCCAAGGAAGAAATTTTCCTTCTTCGTTATACGAACCTTTCTTTAGGGTTTTGATAATCTTGAAAAATGCATCTTGAAAAATATCTTCAGCAATTTTTCTGTTTTTGACTAACGAAATTAGGTAACTAAAAATACGGTCTTTGTAACGGTTTAAGAGGATTTCAAACGATAAGTCATTTCCTTCCAAATAACTTCTAACTAACTCTTGATCAGAGGATTTCTTATTAGTTTTCATAATACTACTTTTTTAATGATGAATAATTAAATGTGTTAAAGTAGAATTATATTATAGGCTAATAGGTTTTAGTTGTTGTATGATTGAACGTACAATATAGAGAAAAGGTTTCGGTTATTCCTAATATTTTAACAAAAATTTTGACTCTTGACAAAATATTAACAAAATTATCCGTTACAATTTCACTCGATAAAGCTTTTGAAATCCATTCTTTTTTGCTCTCACAAAATACACCCAACCGTTATGCACTTTCACGTTTTTGACGAAAGTCACTTCTTTTAACTTAAGAACTTGATTTGTTTTTCCAGTCTTGGGATTGATTTCATAAAGATATAACCAACTTTTGTCTGCTTGGTAGCTATAGTATTTATTTAGCAGTTTGTCTTGTGTTATTTTGGTGGATAAATTGATCTTTTTGATGTCGGTAGTCACAGAATTTATAAGTTTTCCTTTTTTGCTAACTGTCACGATTGAATCTTTTTGTAAATCGAAAACCACTAAACCTTTGCTATCAGAAAAAGATTGGATATTCAATTCTCTTGCTTTTACTTTGAGATACCAGCTAATAAATTGATTTGATTTTCCATCCGTTTGCAAGGAAATAACATTTCCGTCCCACATTCCGTCAGTTATTATATTTTGCGAACCGCAAGTAAAGTGATAATGCGCAATAATCTGATTATACCAACCGGCTGCAACTTTCTCTGCTTCCTTGTCCCACGTTTCATAAACAACAGTGAGAGGTTTACCTTTTTCTTTCAAAGAGAGCAAGAATCTTTTGTTGTGATTCACGAAGTTTTTGGCAATTACTGAACTCTCGTCACAGTAGATTAAGGGTTCCAAGAAATCTTCAAAAGCCTTATGAGAATACGTGTAAAGGCATTGGATGTTTTTATCAATCCAATACTGACGCACAGAATCTTTGCAAATCAATTGAATATTTCCATAGCAATCTTCCATCAATTTTTTCGGACTTGGATAGTCTATTTTTTTCTGGAGATAAACGGTATCAATTCCTTCAAGAGACAAATAATAGTCTCTTTTATATTTTTTCAGCACAACCATATTACCATCTAGTTGCACTAAGTAATCCAAAATATATTCGTCTTTTTCTCCTGAAATTTTTCTAATTCGTTTACTAGTAACTGTGAATTCTGTAATTTCTGATGTATTGTCTTTTAGGATAAACAATTTGTAAAGGGTATCCAGTTTATTCGCAGGAATTTTATAAATCAAAGTCTCTTTCCCTACATAACTCATTTTCAAGTAATCACCAGGAATAATTTGAAGTGTAAAATTTCCTTTCAGGTCACTTATCGCTCCTTTTTTGGAGTTGGTATTATAGACAGAAACACCTATCAAGGGATTGTCACTTTCGTCAAGGACGCTTCCAATCACAATTTGTGACATTGCCACACTTGAACAAAGCAAGAATAGAAAGGGGAGGATTATCTTCATATTGATTTGAACTTGATTTTAATGTGTTCAATGTTTTCGTCCTATGTCTTAAGTCAGACATTCCTACGTCCTGTCAGAAGTGACATCTAAATATAATAATCTTTAGACTTTTTTTTGACCTTACTTATCCTTAATTTTATACAGTTTTAGTAATTACCACCAAAAAATATAGATTTACTATGTCAAAAGGATTTTATAACGTGCCGTTTCAAGGAAACGAAGAAGTATTGAGTTATGCACCAGGAAGTGCAGAA